>JAZNPG010000102.1:0-5302 GCA_045589555.1 Acutalibacteraceae bacterium
CGTTAATAACATTGATGATTCCGAGCACTGCAAGAACGAAGGAAACAAGGGGAAGAATAAGTCCGATTATCCAGCCGATTATCGGAATAACCGCAAGAACCGTGCAGGCGATGATGATTATGATATGCAAAATCATAAGTACAAGTCCCTGGTTGGAATGAAACTTTGCAAAGGGAGATTCCTTTGCCGCAAGAATGGGGACAAGAACAAGCGGTCCGCAATAGGCAAGGATTCCCATAATTTGGTTTGCGCCGATATCCTCCGCAGTATAGGAATCGGGGTTATCGGGGGTTTCGTTCATTGCCGCAAATTTATCGGCAAAGTTTTCCGGCCGAGTCTGTTCCACAGGCTGTTCTTCAATAACCGGTGCCGGTTCTTCGATGATTTCTGTTGATGCTCCGCAGGAAGGGCAGAATTTTGCTCCTTCTTCGTATTCGGTTCCACATTTTCCGCAAAATGCCATAATAATTTCCTCCTTAAAAAATAATCTGTGTTGTTTATCCGAAATAATCTTCAAGATTCGGAAGTTCGTAAGTGTGGTCAACGGTCACGGTTCCCTCGTAATAGGAAAGGGAAAGATATATTTCTCCGTTGGTTCCCCACCAGCCGTCCATTCCGAGCATATCGTCTTCGGTTAAGCCAAAATCATAAAAATCGGTGTAAACGTATCCGTCAGCTTTAAGCTGTTCGATATATCCAAGCATTTCTTCCTTTGTTGTACCGGAAATTTCGGTACGGTAGGAAGCAATTTCCGTTGCCGTTCCGCCGGGATATTTCCGAAGCTCCTTTGGCCAGCCGTTGTTTGCGGCTTCGGCATCCTCGTTTGCCTTCTGAGCGCCGTCGATAAGGTCACCGTAACCGCTTTCCTCGCCGGTTATACCCTCAAGGCCGTTAAGTATCTGTTCAAGCTCGTTAAGAGCTTCCATATCCGGGTTGGTTTTCGTTTCCGGTGATTCCTTCGAGAGCATCGAAGATTGAAGAAAGTCCGCCTTTGTTTTCAGTTTCGCTCCGCGGTTCAGTTATGGCCGGAGTATCGGTAAAAATTGAACCCGCTGCCGCGGCTGCTGCTCCGGCTGTTATGCCGATTATAATGCCGATAATTATGCTTATCACAAGGCTTATTGCCATAAAGATGAGATACGCCCTTGAAAGATTGCGTTTGTTTATTTTTGTGCAGCCTCCGCAGGCCCAGATTATAACAAAAACCAATCCGATTACCGGAAGACACATCAGAAGAAGTATTCCCACGTATCCCCAGGTGGTGATCGGTTCATATTTGCTTCCTTTTGCCGGAGCCTCCTCCGAAGGAGCGGCTGCCGGTGCCGGCGCAGAAGCTTGCGTTTGAGTTGCTTTCGGTATCGGTGCCGGCACAGGTTTTGGTGCAGGCACCGGTTCGTGAATGACTTCCGGTTTTATTTCTTCCGGAGCTTTGGCTCCGCATTCGGTGCAGAAGGCGATTCCCGGTTTAAGTTCGCTTCCGCATTCCCGACAGAATCTTGCCATTTTCGCACCTCCTTATTTAACCCTTGTATAAGTTACACCATCAAAAACAAGGGTATCGCCGTCAAGGGAATATGTAACGGTAACTTTTTCCTTTGCAAGGCCCATAAGCGCTTTCATGGTAACTTCCATTTCCGTATCGCTTTTGATTTTATATTCCATTTTCATAAGAAAATCAAGAGCGGCAAGGTCCTCTTCGCTGACGTCTTCCCCGAACATTTCCTCCGTAAGTCCGTAGCGAAGGGTTCCGTCTTTCTCAAACTGGATTCCAAGTCCGTATTCCGTCTGAGTTGTTTCGTCAACTATGTGCCAGGTTCCTACAACGTCCTTTTTGTTTCCTCCGCCGCAGGCGGAAAGCGAGAGCAGCATCATGGCCGCCAAAAATAATGCCAAAAGTTTTTTCATGGTGTTGTCCTCCTTTTTATATTTTTCTGAATTTTGTTCAGCGTTTAAAAAGTCCTTTAAGGTCTTTAAGTTCAAGCTGTTTTTTCGGTTCCGGTTTTACATAATCAAAACCGCCGTAAGGTTCCGCGGCGTTGAAATATATCTGCGGACAGTCGCTGTCGCCTTCAAAGCAATGCTCCGTATCTACATGATATACCGTTCCGTTTATTCTTTTATAAAGGTTTTCTATGTTCGGATACTGACCCGCCTGACGGAATCCGTTCTGCAAAAGAACTTCTCTGTATTGCCGTACTGCCGCCTGGGCGCCGACAGGCGTTGCAAATCTTGCGGAAAAGCCGAAAGTTCCGGCGTCATATTCTTCGATATAATAATCTTTTCCGCCCAAAGTCCATTTGGGGTAAACGGCAAGCTTTTCGTCCCATTCCGCCATAACCGCGTCGTCCTTCATAAGCTGCGCCTGTTCTTCCGCAACTGCCGCCGGAAGCTTTGTTCCGCAATCCTGGCAGAATTTTGTTCCTATGGAATTCTGTTTTCCGCAGTTCGGGCAAACAGCGCCTTCCGCAACGGTCTGCTCCGGAAGTTTTGCGCCGCAATGGGGACAGAATTTTTTATCTGCGGTAACGGTTTCTCCGCAGCCGGAGCAGATTTTCATATTTTTGCCGAGCTGGGTTGCATAATCGTTCGCAGCTCTTTCAAGATTTGCGAACGCGCCGTTAAAAGCGGAATTTTGTCTTCTCTGATTTTCGTATTCTTCATTTTTTGCGGCTGCTTCGTCAATGCGCTGTGCCGCTTTGTTTGCAAGCTCGTTTGCATGGGGTTCTATTGCCTTGCTCAGCGCTTCTCCCATGGCTCTGCCGACTCCCTGGCTTACTCCTTTTCTTATTGCTCTTTCAAGGAATCCCATAAAATTCACTCCTTATATGTTTTCGCATTTTGCAAGTGCGTTTTTTCTTTTTTCGGAACACTTTTTGCAGGCACCGCAGGGATCGTTTTCGTCATAACAATCGTCGCACACCCAGCAAAGGCAGCTTCTGCATTGGTTAAAATGCACCGCAAGGATCTGCATTGCCGCGGCTTTTACGTGATTGAAAACTTTTTGGCTTAAAGGATTTGATTTTCCCTTTTCGCAGTTTTCAAGCCTTTTTCTTCCGCGGCATAAAATGGGTACCGGCGGACCGAGCTTTCGCTTTCCGCAAAGGGAACATTCCGCATAAAACCGCATAGTTTTTTTGTCAACTTTAATGCTGTTTAAAAAGTGCAGCATATTCTCCCTCCGTTCTTTCCGACCGCTTCAATTTTTGTTGATATATGGAATATCCTGTGATATTATGTAATTGAAATCGGTCTTTCTGACTGAATTATAGATAAAATCCTTGCTTTTTAATATCCCACACTCGGGGGGTTTTTATAAAAAAAGGGGTAAAAACGCAGTTTTTCATAAAAATAAGGAGGGAAAACCATGAACAACCGGCTTCTTTTTGAAAACCAAAGAAAACGCCTAAAAAAACCCCTTTGGCTGCTTATCTGTTTTGCAATGTTCACCTTCTGGCAAATGGGATTTATCTATTTTATGGGACCTTCCCTTACCATTGACGGAAGAACGCCTCTTCCGGTTTCGATGGATAATATTACGGCAATCATCGCCCTGGCATATGTTCTTTGCATTGCATTTATGATTTTCCTGCCGCGGTTTGTAATATGGGCGGAAAGGATCGTGCTTTGCCTTGCTTTGCTGACAGTAATCGGGCTGTTTTTCCCTGTTGGGGAAGAAGCGCTTCTTTTGTTTATCTATGCCCATGTTTTCTTCTGCTGTTTTATTATTGGCTTTGAGTCTTTTACCATAATAAACTTTTTTACCGAAAATACGGCGATAATACATCTTACCCTTGCATACGGCGTTGCGCTTGTTCTGATTGCGGTGGTTCAAAACGATTTTTTGCCCATAACATTCCCCGTTTTCAGGATAGTTACGGTTATCGCGGTTTCCGCCGTTTTGTTCTTTTTTATAAAAATGCCGGCAAATTCCGAAGCCTGTCCGCAATTTGTTAAAAAAAGCGACGGCCTTACCGCACCGAAAAAGCTCCTTACCGGAACCTATATCATGTTTTTTATAAGTGCGCTTATGGCGGTTTCCGGCCCGGCAATTTCCGGCGAAATTCAGCACGGCGTTTTTATAACCTATCTTGTTGATGCGGCGGCCAGCATCATAATATATAGTCTTTATAAAAAAGCGAATATCCATCCTTTCCGTTCAATTTCGGTTTGCATGGCAATCGGCTGCATCGGATTTCTCCTTGCCTACATCTCTTCCTATGTTTCACCGGTTGCATACGTTGCCTGCGTTTTTATCGGAATCGGAATGATGCCCTGCCAGATGCTTCCGCTTTACGGACTTGTTCTTGCAAAAGGATATCCTTCCCGTTTTATTACTCCGATTATAATCGGTCTTGCCCTTGGAGCTGTTCTTGTTCAGGGAACTATGGTGGAAATGTTCCGCTCCGCGGCAAATATGCTCAATCTTGCCTATTCGGTAATAATGATAATTCTTGCTTTCGTTTATCTTCAGCTTGAGCCGTTCTTCCTCTATAACCTCAACAGACGGATTCCCGAAAAAGAGCCCTCCGAAGAACCCATTGCAGAAGAAAAAACTTCCGAAAGCATTCTTGATACCCTTACAAAACGCGAACTTGAGGTTGTTGACCTTATCGGTTACGGTTACAGCAATGGCGATATTGCAAAAATACTTTTCATTTCCGAACACACAGTTAAAGATCACACCAAAAATATTTACAGAAAGCTCGAGGTTCACAGCAGATTTGAACTTGCGGCATTGGTGAACAGAATACACAAAGATAAATGATAAAAAGCATCGGCAAAAAATTTGCCGATGCTTTTTTGCTGCTACACTATTTCATTCCATATAATTTCTTTTACCCTGCTTCTGATGCTGTTCATCCTTTTCACCCATTCTATCTGATCCTGCTCTTTGAGCACTTCGTTTATGCCTTCCTGTTTTGCTATTTGCTTTACGAGCATTGATTCCATGGTTTGAGCACGGGTGTCAACCTCTGCAACATGCTCGTTGAGTTTTCCGGTGGTAAGGAGATTTATGAAAAGAATCCTATCGTGTTCTTTTATGTATCTGAAATATCTTTGACCGTATATGCCGATATCATATTCTTCCTCTTGGGTCGGTAAAAGATTCGGCAAACGATAATCTCCGCAAAGTGTGTAATCCATATTTTCACCTCCAAAAGAGAGGTTTTCTTTTAGGTTTAGTGTTGATTAATTTTATCATAATGTCATCAACAAAATCCTTATATCTTCCTTGCTGAATAAGAGAGTTTCTTAAATCATTGAGTGAATTGATTACTATTTTCCATTCGGAATCATCAAG
>JAZNPG010000103.1:0-2776 GCA_045589555.1 Acutalibacteraceae bacterium
AAATATATGTCGCAGTTTCATGCAACGGTAAAGCTCATTGACGGCATTACATACATCTGCGTTGTTGCAATGGGCGCTCTGCTGATGAAAAACGGCATAACCTCGGCAGGCGATTTTGCCGCAAGCCTTCTTCTGATTTCAACTCTTCTCGGCTCAATCAGAACAATCGTTGATTTCAGCGAACAGTTCAGCCGAGGTATAACGGGCGTTGAACGCTTTGCGGAAATCATGGACGAAAAGCCCGAAATTGTTGACAGCGAAAACGCCGCTGACATCGAAAACGTTCAGGGCGAAATTGAATTCAGAAACGTTTGCTTCAGCTATGTCAAGGGTGAAAAAGAGGTGCTCCACAACCTCAATCTCCACCTTAAAAAGGGCGAAAACCTTGCGCTTGTGGGACCCAGCGGCGGCGGAAAAACAACGCTCTGCAACCTCATCCCCCGATTTTATGAGCCCGAAAGCGGCGATATCCTGATTGACGGCAAAAACATAAAAGATATAACCCTTCATTCGCTGCGCTCAAACATCGGCGTAGTTGCGCAGGATGTTTACCTTTTCAGCGGAACAATCCTCGATAACCTTATCTACGGCAAGGCAGATGCCTCGATGGATGAAATCATCGAAGCCGCAAAGCAGGCAGGCGCTCACGATTTCATCAGCGCCCTGCCCGACGGATACAACACCTATATCGGCGAAAGAGGCGTCAAACTCTCGGGCGGTCAGAAGCAGAGAATTTCGATTGCCAGAGTATTCCTTAAAAATCCGCCTATTCTTCTGCTCGACGAAGCAACCTCCGCTCTCGATAACGAAAGCGAAAAGCTTGTTCAGGAATCGCTTGAGCGTCTTGCAAAGGGCAGAACAACTCTCACTATTGCCCACCGTCTTACAACAATCCGCAATGCCGATGAAATCATCGTTCTTACAGAGGACGGCATTGCAGAGCAGGGCTCCCACTCCGAGCTCATGAAAAAAGACGGCATCTACAGCAGTATGTATAACATGTATGCAATAATGTAGTGAATAGGTAATAGTGAATATTGAATAGTTTCGGGTGGGCTTCGCCCACAACCGTAGTTTTAAGGAGTTTTTCAGATGAACAACGGTCCTCTGTCAAATCAATCGGTAAATTTTGCAATAGACATTGTAAATTACCATAAATGGCTTGTTGCCGAAAAGAAAGAATTTGTTTTATCCAAGCAGATTCTGCGAAGCGGCACAAGTATAGGCGCAAATATTCACGAAGCAAGATATGCTGTAAGCAAAGAAGATTTTATCTTCAAAATGCAACTTTCTCTTAAAGAAGCATCAGAAACGGAATACTGGCTGATTGTTCTTGAGCAAACGGGATATCTGCCTGATGAATTCCGATTTTTGAAAAACAATTGTATAAGCATAAAGAAAATGCTTATTGCTTCTTTAAACACAAGCAAAAATAAAAATCTTTCTTAACTTATTTATTTTTCACTGATAAAATCAGGTGCGGACAGAGTCCGCCTTCAGTTATTCACTATTCACTCTTCGTTATTAACTAAACAATTAAAAGAAAGGATATATAACCATGCTTAAAAACATCTCCCCCATCATCTCTCCCGAGCTTCTCAAAATCCTTATGGAAATGGGTCACGGCGACGAAATCGTTATCGGCGACGGCAACTTCCCTGCCGCTTCGATTGCTCAGCGCCTTGTGCGCCTTGACGGTCACGGCGTTAACGAAATTCTCGATGCCGTTCTCAAGCTCATGCCTCTTGATACATATGTTGACGCTCCCGTTGCTCTCATGGATAACGGCGATGCTTCAAACCCTCCTCCCATCTGGGCTGAATACAAAAAGACCGTAACTGCCGAAGAGGGCGAAAAGAATTTTGAGCTTGTTGAGCGTTTTGCTTTCTATGAAAGAGCAAAGAAGGCTTACGCAGTTATCGCAACAGGCGAAACAGCCATCTATGCAAACATCATCCTCAAAAAGGGCGTTGTTATTCAATAATTTTCAAGTGAAAAGGAGTTTCACAAAATGAACAAACGAGTTCTTGCCATAGACTTCGGCGCTTCGAGCGGAAGAGCTATTCTCGGCTCTTTTGACGGCAAAAAAATAACTCTCGAAGAGGTTCACCGTTTTTCAAATGACCCCGTAAAAATCGGCGACACGATGTACTGGGATGTTCTGCGCCTTTTCCACGAAATCAAGCAGGGCATCGTCAAAGCCAAGCTTGCAGGCGGCTTTGACAGCGTGGGCATTGACACATGGGGCGTTGATTTCGGTCTTATCGACGAATTCGGCTGCCTGCTTGAAAACCCCGTTCATTACAGAGATGAACGCACAAAGGGTCTTATCGAGGAATGCGCCGAAACCGTTCCCAACGATGAATTTTATGCCACTACGGGCATCCAGTTCATGGAGCTTAACACCGTTTATCAGCTCTATGCGCTCAAAAAATACCGCCCCCACATTCTTGAAAGAGCGGATAAGCTTCTCTTTATGCCCGACCTTTTCGGTTATCTTCTCACAGGCAAAATGACAACCGAATATTCAATCGCAACAACCTCACAGATGATTGACCTTGAAACAAAGTCATGGGCAACCGACTATATCGAAAAGCTCGGTATTCCCTCAAAGCTTCTCGGAGAAATCGTGCCTTCGGGAACAGTTCTCGGCAAGGTGACCGACGATATCTGCGAGGAATGCGGAATCAAGGACGTTGACGTTATCAGCGTTTGCGGTCACGATACGCAGAGCGCTATCACCGCCGTACCTGCCGAAAGCGAGGATTTTGCCTTC
>JAZNPG010000104.1:0-1984 GCA_045589555.1 Acutalibacteraceae bacterium
CTTTTCAACAAGCTTCTTCCGAACAAATATATGCCGAAGGAATTAAAGGAGGCTTACGACAACCCTAAGGCGTACCCTGCAACAAGCGGCTTTCAGGTTGCTTTTGCGGTAAACAGAACTGACGCTGCGGGTGAAACAACCTTCGCAGAGGTTGAGCCTGTAAAAATCGGCAGCAGAACATTTGACAGAATGTATGTAAAGCTGTATAATTATGATGATATCTATATTAAGGACGATAAAATGGTAATCCAGACCTGCATTACCCAGTCTGACGAGGATTTTGATTTCTGGAAGAGTCTTTCAAAGGAAGAATACGAAAAGACAAAGGACACACTTGTATCGGAAGTTGCAAAGCGTATCGAAAAGGCATTCCCCGAAATGAGCGGTTCTCTTGAATTCCTTGACGCATGGACTCCCGTAACCTATGAAAGATACTGCGGTGCATATCACGGCAGCTACATGAGCTTTGTTACAACACCTGCAGGAAAGCAGATTAAAATGAAGGGTCAGCTTAAAGGAATCAGAAATCTTTATGTTGCAGGTCAGTGGACAAATTCTCCCGGCGGACTTCCCGTTGCGGTTGCAAGCGGAAAGTTTGCAGTACAGAGAATACTTAAAAAGCAGAAAAGAAATACAGAAATTTAAAGGTGAAATTATGACTCGTAAAGAACAAAAAGAAGAACGCCGCAAGGCAATTCTTATGACAGCACTTCATTTATTTGTAGAAAAGGGTTTTCACGAAACCAAAATATCCGATATAGCTGAAGCGGTTTCCATGAGTACGGGGCTTATGTTCCATTATTTTGAATCAAAGGAAGAACTGCTGCTGGAGCTTGTGAAAATGGGTGCGGCGGCAACAAAAGCACCTGATAAAATGGCAGATGTTCCGGCTGAAATATTCTTTACGGAATTTTTAAAAAGGCTGTTCTCATACGCCGATGAACAGCCGTGGGTTTTCGATATGTTTGTCCTTATGGGACAGGCAAGGCGGCCGGGTATGCCCGAAGAGGCACGGCAGACAGCACTTTCTGTAAATCAGATTGAAAACTCCGCTAAAATAATAGAGGCAGGTCAGAAAGCAGGCACTTTCAGAGAAGGTGATCCGAAACAGCTTTCAGCTTGCTTCTGGGCTGCCGTTCAGGGTGTTATGGAAGATATGGCAAGGGATAAGACCCTCAAAGCTCCTAACCCTGAATGGATTGTCGCAATGCTTAAAAAATAAGTGCTTGATTTTAAATTATGGCAAGACTCAGAGTTTCCCGATTAGAAGAATTTGATGAATTTCGTTTTATCACATAAAGCCGCAAATGGCTACACAAAGACAAGATACCGAACATTATAGAACAAAATCCCGATAACTCCGCAAAGGAATTATCGGGATGAGTTTTTATGAAGCAATGTCTTTTTTCGTGTATTTTACAAATCCGACCGCTGCACCGATTACAGCAATTATTATGCCTATGACAATCAGCACCGTATCAAGTTTTCCTTCGGAAATTATATTGCTTGCCTCGGCGTAAGCGTAGGGCGTGATATAACGAAGAAACTCAGCCTGTTCAGTCATATTGCATACAAGATTCATAAAGTAGAACGCAAGGGCAAGACCAAGACCTATGCCGATACTTCCACGTCTTATGAATGCGGAAATACCGAAGCAGATACAGCAGATTTCAAGCTGCATAATAAGATATGCAACGTGCAGGAGCATAAATTCCTTCATCTCAAAGCTCTCGTCAATGACAGCAGCTGAAATAAGGCTTACAGCAACCACAACAATATTGAGCACAACAACCTGAGTCAGTACCGACAAAAGCTTCTGTGCAATGATTGAAACTCTGCTTATGGGGTGTGTCAGCAGGAATTCCGCTGTACGTTCCTTTTCTTCGTTGGCAAGGACGGAAATTCCCGCAAGTGCCGCAAAAAATCCTCCGCCTATTCCAAGCACGTTGCCGCATTCAATTCCGTAAAAGCCCATAAGCTGACC
>JAZNPG010000105.1:0-16434 GCA_045589555.1 Acutalibacteraceae bacterium
AAGGGGAAGATTATATAATCAATATATTCAGTTTCGTATAGAAATTACTCCTGATAAAGATGGGTACTTGAAGTATAAATGTATAGATAAGTTTGTTACCGACCCTATGTACTTAAAAGAGCTTTAAATAATTTTTTGATAGAGTTAGATTCATGTAAGCATAAGAACTAATTTGTTAATTTTAATATTACAAAACATATTTACTATAGTTCTATTTGTAGCAAGTAAAATGAGGTAACATCTTGGAAGTTCAAGCCACTACCTCATTTTACTTACCGTTTATTTTGTTGTTTAGTTTAAGGGAGATGCGAACAAAATCACTAAAACACAACACATTTAATGCAAATTTTAATTTTCTGCTTAAATATGTGTTTCACATAATGATATAATACAATAAAATCATTGGACCAAATAAGACATAAAATGACATATGGTTATTTTTAACAACATTTTATTCTTATTTTAGTAGGGGCTATAACCTTACCGAATGGGAGAGCGTTCGGTTCGCATCCGAGAGGTCATGGGTTCGAATCCCACCAGGTCCACCAAAACAAGGGTTATACCGAGAGGTATAATCCTTGTTTTTTATGGGTGGGGTTCGAAAGGGCGAAGAGAAAACCTTTCGGTGAAGGGTTTTCCGCCCGTCGAGCCGCTAAGCGACAGAGAAACAGCAGCGATTCCCGAAAGTCGAAATTAGTGGTAAAGCAACTCTGTATTTACCCACCAGGTCCACAAAAAACCATTACTGCAAAGGCGGTAATGGCTTTTTCTTTTACGGATTACATACCTTTGTCAGAGATTAGATTACTCTGTGTGTTAGTATAAATCAAAAAGAACTGTAAAAACAACAACTGTTTTCCTGATATTTTTTTGTTTCAGGTAGTGCAATTGCAAAAGTTTTGTGTTATTATAAAATTATTCCAAAACGGAAAGGCGGAAAAACAATGAAAAAAATAATTTCTGTTCTTCTCTGCGTTGCAATGCTTGTTGCAACCTGTGCTATCGGTGCAACCGCATATATCAAAGAAGGCAGCGATATTTCCGATTATCCCCTGGTTATTGTTCCCGGTTACAGCGCAACAACGCTCTATGTCGGTGACAGTTTTGAAACGGGCGAAAAGGTATGGGGCGTTAACATGGACCTCATTCTTGAGCGTGTGCTTGCAAGGATAGTTGACCTCGGCATAGGTCTGGGCGCGATGACACTCGGCAACGCTGAGATTATTGCGGAAACCCTCGGCGAAGAAATTGCAGTTATGTTTGAAAAAATCCGCTGCAATCCCGACGGCACAAGCGCATACGATGTTAAAAGAAAATACATAACAGCCGAAGAGAGCAACAGCGCATATATGCTTGAGCATATGACGGATACCGATGACCGCCATGAGCAGGATATTGCAGCTGCAGTTGCTGAATATATCGGAGTAGAAAACATCTATAATTTTACCAGCGATTTCAGAATGGGTGCGGAAAACTGCGCAGGTCTGCTCCATGAATTCATTCAGGATGTTAAAAGACACACGGGCAAGGATAAGGTTAACATTCTTGCCGTCAGCCACGGCGGTCAGGTAACCGCAACATATCTTAATCTCTACGGTCATTACGGCGATGTTGATAACGCAGTTCTTACCGTTCCCGCAATAGGCGGCGCAGGTATTCTTTATGACTGCTTCAACGGCGATCTTGATTTCGACGAGGAATGCCTCATCCGCTTCATCGAACACGGAACAAGAACCGAGGAGGATTATAACTGGCTTGTGAAGGCTCAGCAGCTCGGTTTTATTGACACAATTCTCGAGGCGCTGATTCCCGAAATTTTCCCGACCCTCGGTTATTGGGGAAGCCTCTGGGATTTCTGCCCCGTTGATGAATACGAAGCAATAAAGAAAAAGCTTCTCGATGCAGAGGAAAGCGCACCTCTGATTGCAAAAAGCGACCGCTTCCACTATGAGATTCTTCCCTCAATGAGCGAAAAGCTTCAGCAGTGCATCGATGAATACGGCATGAATATCACGATCATTGCAGGCACGGGCAACTCAATCGTAACGGGTCTTAAGGAAAATTCCGATGCAATTATCACAACCAAGGCTTCAACGGGTGCTTACTGCGCACCTCTCGGCGAGAGATTTGCAGACGGATATGTGCAGAAGAATCCCTGCGGCGGCAAGAACAAAATCAGCCCCGATATGGATATCGATGCATCAACCGCATATCTGCCCGACAACACATGGTTTGTTGACGGTCTTTTCCACGGCATGACCTTCTGGGATGATTATTCAAGAGGCCTGATGCTGACAACTCTCCTGACCGACAATATTACAGATGTTTATTCCGATCCCGATTATCCTCAGTTCAGGGATACATCAAATCCCTCGCACTGCGTTTATGCGGAGTTCAACACTGCAGACCCCGGCATTCTTGACGGCGAGGCAACAAGCCTTGTTATCACCAACTGCTGCCTGCAGAATGACGTAAAGCTTTCCGCAATCCATGTTGACGGTCTTGACCTTGATTTTGACCTTGAAAGAGTAACCCTTGTCCCCGGCGAAAGCATTGAAGTTCCGTTCACGGGCGAGATTCCCGAGGTCAGCAAAAAGGTTTTCAGCATAACGGTTTATTATACAACCGACACCGTAACGCCTCTCGGCTACAGAACCCAGAATTTTACGGTTATGAACGGTGAAGCGGTTGAAAATGCAGGCGGAACGGTGTCTGCAGCTGCAAAAACTCCGTTTGACGATATCATTGGTGAGAGAATGACAAAGCTGCTCAAAAAGCTTGGATTCTATGAGCTGTTCTCAATGATATACACCATGATTTTCTATCGTCTTGCTCCTGTTTTTGAGGCAATAGTATAAGGGAGCAAACATATGAATTTTTTCAATTCCATTAAAATGAAAATGGCTTTAAAAAATTCGCTGTGGTCAATTCTTATGCTGGCAATGGCAGTGCTTATTATGTGCAATGCGTTTTCAACGGGTTTTTCAAGTGATACGGATTGGGCTATCGGCGTAAGGGGTTCGAGCGGCGGAATCCCCATTCCCAATTGGGTTTTGTCAGTATTGTCGATTATTGTTTCTGTATTAATGGCATTTGGCTCTGTAATGTTTTTCAAAAATGCTGTTAACAGCAGCGAATACAAAGCTTTGCTGGAAACGGTCGGAGCAATAGGCGATGTTAATGTTATCGGCGATATTCTTGCTTCCCTTCCAAAAAGCAGCTTTAACAAAGGCGGAGAATTAAGATATAATCCGCAGCTTCTTTTCTACATGAAAGGAACTGATGCGGTTGTTATCAGAACTGTGGATATCAAAAAAATTGAGCCGACGATAAAAAGAGTCAACAATTCAGAAGAATACTATGTTACTGTTATAACGGCTGCCCGGACGGTAAGCATAAAAACAAGCAAAAAGAATGTAACCGCTCTTGCACAGGATATCTTTAATAACTATTCTGCCAATTTTTCTTACCGATAATAATCAGAGCAAACAAGAAAGCTTGCACGGAAATCAATCCGTGCAAGCTTTTTTATGCCTTCGGGAGTTCTGTAAAAGCTTTGAATAAGTCGCCGTCAACCCCGATTGTGAATCTGCCGCCCTGAAGCTCACAGAGATTTTTGGCAATCGAAAGACCCAGTCCGCTGCCTTCGCCGGTTCTTGAGCTGTCGCCTCTTACAAAGCGACGCATAAGCTCATCGGCAGGCACATTCAGAGCATTTCTCGAAACATTCTTTATGGTCAGCACCGCAAAGCTGCCGTTTTCCCCAACCTCGGCGTAAACTCTTGTGCCCTCAAGAGCATATTTGCGGATGTTGGAAAACAGATTTTCAAGAATTCTTGAGGTTTTCATCGGGTCAGCCATTGCGTAAACAGGTTTTTCGGGCAGAGAAAGAACAACATCAATTCCGTGAGATTTCAGTTCATCCTCGTGTTCACCGACTGCCTGCGTGGCGAATTCGCAAAGATTCAGCTTTATCGGGTGAATTTCCATTGCTCCCGATGAAGCCTTTGAAGCCTCAACAAGGTCCTCTATCAGTTTTTTCATTCTCTGCGATTTTTCATCAAGAATGGTTATATATTTTTTTGCATCCTCGCTTTCAACGTTGCAGCGCTTGAGCAGGTCAACGTAGCTGACAATTGAAGTGAGAGGAGTTTTAAGGTCATGCGAAACATTTGTTATCAGCTCCGCTTTCATGCGCTGGTCTTTAACTGCGCTGTCAACCGCATCGCGCAGACCGTCGCCGATTGAGGTTATATCATCGCTGAAATTTCTGAGGAAAAGCGGCATATGCTCCGTGCTAATTTTTGTGTTCACGCTGCCGTGGCGGATATCCGAAACATTAGCCATAATGCGGTCAAGCGAAATAATAATAAGAGCGCAGGCGAAAATCGCTGCAATATCAAGAATTGCCGCAACTACTATCATAAAAGCGCCTGCTTCGTCACCGAAAGCATAGCCGAGAGCGTAGAGCAGGATGTTCACAGCAAAAAATGCCGTAATCGAAACGCAGGCAACAACTCTGAATTTTTTTGTTTTGCCTTTTGAATAGTCTGCCGTAAAAATATATTTTATCTTTGCAAAACCCGATTTGATTTTTTTGAAGAGCTTCACAAACGGGATGAAAAGTATTCTGCAAAGAGTGTGCCTGAAAAACGATTTTGCTCTGATGTTGCGGGCAACGCTCATGAGAATTACCGTCGGAATCGCAAAGAAGCCTGCAACGGCAAAGGCGGTTATTGAGCTTGAGTGAGCTCCGATAAGCTTTGCAACCGAAACCGAAAAATCGCCGAGCCGCATGAGATATGACGGAAACAGTTCACAATAGCCAAGCTCGAATGCAACAGCCATGAAGCAGAACATCAGTAAAATTCCTGCGGCAAGATTAATCTCAAAAGGAATCTTATCAAAGAAACAGATTTCGCTTCCGCCGTTTTCCGTTTTACCCGCCGTTGCAATCAGCCATATGCCGATTGCGCACGCAAGCACAAAAAGAATAACAGCTGCTGATATATAAGAATTGAGAGAAGCGGATTTTTTCTGAACATGAGTATTATAAAGCTTTTCGCTCACCTCAAATGAATCGCTGCCGTCAGATGCATCGGGATTATATGAGAAATAAGCCCATTCCACCTTGTCATTAAGAGCTGCGGCGGAAAAAACAAGCCTTGATTCATATTCGGGTTCAATTACATCGTAATAGAATTCCGCTGCTGCGCCCGTTGCTTTTTTGTGAGCCGTCTGTTCCGAAAAATATTTGCCGTTTTCCAGTCCTTCAAGCAGTTCACCGCCGAGCTTTGTAACGATAGCCTCTCTTTTGTCATTTGTATTGATATCTGCATTTGTAAGAATTTCGCCTGAGCCCTTGAAAAGAACGGCATATTTTATGCTGCTCATTCTTGCAAGCAGGTGTGATTCCTGCGAGTTAACCGCGTTGTAGTATTGAGTGTTGAGTTCAGCTCTGCAGCTGTCCTCGATTTTCTGCAAAAATGCATCCTTTGAGATTTCGCCGTAGTTAAGATTATAGCCGTCAAAGCCCGAATTATAGATAAAAGCAAGCGCATCCCTGATACGGTAGATATACGAAACATCAGCCTGATTTATCGTGTCATAAGTGACGGCAGTTGAAAATTCTTCAGCATTCTCAGGCGGCGCGTAAACAGGCAGAACAGAAGGTTGAATAACGGTTTCTTCGGGAACAACAATGCTGTCGCCCTGCGCATCGGTTGCCTCCTCATTGCTGCGGATATAAACATAACTGTTGAATTCTGCAGCATCAATCAGTTCACCGTTATAGGTAAAATAATAAAGCGAGCCGTTATGTTCAAGGCGGTATCTGTAATAGTTTTCTGCCGTAACATAAATGCCGATGCCCGAGGAATCGAGCAAGTCATAGCTTTTTGCAGCCGTTTGTTTCATGGCGTCAAAGTTATTTTTTATCATCTGACCTTCAACGGTTTTTTCAAAATCGCTGATATCGTTTATAATCATGGTCTGCCCGTCATAGAGCGCAATTCTTTCAATTGCGTTCAGACTTTCTCTGAAGGCAGCCGTCTGCGTAAAGGGTCTGCCGTCAAAGCTGTTATAGGCAAAATAACCCTTTACAAACATGCTTGTAAAGTAACCCGAGCTTAAAAACAGAACAAGCGCCAGCATAAACGCAATCAGCCGTGCCGTTTTTTTATGGCTTATATTTTTCAATTTTGTAGCCAATGCCCCACACCACCTTTAAATATTTTGGTTCCTTGGGATTTATTTCCAGCTTCTCGCGGATTCGCCTGATATGCACGGTAACCGTTTTCTCGGTGTTATAGGCAGGCTCATTCCAGACCGCTTCATAAATCTGGGCGGATGATAAAACTCTGCCAAGATTTTCCATCAGCACGTTTATTATGCCGTATTCGGTGGCGGTCAGCTTAACAGGTTCGCCGTCAAGAGTCAGAGTTTTTGCAAGGGTGTCAAGCGACAGTCCGCCGGTTGTTATAACCCCTTCAGAAACCTCCATTGAGCCGAGAGCCGTGAAGCGCCTTATCTGCGATTTGACCCTTGCCATGAGCTCAAGCGGATTGAACGGTTTTGTAACATAGTCATCCGCACCGAAGGAGAGCCCCGTTATTTTGTCGGTATCCTCGCTTTTTGCTGAAAGCAGAATAATGGGAATGTTGTTTTTTGCCTCCCGAAGCTTCAGCGTTGCCTGAAGACCATCCAGTCCCGGCATCATTATGTCGAGGATAACGCAGTGAACTTCGTTTGAATTAACCTGCTCGATTGCCTGCCTGCCGTTTTCGGCACGCAAAACATTATAGCCTTCAAGCTTAAGATAGATTTCAACCGAATCGAGAATGGCGATATCGTCATCGCAAACGAGAACGGTATACATTCTGACACCTCCGCAAGCCGCACACGGCGGCGGTAATACCCATGGAACACCTTGTATTGTAAATCTCCATGGTTACAAACTGATAATCAAAATTATTACAAATTTATTAAAATCAAAAAGCAGAGCAATATACATTAATATAATACTGCTCTGCCTTATTTTTAATCGGGAATATATTTAACTGTAAAGCAATGGGAACGGAGCTGGTAATCGCAGACGTTGCTTCTGAAATGGTTGCCGCGCATCTCCTTGTTGCCTACTCTGACAACCGAGGCATAGCCGATATCGGAGTTATAGGCGCTGTCGTGCGAAACAATTTTTATCCATTGCGAGGGGTCATCGCCGAGAACAATGCTGCTGTCATAATCAAGAATCAGCTTTTTCATATCCTCGGAGCTTATTTCAAAGGTTGCAACATCAACCTTTTCGGGGCTTGATGAGCCGCCTGAAAGATAGCTGTAGCTTCCGCCCCAGACAGAGCTTGCCGAAGCGGTTTTGCCGGGTGAACTTGCAAAATAGCAGGTGAAAGCAGGCGAACCGTTGTAATCAACGTAAACCGCTTTCGGAGAGGATGTTTCGCTTGCCATTCCGAGCACCTCAAGGCATGCCTTGTGGGTTGCCGTGCCCTCATATGCCCAGCCTGCCGAAAATGCGTGGCGGGAAGAATCAACATTGAAATTATATGTTTTTGCAAAGGTATAAACCGCAACGATCTGCGCCTTTATTGCTTCTTTAGGAGCGCTGTTGCCGATTTCTCTGTAAGAGGTTTTGCAAAGATATTCGATAAGACCGTAATCAATTCCGCCGTATTTTACTTTTTCGGGTGCGGAGGAATCTTCTTTGACGGTTGTGCCGGGGTAATAGTTTGCAAGAATCTGCTTATAATCCTTGCCGTTTTTCGCCATGGCGATTGCACCATCCTGGCTCATGCCGACCCCGTGACCCCAGCCGTAGCTTGTGAAAACAAAGGTGCCGCCTGAGCTTTTGGATTCACTCGGCTTGGTTGTTGCTGCCTGAGTGGGCTTTTTGGTTGCTGCTGCCGTAGGCTTGGGAGCAGCCGTGGTTTTGGGTGCGGCTGTTGTTTTGGGTGCTGCGGTGGTTTTCTGAGCGGCTGTTGTTTTCGCTGCCGATGTTGTTGAGGGGGCAGGCTTTGTTGAAGTCTGAGCAGAAACGGGCACGCTTGCGGTCTGCTCTGCTGAAACGGTGACTTGTGTGGAAGCTTCAATACCGAGCAAGCCTGAGCCGAAAAAATCAAGCTCATCGCCGATACCGCTGCCGCCCCTGAAATCCTTTGATTCTTCTTCAAAAGGAGCGGTTGTGGATTCGGGAGTTATTGCCTGCACGGCAAGGTTATCCGCTTTTAAATATGCATTGCCTGCAGTTGTCGGTTCTGAATCTGTTTTTTCGCCTGCAAAAAATGCTATCAGCAGACATATTATAACTGCCGCCGCAATACCGATTGCGGTAATTATTATGGGAAGAACAGGATTTTTTTTAGGCTTTGCCTTCTTGGGAGCATCGGGGTTTATCAGTGCCCCTGCCTGTGCGGTTTCTTCCATCATTTCGCACAGCTTTATCATCGCTGCGCCTGCAAGCTGCTTTGGCGATTCTTCATCCTCTGAATAAACCCTTGCAGCTCTTGCTCTTTCGGAATCTGCAAGGCAGACAAGAACGGATTTAGCTCCCGTTTCATCAGTTTCTATATCCGAAACTGCAGCGCCAAAATCAGCGGCGGAGCTTTCCTTTGCAAGCTTTGCGGCTCTTGCCGTGAGGTTGTCCGGGGTTTCGCCCTGAGCAGGCTGACACATTTGCTGCGAAAGGGCAAATGTTTCTTTGCCGCCCTCAACACTTGAAACAACTGCCATAAGCGCACCCGAAAGACCCATAGGCGCAACGGCAATTTTTTTGCCGCTGCTTACAACAGTATTAAGGCTTTTTCTGAAGCCCGAGGGCTTTGCCTTATCGGCAGCAACGCCGAAAACCTTGGGAATAAGCTCCTCAAGCTTATCACTGATAAGCGGCATAAAGATAACGGTTTTGCCGCGTTTTTCATATGTAAAGGCTGAAAACTCTCCGTTTGCCGTTGCAACAGCCGTTGCCCCTGCGGGCATAGCGGAATGAACCTCGATTTCTTTATCGCTCAGAGGAGAGTTCTCACCCAAAGCAGCGGTTATTGTGCTGCTGCGCACAACCTTTTCGCCGAGCTGCTTTATAAGTGCGATTTTTGTTTTAAGAAAAACATTTTCAGGTGCAGCAACAACGGCGAAAGCTGAATCGCTTCGCTTCAATGCCGCCGCAAGCTGCGACGGAGCTTTGAAATCTATGATTTCAGGCTCTCCTGCAAGCTTTTCGGTTGCCTGTATAAGCATCTGAACAGCATCTGCGTGCTGCTCTGCCTGCGTGAGAAAGAGCTCTGATTTTTTTATCATGGATTTTCACCGTCCTTTATTCTGAAATGCAGGTATTAAAGATTACCAGCGTGCATCGTCCGCATAATTATTGGGCTTGCCTTCAGCCTTGCACCATGCTTCGGGGCCCTTGGGATCAGGATTTTTAACAACCTTTGAGGTGTCAATGCTTACGCTTTCGCCCTCTCTGAGAAGTCGTGCAACAACAACGAGTCTTGCATCCTCAAAATCGTAGCAGCAGGTTGAAAGGGTAAGAATCTTATCGGTAACGGCAAGGTCAACGCCTGTGTCATATAAGGTTCTCTTTTCAAGCTCTACAATGTAATCCGCAAACTTCTGGTCGGAGCAATCAATGAAGTTGTAGGGGAAACGGTAGCCGTTATCCTGCTCGGGCTCGCCGTTTGAGATAAACACGCTGCAAACAACCCATGTGAAATCGCCGTAAATGGTGTTGCACTCAATGATAGGAGCTTTTTTAAAGCCGTCGGGCTCTCTGTATTCCTCGAGCATGCCGAAGATAAGGTCATCGCTTCTCATGTTGTGGCCGTAGATAACGGTATTTCTGGGCAGAGTTTCAAACTGCTCCTGAGCGATTCTGAAATCAAAGAAGGGAACACCGTAATCGGTCCACTTTTTATAGATATTTCTTTTGAGATAATAATCGTTATCTGTTCCCTGAACAACGGGGAGATTGATTTCGAATGCGGGAATCGAAATCCAGCCTCTTAAATCTGTATTCGAAGCATAGAGGGGAGCATATTTTGCAAGCATTCCCTCAGGGAAGGAAACATCGTACTGCTGACGGATTCCCGAATCAACAACCTGCTGACCGTGCTCTTTCATTCCGTCTTCAAGAATTCCGACGGTATCGGTGATAACGCCCTTTGCAATCTGCGGCTGAATCAGATATGTGTTGGCAATTATGCCTGCGCTGACGATGATAACAATAATTGAAACGGTAAGAACAATGCGTCTGATAATTTCGCCTGTTTCAAGCGGCTTCTTTTCGCCGTTCTTTTTTTCTTCTTTTTCACGTTTTTTTCTTGCCTTCTTTTCTTCCTTGGTTTCCTCGGCGCTTGCTTCAAGAGCAAACTTTTCAGCAGCCTTGAAATCGCCTATAACTCTTTCGGGAGCTTCGGGAGCAACAGGCTCAAAGCCTGCTGTGTCTGCGGGGTTAAAGAAGATATTGTTTTCGGGAGCCGTGGCAGGAATATCGCTCTGGGCTGCGGCAAAGGAATAATCGTTGCCGTCATCGGGGATGTTGACTACAAAACTGCCTTCGGGAGTATCGGCAGGTTCGGGAGCAGGCTCTTCGGGCGTGTCACCCAAAAGAGCGGCAAGCTCACGCTCGAATTCTTCGGAATCGGTGTCGAAAATGTAATCATCTTCAGATTCTTCATTTTTATATTCAATAACCGTATTATCGGCTTCAGGCACCTTTTCTTCCGCAGGGAGAACGATATCCGCAACCTCTGTTTCAGGTTCTTCGGCAGGAGTTTCAATTGCCTGAATTTCAGGCTCCTGAGGAATCTCGGGTGCTTTGGGAATATCGGTAATTTCAGGCGTTTTTTCCGTAACGGGAAGAGTGTTCAGAAAACCTGCAATTGAATTATAATCGTTTTCAACGGGAGCAATTTCTGTGTTTGCTTCGATTTCTGCAAGAAGACTGTTAAAGCCTGTTTCGCTCTCGGAATCGCTTTTCATGCTGTTAATGAGCCCGAAAATATCATCCTTTGCAGCCTCGATTGAGCTTATGCTGTTGCTTTCCTCTTCTTTTGTTTCAGCCTGAGGCTCGGGCTTGAAAAAGGCTTCTTCGGGGAGGTCTTCTTCATCCTCTTCCTCAGCTTTATCAAGCGAAACAACGGGAATGTCAATCTCGAAATATTCTTCAGGATTCATCCAGAGCTCTTCAAGACCTTTTTCCGCAGGGTTAACCGCCGTTTCCTCTTCAGGCTCGGTTATCATTGAAAGAGGCTTGGGAACGATTGTTGCGGGACCGCTGCTCATGATATCGTCATAAAGGCTCTGCAGCTCGTTTTCAAGGCTTTTTTCCGTTCTTTCGATATCCTCGTGGAAGCCCTGAAAAACAGGGGCATCTTTGGAGGTTTCATCAAGAAAGCTGCCGAAATCGATTTCGGTCAAAGCGTCCTCATCGGTTATAAAGCTGAGATTTTCGTTTCTTTTTTCATTATTTCTGTCCATTAGTCAATCCTCCGAAAATCAGTTTGGGCTGGGTGTCCATGCAGGGGTGTTTTTGTAGGGGTTGGCAATCCCCTTGCTGTTATACCATACCTGGGGTCTGCGGTAATCCGGGTTATCCTTAACGAGAGAAGCGTCAATTGCTTCGCTTTCGCCCTCATGAAGAAGTCTGCCGACAACAACAAGCCTTGTATCAACATTTTTGCCGTAATCGTAAATGCAGGTTGAGAGCGTGATAACCTTATCCGTAGGCTCAAGAGAAACGCCTGTTTCATAGAGCATTCTCTGCTTGACCTGTTCGATATAGCCAACCATGTTGGCTTCGCCCATATCGGGATAGATGTAGTTGAACATATAGCCGTTGTCATCGGCTTTCTGGGTTGTTGAAAGGAAAACGGCGCAGATTTTATAAGTATGTGTTCCGTAAAGGGTCTGATATCTGATTATCGGATTCTCGATAAAATGGTTTTTATCCTTATAATCATAGAGGGAACGGAACGCCTGCTTTGCAACACCGCTTACCCTGCCTGTTGTATGACCGTGGATAACCATGTTTCTTGAAAGGTCGGCTGTATTAAGGCAGCGGTAATCGAGATAAAGGTTGCCGTAATTGGTGCTCGTGGTTTCTGTTGTGTATCTCTCATAGAAATCGTATTTGAGATAATAATCGTTGTTATTGCCCTGAAGAATCGCCGTATCAATCTCGGTGCCGGGAATTGTCAGCCAGCCGACAAGATTGTTGTTGATTGAATATGCCTGCTTCATGTCGTCGGTGATTCCCTCGGGAAACTGTGCAGACTTATAGCTGTTTGACTGAACGTTTTCAAGCGATGCGCCTGCAGAATCGTAGTTGACCTCGCCGCTCATTTTGTACTGAGCCGCCTGCTGAGCGATGATTTCCTGTTCTGTGCCTGCAGGGGGAGCATTCTTGCCCTTTACGATATTTGAAACAGTCAATCCGCCGAAAACCGCTGTTATAACGGCAAGCACAACGCAGATGACTGCGGTTATTTTCTTTGAACTCATTCAAGCATTCCTTCTTTCTTCTCAATGTAGCGCCTGACAAGATTCAGTGCGCGTGACGAGTTGACATATCTGTTATATTCCCTGTCATTTCTCCCCGTTTCAATCTTTTCGCAGATTTGCTCATCCTCCGCATCAAGAGCAATATAGCATAAACCGACGGGCTTATTTGTGCCGTCGCTGCCCGGGCCTGCGATGCCCGTAACGGAAATTCCGATGTCTGCACCCGATACTCTGCGGATGCCTGCCGCCATTTCTCTTGCGGTTTCCTCGCTTACCGCGCCGTGGGCAACAAGCGTTTCATGCTTAACGCCGAGCACCTTTTCCTTGACATCGTTTGAATAGGTTATTGCACCGTATTCAAAAACCTCGCTTGCGCCTGCAATATCGGTTATTCTTTTAGGAATATAGCCTGCCGTGCAGCTTTCTGCGGTTGCGAGCCTGAGTTTATTCTTTTTGAGCAGCTCCACAACTCTCTGCTCAATGTTTTCGCTGTCAATGCCGTAAACAGCATCGCCCAGCCTTTTGCGGATTTCTTCAATAACGGGCTCCAGCAAAGCCTGCGCCTGCTTCTCGGTTTCCGCTTTTGCGGTCACCCTTAAAAGCGCCTCGCCTTTTTTGGCGTAGGGAGCAACCGTGGGGTTTTCGCCCTCAAGTAAATCCGCAACCTTTTCCGCCATTGCGCTCTCGCCTATTCCCATTGTGCGGATTGTGTGCGAAACAATCACGCCGTCGGAATATTCTGCGAGGTAGGGCACAACGTATTCGTGATACATCGGCGCCATCTCATAGGGCGGACCGGGCAGAATAACAACGCATTTGCCGTTTTTCTTCAATCCGAGTCCGGGAGCCGTGCCGTTTTTATTTTCAAATACCTCACCGCCAACGGGAACATATGCCTGCCTGAGATTATTCTCGGGCATATCATAGCCTCTTGCCTCAAAAAAGCTTCGTATTCCTGCCGCAATGCTTTCGTCAAGGGTAAGCTCAAAGCCCATAACCTCGCAGCATACATCTCTTGTTATATCGTCAGCCGTCGGACCGAGACCGCCAGTTGCGATAACGATATCGCTTCTTCCGAGGGCTGTTTCAAGAGCGGCGGCAAGTCTTTGGGCGTTATCGCCGACCGTTGTGTGGCGGAGAACGGAGATGCCGATTTTGGCAAGCTCAACGGAAAGATATCTTGAGTTTGTATTGAGAATATCGCCGAGCAGAATTTCTGTGCCGACGGATAAAATTTCGCACACTGCCATAACAGCAACTCCTTTCGGTTTGATATGAACTGATATTAATATCCGCTGATGAGAACGAATCTTGCGTTTTCAGCGGCTTCGTTAACAAGCCTGTCCACCTCGAGAGCCTTTTCGCATTCTTCAACATATTCGATGGTGGGTCTTGTTCTGGGATGCTTGGGTGTGAATACCGTGCAGCAATCCTCATAGGGAAGGATGGAAATATCGAAGGTTTCGATTTTTCTTGAAATCGCAACAACCTCGTCTTTATCCATACCGATAAGAGGTCTGAAAACGGGTATTTCGCAAACGTTGTCCGTGCACGCAATAGCCTGCATCGTCTGGCTTGCAACCTGACCGACACTTTCGCCCGTGATGAGCGCGCCTGCGTGCTCCTTTGCGGCAATCTTCTGGGCAACCCTCATCATCATGCGGCGCATGATAACGGTGAAAATTTCTTCGGGGCAGTTATCCTTGATGAGCTCCTGCGTTTCTGTAAAGGGAACAACAAAAAGAGCGATTCTGCCTGAATATTTGCTAACCTGCCTGAGCAGGGAATGAACTTTCTGCTCGGCTCTTTCGCTTGTATAGGGGGGCGATGCAAAATGAACAGCCATGAGCTCAAGACCTCTTTTTGCCATCATATAGCCTGCAACGGGGCTGTCGATTCCGCCCGAAATAAGCAGAGCCGCTCTGCCTGCGGAGCCCGTGGGCATTCCGCCTGCGCCTTTAATCTGTTTGCCGTGGATATATGCGTTTGAATCCCTGATCTCAACCGTAACAATGATATCGGGGTTATGAACATCAACCTCAAGGTGAGGGAATTTGCGCAACAGATAGCCGCCTGTTTCCCTGCAGATTTCGGGTGAGGTGAGGGGAAATTTCTTGTCCGAGCGTTTTGCTTCAACCTTGAAGCTTCTTACGGTCAGAAGCTGGGGAGCCAGGTATTCTTCGGCGCTTCTGAGAATGGTTTCCATATCCTTTTCAACCGCAGCGGCTCTTGAAAAGCCTGCGATGCCGAAAATCTTGCCGATTCTTTCAACGGCTTCGTCAAGGTCAATGCCGTCATCCTCGGGCTCTGCAACGATTGTTGACTGTGCAACCGTAAATTTGAATTTGCCGATGCTTTCAAGTCTGCGGCGCATATTTTTAACGAGCATATCCTCAAAGGTTCTTC
This sequence comes from Acutalibacteraceae bacterium, assembly GCA_045589555.1. GTDB lineage: Bacteria > Bacillota > Clostridia > Oscillospirales > Acutalibacteraceae > CAG-177. The sequence continues at coordinate 14,917 of JAZNPG010000105.1, forward strand.
TGTTAAGACCCTTGAGAGCAAGCTCTCCGTTTTTTATAAGAATAATTTCTTTCATTTTCGCACTCCGAATTGTTATTTATTTTGCAGCTCTTATAATTTTTTTTGCTTCGGTAATTCCGAGAATAAGAGCATCGATTTCCTGGACGGTTGTGAATCTTGAAAAGCTGATTCGCAGCGGACTGTCGAGCCTTCTGCGTTCAAGACCCATCTGCGAGAGAACATGGCTTTTTTTACCCTTTGAGCAAGCCGAGCCTGCAGAAACGCTGATGCCTCTGTCGGAAAGGAAGTTGAGCATCGGCTCCGATTTTATGCCGAGCACGGAAATGTTGGTAACGTAGGGCAGGGCATCGGGAGGGGAGTTGATAACAACATCGCCGATTTCGACGAGCTTTGCAACCATATAGTCACGCATTGCTGAAATGTGTTCAAGCTCACGCTTCGGGTCGGGGAGAGCTCTTGCTGCTGCGGCAAAGCCTGCAATTGCCGGCATAGGCTCTGTGCCGGGACGGACTTTGTTTTCCTGCGAGCCGCCGAAGGTGCGCGCATTGATTTTGACCCCCTTGCGCATATAGAGAGCGCCGACGCCCTTGGGACCGTGGATTTTATGTGAGCTTATTGTCATCAGGTCAACGCCCAGAGAGGAGGGCTTTATCGGCATTTTTCCGAAAGCCTGAACTGCGTCGCAATGAATCAGCGCAGGCGAGCGTGCCATCATAGCCGCTCTTTTCGCCGCTTCAACAGGCATGATTGTTCCGACCTCGTTGTTGACAAGCATCATGGTTATAAGAATTGTGTTTGCATTGACTGCAGCATAGAGGTCTTTTTCGTTTATTCTTCCGTAGCTGTCAACCTTGAGCTTAACAACCTCAAAGCCCTCGGCTTCAAGCCGGTTAAGCGCTTCGTCAATGCTCGGATGTTCAACGCTTGTTGAAACAATCCGTTTGCCCATGCGGCGCATTTTATGAGCTGCGCCGATAACGGCAAGGTTATTTGTTTCGGTACCGCCCGATGTAAAATAAATCTCTTCGGGCAGGCATCCGAGTTTTTTTGCTATATCCGCTCTCGATGAATCGAGCAGCTCCTTTGCACGGTTGCCCGAGCGATGGAGCGATGAGGGGTTGCCCCAGCAGTGTACCAGCGCTTCGGAAACGGCGTTGACCGCCTCGCTGCAAGGAGCGGTTGTTGCGCTGTTATCAAAATAGGCTTCCATCAGTTGTGTTTCCCCCTGTCGGCACTACACCCATTATAATCATATTTAAAACATTATACACTATTTTCTCCTCGCTTGCAATATTTTTTAATAATATATTATTAATACAATATAAACAAAATGCAAATAATCTTTGCAATATCATTATATGCGCCGCATGATGATGCGCAACAAAATAAGCCGCTGAACCATAAACGAAAGATAAATCTGTAACCTTGCGATAGCCTCCTTTTGAAAGGAGGTGGATTTTGGCGAAGCCAAAAGACGGAGGATTGAATTAATATTTTCGTTTATTTGACGTTTTTTCG
>JAZNPG010000106.1:0-9916 GCA_045589555.1 Acutalibacteraceae bacterium
TGAGAAAGGTCAACATAATAATTATGCGGATTTTCAAATCTTGTAACTTCATCCCAGAGAGTGTCAACCTGAAGCATGCAGTAATCCTTGATTTGCTGAATTGTTTTGGGCTGATAAACGCATTCACCCTTAACAAAAATAGGCTCAAGAAGCTCTCTTGCGGTGAAGTTTGTTATTGTTTTGCGTTTCCATGTGAAATCGGGGTCGAAAAGCTCATAGGGTTGTGAGCAATCAATAACCTCGTCGGCGAGGGTGATAAGGTCAGCCGCAGCCTTGCCTGTTTCGTTATCGTAAAGGCGGTAAACTCTCTTGTTGCAGGGAGTTGTGATTTTGGCAACGTTTTCGCTCAGCTTGATTTTCGGGATATCTTTGCCGTCTTTTTTAACGGCAACAAGCTTATATACTCCGCCGAGAACAGGGCTCGAGGATGAGGTGATGAGTCTTTCGCCAACGCCGAATGATGTGACCTGTGCGCCCTGAGCCATCATATCCTTGATAATGTATTCGTCAAGCGAATTGGAGGCGACGATTCCGCAATCCTCATAGCCTGCTTCGTCAAGCATTTTTCTTGCCTTGCGGGAAAGGTAAGCGATATCGCCGCTGTCAATTCTGATTCCCTTGGGACGTTTGCCGAGAGGCTTGAGAACCTCATCAAAAACTTTGATGGCATTGGGAACACCCGATTTGAGAACATTATATGTATCAACCAACAAAGTGCAGTTATCGGGGTATTCCTTGGCATAAGCAGTGAAAGCTTCGAGCTCGCTGTCGAAAAGCTGAACCCAGCTGTGAGCCATAGTGCCGAGTGCGGGAACGCCGAACTTTTCGTCCGAAATGGTGCATGCCGTACCTGCGCAGCCGCCGATATAAGCAGCTCTTGCACCGTAGATTGCGCCGTCAAAGCCCTGAGCTCTGCGTGAGCCGAACTCCATAACGGCTCTGCCCTTTGCTGCTCTGCAGATTCTGTTAGCCTTTGTCGCAATTAGGCTCTGATGATTGATGCAGAGGAGCACCATGGTTTCAATAAACTGCGCCTGAATAACGGGACCCTTAACTTTTATTATCGGTTCGCCGGGGAAAATGGGAGTTCCCTCAGGGATTGCCCATACGTCGCAGGAAAATTTAAAGTTGCGCAGGTAATCAAGGAATTCCTCGCCGAAGCCTTTTGAGCGCAGATAGCCGATGTCATCATCTGTAAAGGTAAGATCTTTGAGATATTCAACAAGCTGTTCAACGCCTGCCATTATAACAAATCCGCCGCCATCGGGCACTTTTCTGAAAAACATATCAAAATATGCAATCGTATCTCTGAAATTGTTTTTGAAATAGCCGTTTGCCATGGTTATTTCATAAAAGTCGGTCAGCATGGTAAGGTTTCGGTTAAGTTCCATTATAATCCCTTCTTTTTATATGATAGTATTATTATGCAGCATTTTTCAGGATAAAACAATAGAAAACGTGAAAAAATTTATCAAACAGAGGATTTTGCAGCTGAAATGTTTACTGTAACGAAAAATACAATCTGTTTATTTTTCGGGCAGAGAAAATTCAATGATTTCATTGAAAAATTTGATGTTTTTTAAATAATAAGGAAATTTTCTGAAATATAAAGATATTATTTTAAAAAACACCTTGCTTTTTTTTGTTACATGTGATAAAATGCAAAACGCAGATGAACGCAAAAAGCGTATTCTGAAACACAACGAAAAAAACTGATTATACAAATTGTATAATTTTTAAAAAATAATGAAAGTGTATAAAATGGAGGAAAAGCTCTATGAGAATCAGAAAGCAGGCACTCGGCGAGCGCAACATCGTTGGTGCAAAAATCGAAGCAAGACGCAAAGAAATCAATATGAAGCAGAAGGATCTTCTGACCCAGCTTCAGATTAAGGGAATCGACCTTAACGCATCGGGTCTTTCAAAAATGGAAGGTCAGTTAAGATATGTTACCGATTTTGAGCTTAAGGCTCTTTCCGAAGTTCTCGGTTTAACAGTCAATGAGCTTCTCGGTATTGACGAATAATAAAGACCACTACTTACCCTCTTATATACAACTCCTCACGAAGCCTCACCTCTCCACAGGGTGAGGCTTCACCCCTTTTTATGGCATTTGTTAATCGTTTGTAAAATTACGGAACGCACCGATGTTTATTCCGAAATCGCAAAAAGTGACAGAACCCGTATTGTATAATTAAAACTGTGCGGATGATTGAGGAGAGAATAAAAGGGAGAATAAAAATGGAAAGTAAAAAAGTTCCTCAGGTCAAGGGCTATCTGCGCGATTTTATGCTCACCGTGCCTAAGGAGATTTATTCCTGCTCGGGAATAAAAATTCACGGCAGACGCATAAAATCCCTGCTCTTCTCAACAGATGCAAGCATTATCCGCAATACAAATGCGGATGCCGTTATTGCGGTTTATCCGTTTACGCCTCAGCCGATAATAACGCAGGCGGTTATGACCGCGGCGGAGGTGCCCGTTTTTGTAGGAGTCGGCGGAGGGCTCACAAAGGGACCGAGAGTTGTTAACCTTGCACTGCATGCCGAATATCAGGGTGCGCTCGGAGTTGTTGTGAATTCGCCAACGCCTGACGAAACGGTAACGGAGCTGAAAAAATCAATTGATATTCCCGTTGTTGTAACGGTTGTTTCGGAGAATGATGATATCGAAGCGAGAATCGCTGCAGGAGCGGATATCTTCAATGTTTCTGCGGCTGCAAATACCCCTGCCGTTGTTGAGCGGATAAAGAAAAGGCATCCGGATTTTCCTGTTATTGCAACAGGCGGTCAGACAGCTGAAACGATATTAAAAACAATCAGGGCAGGGGCAAATGCGATAACCTGGACTCCTCCCTCAAATGCCGAGATTTTCAAGGGCATAATGGCGGCTTACAGAGAGGGCAACGGTCATCCGTAATTGCATATTGAAATTATAACAAAATAATGGTAAAATAAATTTTATAACGAAAACAGTAATGAAGTCAGGAGGATTTCATTTGAGTAAGAAAGATAAAAAGGAAATAATCGAACAGGAAGAAGTTACTGTTAAGGAAACGGAAGCAGAAGAAACAGCGGAAGAAAAAGAGAATAAAGAGCCTGAAGCAGAAGAAGCTGCGCAGAATTCCTGTCAGAGATGCGGCAAGGCGGAATGCGAAGAAGGCGAGGATTTCTGCGAGGACTGTCTGGGCGAAATGCTCAACACGAGGATCCCGCTTATCGGTTGGATTGCGGGTGCGGCTTCAATCATTGTAAGCGTTGTTGCTGCGGCAGCGATTTTCTTCCTTGCAGCGCCCGCATTTCTCGGTCTGAGCGGTGAAATTGCGGCAAGAGATAACCGCTGGAGCGATGCTTATTATTACTATAACCAGATGGACGAAACGGTTGCCGAGTTCCAGTCGCTTATTGAATGGAAAGAGGGCAAGCAGGAGCCGATTCTGCGCCGTCTTTTTCAGATGGGAACAGGTGCCGAGGCATCGAAGCTGGAGGCATACGCAAGAGCTTATAACCCTATTGATGCAATCTATAATCTTGTTGCAAGCGATTATTCGAGCTATGAGGCGATGGCTTCAGGCGCAAGCAATCTGCTCTCACATAAAAAGGCTGCACCGTATTGGGATGTTTATAACAGCATCAGTTATACCGAGGCGGTTCTTTATTATTCAGAAGAACAGCCCGAAGGCGAGGATTATGAGGCAAATATCAAATTCCTTGACAGCATGAAGAAGCAGGCTGATGTTGACAAGGTGTTTATTGCTTACAGAAAAGCGGTTTTTGCAAAAACATTTGACCGACCCGTTGCTGAAAGGCTCAGCTTGCTTGAAGAATGCGATAAGCTTGCGCAGGCATCGGGCAAGGATTATAAATGGCTCTATTATTATGATTATGCCGACGCCCTTTTTGAATCGGGCAAAAAAGAGCAGGCAATCGAAAAGCTTGATCAACTTATTAGCGAAAACAAAAATAACTTTAAAGCGTATGTACAAAAAACGGATTTTCTGATTATAAGCGGTAATATTCCGCAGGCGGAAAAGCTTCTCCGGCAGGTTAAGGCAGAGCAAAGCAATTACGGCGAAGTTTACGAAATGGAAATCAAGATTCTCCGTTGTAAGGGCGAATATGAAAAAGCAAAGGCTCTGGGCGAAACGGTTATCGGCGAAAACGATATCTTCCCCGAAATCCGCCGCCAGATGGCATTGATTTATCTTATCGAGGGTGATTATAAAAACGCTTTTTCTCAAACAGATAAGGCATATTCCAATGCATATAATATGTATATGTATGGCGGTGAATCGCCGAGCGAAAAGCTGGCGCTGACCTATTATGTCTGTGCTTCACTTTACGAAGCAACGGGCGAATACACCGAAGCCGAGGCTAACGGAATCGGCACGGCATTTGAAATCTTCGGCGAAGATTATAAGCCCGAGGGAGAAATCATGGCGCTTCTCAAGGGTGAGAAAACCGCAAAGGAAATTTTAATGGAAGGGGATTACGATTTAACATGAGAGTTCTTTATGTAATCGGAAAAATCATCACATTCCCCGGCGCATTTCTCAGAGCATTCTGGGAGCATCTGACCTGCCTTTTGCTTGGCCTGCCCGTTGAACATTCCGGATATCTGCGAACAGACGAAATGTGTGGCCACATTGAGCATATTCTTCCCAAGAAAGCAGGCGCAGCCTATATTTCCGCAACGGCTCCCGGATTCATGGGTCTTATCTGCGGTCTGCCGATGGTTGTTATGGGCTTGATAAATCTGCGTATAATGGGCATAACCTACGGCGATTCGAAGCTTCTTTTTGTTCTTTATATTGCAATGGTTTATATAGGCGCTTCAATTATGTGCTGCCTGCATCCGCAGTATGAGGTTGCGCTTAATCTCTGGGAAATAACGCTTTCAAAGCTTCGTTCGGGAAAGGGCAAATCCGTTGTTGGCGGAGTTTTCATGTTCCTTCCCTCGCTTGTTGCCTACATCGGAGCGGTGCTTGAAAGATTTTCGGTTCCCGTATTTATCTGGGCGGCAGGAATTGCAGCAGTATTCTTAATTTAACGATAAATCCCCGATTTGACTCGGGGATTTTTATATTTTGCTTGAAAATATCTTAATATATGTTAAAATTAAAATGAAAAAAAGTGTTCGGGAGGTAATAACCATGGCAAAAGAATTTATGGGCAGGGATTTCCTGCTCAACAACGAACCTGCAATCAAAATGTTTGAAGCGGCGGATAAAATGCCGATTTTCGATTGGCACTGCCACCTTTCGCCCAAGGAGATATATGAAAATGCGCAGCCCGAGGATATCGCATTGCTTTGGCTTGCGGGTGACCACTATAAATGGCGTGCAATGCGTTCATGCGGTGTTGATGAAAAATATATAACAGGCGATGCAAGCGGCTATGAAAAATTCAAAGCTTTTGCTGAAATAATGCCGGCTCTTATCGGCAACCCCATGTATCATTGGTGCCATCTTGAGCTTCGCCGTTATTTCGGTATCAACGATATTCTCTGTGCCGAAACGGCAGACGATATCTGGAACAGAGCAAACGCTGCCATTAAAGCAGGCGGATTCACCCCCAGAGAGCTTATTGAAAAATCGAATGTTTCGCATCTTTGCACAACGGATGACCCTGCCGACAGCCTTGAATATCACATTCTTCTTGCAAAAGAAGAAAGCTTTAAATGCAAGGTTCTGCCTGCGTTCCGTCCCGACAAAGCGCTCGGAATTGACCTGCCTGCATGGAAGCCCTGGCTTGACACTATGGAAAAATGCGTCGGCAGAAGCATTGAGGGCTTTGAAGCTCTCTGCGATGCTCTGAATGAAAGAATTGAATTCTTTGCATCTCTCGGCTGCTGCGCCAGCGACCATGCGTTTGCATATGTTCCTTACGAAACCTCAACCGTTGAAGAGCTTGACGGAATTTTTGCAAAGGTTAAAAACGGCGGCGAAGCAAGCGTTGTTGAAGCTGATAAATTCAAAACCGCTCTGCTTGCATTTCTTGCCGAAAGATATGCTGAAAAGGGATGGGTAATGGAGCTTCATATCGGACCCATGAGAAACAACAACACCCTTATGTTCAAAAAAATCGGTGCCGATGCAGGCTTCGATTCAATTGATGACAGAGAAATTGCGGGCAAGCTTTCAAGATTCCTTGACAGCCTTGCCGTTAAAGAAAAGCTGCCCAAAACAGTTCTTTTCACCCTCAATCCCAAGGATAACTATGTTCTCGGCACAATGCTCGGCAATTTCCAGAATTCCGATGCCGAGAGCAAGATTCAGTTCGGCTCCGCATGGTGGTTCAACGATAACATTGACGGCATGAGAGAGCAGATGAAAGCGCTGGGCAATCTCGGTGCGCTCGGCAAATTTGTGGGCATGGTAACGGATTCACGTTCGTTCCTCTCATATCCAAGACACGAATATTTCCGCAGAATCATGTGCGGCCTGCTCGGTGACATGGTGGAAGACGGGCTCTATCCCTATGACGAAAAAGCAATCTGCAAAATAGCGGAAGATATTTCATATAACAACGCTGCAAAATATTTCGGAATCTGAAAGGATGAAATCAATGGCAAAATATGTTCTCGCACTCGACCAGGGCACAACAAGCTCAAGAGCGATCATCTTTGATAAAAAAGGCAACATCGTCAGCAAGGCACAGAACGAATTTGAACAGATTTATCCTCAGGCAGGCTGGGTTGAGCATGACCCCCTCGCCATTCTTTACAGCCAGTTTCAGTCCGTTGCAAACTGCGTTATCTCGGGCGGAATCAGCCCGAGCGAAATTGCAGGCATCGGCATAACAAACCAGAGAGAAACAACAATTCTCTGGGACAGACAGACGGGCAAGCCCGTTTATAACGCTATCGTGTGGCAGTGCCGCAGAACAGCACAGCTTTGCGAGGAGCTTAAAGCAAAGGGTCTTGAGGAATATGTAAAAGAAAAAACAGGTCTTCTGATTGACGCATATTTTTCGGGAACGAAAATCAAATGGATTCTTGATAATGTGCCCGAGGCAAGAAAACTTGCGGATGAAGGCAGGCTGCTTTTCGGTACGGTTGAAACATGGATAATCTGGAATCTCACGGGCGGCAGCGTTCATGTGACGGATTATTCCAACGCATCAAGAACAATGCTTTTTGATGTTGATAAGCTTTGCTGGGACAAATATCTTTGCGACCAGCTCGGAATTCCAATGTCAATTCTGCCCGAGCCCGTTCCATCGAGCAAGGTTTACGGCAGGGTTGCAAAGGGTATCCTCGGTCTGGAATCCCTTGAAGGAATTCCGATTTGCGGTGCCATCGGCGACCAGCCCGCCGCACTTTTCGGTCAGGGCTGCTTTGAGGCAGGTCAGGCAAAGAATACTTACGGCACGGGCTGCTTCCTGCTTATGAACACAGGCAAAACAAGAGTAAAATCAAAAAACAACCTTGTAACGGGCGTTGCATGGGGTATCGGCGATAAGGTTGAATATGCGATAGAGGGCTCGGCTTTCAATGCAGGCTCGGTTATCAAGTGGCTGCGTGATGAGCTGCATATGATTGACAGCGCAAAGCGCTGCGATGAGCTTGCCGAAACCGTTCCCGACGCAAACGGCATCTACTTCGTGCCTGCCTTTACGGGTCTCGGTGCGCCCTATTGGGATATGTATGCAAGAGGCTGCGTTATAGGTCTTACAAGAGGTGTTAACAGAGCCCATGTTGCACGCTCGGTGCTCGAAGCAATTGCCTATCAGGTAACAGACCTCCTTGAAGCCATGAAATCCGATTCTGATATTGACTTTACGGAGCTGCGTGTTGACGGCGGAGCAAGTGTCAGCGATATAATGATGCAGATTCAGGCTGATATGATAAGATGCAATGTCAACAGACCTCAGAATGTTGAAACAACCGCTCTCGGTGCGGCTTATCTTGCAGGTCTTGCGGTCGGAGTCTGGGAAAGCACGGATGAAATCCAGAATAACCGCAGTGTTGAGAGAGTTTTCACTCCTCAGATGGATATTGAACGCAGAAACGAGCTTTATTCAGGCTGGAAAAAGGCTGTTAAATGCTCGATGGGATGGGCTAAATAAAGCTTTTCTCACAATGAACAGCAAAATTACGGAGATGTTTTAAATGAATTATTTGGAAGAGTCGCTGAAGCTCCATTATGAATGGAAAGGCAAGCTTGAAACAAAGGCAAGAACAAAAGCTTCCAACAAGCAGGAGCTTTCGCTCGCATATACTCCGGGTGTTGCCGCACCCTGCCTTGAAATTCAGAAGGATATAAACAAAAGCTATGAGCTTACAAGACGCTGGAACACAGTTGCCGTTATAACCGACGGCACGGCGGTGCTGGGTCTCGGTGATATCGGCCCCGAGGCCGGTATGCCCGTTATGGAGGGCAAGTGTCTGCTCTTCAAGGAGTTTGCCGATATCGATGCAATTCCGCTCTGCATCCGTTCAAAGGATACAGATGAAATTGTTAATACGGTTGCTTTGCTTGCGGGCAGCTTCGGCGGTATTAACCTTGAGGATATTGCTGCTCCCAGATGCTTTGAGATTGAAAGAAAGCTCAAGGAAAGATGCGATATTCCCGTTTTTCACGATGACCAGCACGGCACGGCGGTTGTTGTTCTTGCGGCGGTGCTCAACGCACTTCGCTGCGTCGGCAAAAAGATTGAAGATTGTACGATTGCCATGAGCGGAGCAGGTTCGGCAGGCTCGGCAATTGCAAGGCTGCTTAACGCTTGCGGTGCAGGCAACATAATCATGAGCGATAAGCAGGGAATAATCTGTAAGGGTCAGGATTTGACTCCTGATTTTGCAGAGCTTGCGGAATTCACAAATAAAAAACGCATCACGGGCACTCTTGCGGATGCCATGAAAGGTGCCGATGTTTTCGTCGGTGTTTCCGCAGCAGGAATCGTCAGCGAAGAAATGGTTGCTTCAATGGCGAAGGATGCTGTTGTTATGGCGATGGCTAACCCGACCCCCGAAATTATGCCCGAGCTTTCCAAAAAAGCAGGGGCTGCGGTTATCGGTACCGGCAGAAGCGATTATCCCAACCAGATTAACAATGTTCTTGCATTTCCGGGCATTTTCAGAGGTGCGCTCGATGTGAGAGCATCGGATATAACCGAAGAAATGAAGCTTGCGGCGGCTTATGCGATTGCAGGGCTTGTTTCCGATGAAAAGCTCTGCCCCGAATATATTCTTCCAGAAGCATTTGACGAAAGAGTCGGCCCTGCGGTGGCTGCTGCGGTGGCAAAAGCGGCAAGAGATGGCAATGTTGCACGAATATAAAAGCTGAGATATGTGCAGGGTGCACAGGTTAATTAATTTTTAAGAAAGTTTTTTTATTTAAGCTATTGCTTTATTTAAAATCTTGTGTCATAATGATTGGGTATATTGGGTTGAAGCGCTCGCTTCGGCCTGTAACAACTTTTTCAAGGTTCTGTCACTGGTGGAGCCGCAATAAAATGAAGGAGGAAAATGAATGTCTACATTCAAAAAGGTTGTCAGCCTTGTACTCTGCCTTACAATGCTTCTCGGCACAGTAGCCGTTGCCGGCATCGCTGTTCCTGCAGCACTTGCAGCAGATGCAACTTCTGCAACCTCACACACAGGTGAAGAGTCTGTGATTAAAACAATAGCAGAACTCGAAACAGGCAAATATGCTCCCAATGCAGACGGTACATATAACAACTATTATATGTATCTCGGTATTGATTTCTATGAAAAGGATGCTGACGGTGAGTATACCCTTACTGACCACTATGTTCAGCCCGGTCAGGAGCTCAGAGGCTATTTCTACTTCAAGTCCAATCTCTGGATGGGCGCAGGTAACCCCTTCATCATCTTCGAGAGAGCTTTCTTCGATGTAACAAACGGAGCAACAAATCTCACATATGATGAAACATATGATCCCGACCACGAA
>JAZNPG010000107.1:0-133543 GCA_045589555.1 Acutalibacteraceae bacterium
TTTTTTCGTTTTTCATCTCGCAGCTTCGGATAAGTTTACAATTTGTTCATAAAATAAATATCACATTTTGTCCTTTTCAGGTGTTTTAATAGTAGATTGGTATATTAATTTGTATAACTATGTCCTTTTCAAGGAGGTGAGCCCGTGTGCGCAATTACCTCTCATTATAACGATGAACACCGTCACATTGAATATGCCGTTGAAAAATACAGCAATATGCTTTTCCGCATCTGCTACGGGATTCTCGCCAACAAGGCGGATGCCGAGGACGCACTTCAGGAAACTTTTTTACGTTATATGACCAAAGCGCCCCTTTTCAGGGATTCGGAGCACGAAAAAGCATGGCTGATAAAGGTTGCAACCAACATCAGCAAAAATATGCTCCGTTTCAATATGCGCCATGCAGCCGAAAACCTCGATGAGCTGCGTGATATCGGAATCAGTGACAATGATAAAGATATTTTTGAGCTGATAATGCATCTGCCCTCAAAATACAAAATCGTTCTTGATTTGTACTATATCGAAGGCTATAAAGCCAACGAGATTGCTCAGATTACGGGCGCTTCTCCCGTGGCTGTCAGAAAACAGCTCCAATACGGAAGAAAGCTGCTTAAACTTGCTATGGAAAGGAATGATTCGGATGACAGTTAACAACTCCTCTCTCATTGAATATTCAAGGGTGATGAACTGCGTTGAAATCAGCGAAGAAACCAAACAGCGAATCATCCGCAACTGTGCAAGATATGCCACAAGCCGGAAAATCAAATCAAGAAAATACAAAATCATCGCTGTCAAAAAGAAAGAAACCACTCACATTTGATATACTTTCAGCACAAAAAAGAAGCTGCTTCACCGTTGCGGGTGAGGCGGCTTCTTTTTATTTATGGAGACTTTTGTTACAAAACAATAAACTGAAATTTGTATAAAATTACCAAATCGGAGGATAAAAGATGAAAGAACCGTTGCTTTACAGAATTGTGCGCAAGCCGATAACTTCAGTTTTCAAAGCGATATACAAGCCCGTTATTGTGGGCAAGCGTTATATTCCCGAAAACGGAAGAATCATTCTTGCGGGCAACCACACAAACTATCTCGATTGCATGCTTCTGAGCAGCGCAACCGACAGGTGCATCCACTATATGGCAAAGGATGAGCTTATGAAAGGTCCGCTGAAATTCATTTTCAAGGGTCTGGGCATCATCCCCGTTAACCGCAGAACAAAGGATAAGGCTGCTCTCTCTTCAGCAATCAGCACCCTTGAAGAAGAAAAGGTTATCGGTATTTTCCCCGAGGGCACAATCAACCGCACAGACGATATCATCATGCCCTTCAAGTTCGGCGCAGTCAAGATGTCGCAGGAAGCACAGACGGATATCGTTCCGTTTGTAATCACGGGACCCTACAAGCCCTTTGAAAGAAGCGTCAGAATCTGCTTTTTCGAGCCCATGCGTGCAGGCGAGAATCTCGAGGAAGCAAATAACATGCTCATGAAAACCGTTTCTGATGAAATAATAAAGGCGGGTGTAAAATAATGGCGAAAGAGAAAAGACCCGAGGACAGAGAGCTCGGCTATAAGCTGCTCACTCCTTTTATGAGAGTGGCTTTCAGGCTGTGGTACAACCCGAAAATCATCGGCGCAGAAAAGATTCCCGAGGATTCGGCAATCGTTATTGCCTGCAACCATAAGCACGTTTATGACCAGTGTCTGACAGTTATGGCAACCAGGAGAGTTATCCATTATATGGCTAAAAAAGAATATTTTGACGGTAAGCTCGCCCCTCTTTTCAAAGCGGTCGGCTGCATTCCCGTTGACAGATCAAGAAAAGATTTTTCGAGCGCAAAATCAGCTCTCTCCGTTCTTAAAAAAGGCGGAGCTATCGGAATTTTCCCCGAGGGCACACGCAACAAAACCGAGAATTTTATGCTCCCGTTCAAAAAAGGAGCGGTTCTTATGGCGCAGAAATCCGATGCGCTCATCGTCCCCTGCGGTCTGACGGGCGATTATAAATTCCGCAGCAAGAATCTCACCATCCGTTACGGTGAGCCCTTCAACGCAAGCGGAATGACTGCTGCCGAGGCAAACGCAAAGCTTCAGGCAGAGGTGGAAAGACTTATGCTCGAGAATCTCGATGCAGAAAGTAAAATGAGAAAAAATGCGTAATTCAGGTGAAAGAAAATGAGAATTGGTATGGATGTCGGTTCAACAACGCTCAAATGCGTTGCAATCGACGATAATGATAAAATTGTGTATAAGGCGTATGAACGCCACTATTCAAAAATTGCCGAAAAAAGTGCAGCCATGCTCTCCGATATCGTTGAGAAAAACCCCTCTTTTTCGCAGGCGGTGCTCACGGTTTCGGGCTCTGCAGGCATGGGCTTTGCAAATTCGCTCGGGCTTGATTTCATTCAGGAGGTTTACGCAACAAGAATCAGCGTTTCAAAGCTCCTGCCCGGCACGGATGCCGTTATCGAGCTTGGCGGCGAGGACGCAAAAATTCTGTTCTTCACAAACGGCGTTGAGGTCAGAATGAACGGCTCCTGCGCAGGCGGCACGGGCGCATTCATCGCCCAGATGGCTTCGCTGCTCGGCGTTGAGCCCATTGATATGAACGAGCTTGCAAAGCATAAAGAAAAAACATATTCCATCGCTTCAAGATGCGGTGTTTTTGCAAAATCGGATATTCAGCCGCTGCTCAATCAGGGCGCAAGAAAGAACGATATCGCCGCAAGCATTTTTATGGCGGTTGTTAATCAGACAGTTTCAGGTCTTTCGCAGGGAAGAAAAATCGAAGGCAACGTTGTTTATCTCGGCGGACCTCTCTATTTCCTTTCAGAGCTGCGCAAGGCATTCGATGAGGGTCTGGGCGTAAAGGGCTCCTGCCCCGAAAACGGACTTTATTTTGTTGCGCTCGGCGCAGCTTATTCATCGGATAAAAATCCCGTTGACATCAGAGAAACCGTAAAAAGAATAGCCAACGCAAAGGAAAGCGGCGAATATCTCGGCGCAACTCCGCTTTTCACAAGCGAAGAAGAATACAAAACCTTCAGCAAAAGACACTCGCTCAATTCCGTTAAGGAAAAAGGCGAGCTTGCCAAGGGCGAAAAGGTCTGCATCGGCATCGACGCAGGCTCAACAACCGTCAAGGCTGCCGTTACGGATATGAGCGGCAACCTTGTTTACAGCCGCTATGTGCCCAACGACGGCGACCCCGTTGTGCTCATCAGGGATTTCCTTAAGGATTTCTATAAAAAATATCCCGATGCGGTTGTTGCCGCAAGCGCTGTTACGGGCTACGGCGAAGAGATAATCAAAAACGCATTTGCGGTTGATTTCGGTCTTGTTGAAACCGTTGCTCATTTCACGGCTGCAAAGAAATTCAGACCCGATGTTGATTTCATCATCGATATCGGCGGTCAGGATATCAAATGCTTCAAAATCAGAAACAACGCAATCGATAACATATTCCTCAACGAGGCGTGCTCCTCGGGCTGCGGCTCATTCCTGCAGACCTTCGCCGCCGCATGGGGCTACAATATTGCCGATTTTTCAAAGCTCGGTCTTTTTGCAGCAAAGCCTGTTGACCTCGGCTCACGCTGCACGGTATTCATGAATTCCTCGGTCAAGCAGGCACAGAAAGACGGCGCATCAATCGAAAACATTTCGGCAGGTCTTTCAATCAGCGTTGTCAAAAACGCAATCTATAAGGTTATCAGAGCGGCAAACGCCGACGAACTGGGCAAAAACATTGTTGTTCAGGGCGGAACCTTCCTCAATGATGCCGTTCTGCGTGCGTTCGAACAGGAAATCGGCAGAGATGTAGTAAGACCGGGCATTTCCGGCATAATGGGTGCTTACGGTGCAGCTCTTTACGCAATGGAAAGAATGCCCGAAAAGAGCTCGCTTATCTCCGCTGAAGAGCTTGAAAGCTTCGAGCACAAGGTTAAGGCTGTAACCTGCGGCAAATGCAGCAACAACTGCCGCCTCACGGTCAACACATTCTCATCGGGCAGAAGCTTTATCGGCGGCAACCGCTGCAGCAAACCCCTTGCAAAGAAAAATTCACAGGGCACACAAAACCTGTTTGATTATAAGCGTGAGCTTCTTGCTCAGTACGGCAACATTACGGGCACAAGAGAGCAGATCGGTCTGCCTATGGGACTCAATATGTTTGAGCTTCTTCCGTTCTGGCACACATTCTTCAAAGAGCTCGGCTTCGGCATTGCTGTTTCCGCAAAATCAACAAGAGAGCTTTATGTTTCTGGTCAGCACACAATTCCTTCGGATACGGTTTGCTATCCCGCAAAGCTGCTCCACGGACACATCGAGGACCTTATCGGCAGAGGAATCAAAAACATCTTCTATCCCTGCATGAGCTATAACATAGATGAAAAGCTCGGCGATAACAACTATAACTGCCCCGTTGTTGCTTATTATCCCGAGGTTATCCGCTCAAATGTGGGCGAGCTTAAAAAGCTCAACTTCATGAGCGATTATGTGGGACTTCACAGACCCAAGGATTTTGCGAAAAAGATTTATACAATTCTCAGCCGCAGCTTTGACGGTCTTAACCCCAAGGAGGTCAAAGCGGCAGCGCAGAAAGCATATGGCGAATACCACTCTTTCATGAAGAAAATTCATCTTAAGGGCATGGAATATCTCAGGCAGGCACAGCAGCAGGATAAACCCGTTATCGTGCTCTGCGGCAGACCCTATCACCTTGATGAAGAGATTAACCACGGCATCGATAAGCTTATCTGCGAATGCGGCGCAACCGTTATAACAGAGGACAGCGTGAGCCCTCTTGTTGAGAAATTCCCCACGGGAGTGCTCGACCAGTGGACTTACCATTCAAGGCTCTATGCCGCTGCAAAATATGTTGCCAAGCAGGGCAACAAGGACCTCAACATCGTTCAGCTTGTTTCATTCGGCTGCGGCGTTGACGCAATCACAACTGATGAAATGCGCACGATTCTTGAAAGCGACGGCAAAATTTACACACAGATTAAGATTGACGAAATTTCAAACCCGGGTGCGGTTAAAATCAGACTCCGCAGTCTGTTTGCCGCAACAGGCAGATAAGGAGGGTAAGCATGAATCCTGCAGACAGAGTTGAATTCACAAAAGATATGAAGGATTATACCATCCTTGCGCCCAACATGCTGGAAATCCATTTTTCCATGCTTATCGACGTTTTCGGGCAGTACGGCTATAAAGTTGAGCTGCTTCGCAATGACGGCAGAGCCGTTGTTGACGAGGGACTCAAATATGTTCATAACGATACCTGCTACCCTGCCCTGCTTGTTATCGGTCAGCTTATAGATGCGCTCAATTCGGGCAAATACAACCCCGATAAAACAGCTCTGCTCATCACACAGTCGGGCGGCGGCTGCAGAGCCTCAAACTATATCCATCTGCTGCGCAAGGCACTAAAAAAAGCAGGCTATCCGCAGGTGCCCGTTATCTCACTCAACCTTTCGGGTCTTGAGAAAAACAGCGGCTTCAAAATCAGGCTTTCAATGGCTCTCAAGATGCTCTCTGCTGTTATTTACGGCGACCTCATTATGCTTCTTAAAAACCAGGTTGAGCCCTATGAAATCAATAAGGGCGAATCGCAGCGCCTTACACAGAAATGGATTGACGATATCAGCGCGGAATTCAGGAAGGGCAAGGGCTATTCTTTCTTTGAAATCAAGAAAAAGCTGCCCGAGATAACAAAAACCTTTGCCGCAATCCCCGTTGAAAAAACCGAGAAAACAAAGGTCGGCGTTGTAGGCGAAATATATGTCAAATATTCTCCGCTGGCAAATAACCACCTTGAAGAATTCCTTTTCGGTCAGGGCTGCGAGGTTATGGTGCCCGGTCTTCTCGGATTCCTCAACTTCAAGGTTGATAACAGACTTGAGGATATCAAGCTTTACGGCGGCAACATTTTCAAAAAAATCGCAATGCAGATTGCAATGTGGTATCTTTCAAAAACAGAGGCAAATCTGCTTGACGCCGCAAGAGCCTACGGCAATTTCAACGTGCCCGCAACCTATGCCCATATAAAAGAAATCTGCACCGAAATCATCGGCGCAGGCTGCAAAATGGGCGAAGGCTGGCTTCTCACCGCTGAAATGATGGAGCTTATCGAAAGCGGCTACGGCAACATCGTTTGCGCTCAGCCCTTCGGATGCTTGCCCAACCACATCGTCGGCAAGGGCATGATAAGAAAGCTCAAGGAGCTTTATCCGCAGTCAAACATTGTGCCCATCGATTATGACCCCGGTGCAACAAGGGTTAATCAGGAAAACCGAATCCGCCTTATGCTCGCAGTTGCAGATGAAAACAAGGGATGCTCTCATTCCTGCGAAAGCTGCACGGCTTGCAAATAAAATTATAACGTTAAAACATTTTTTGATTTTCAACAAAATAAAAACAGGCTTGAGCAGGTTTATTCTCCTGTTCAAGCCTGTTTCGTTTATGTTGTTTCTTTTGTTTTTCGCTTAGTAAGGCAGTCTTTTTTATCTCATCGATGCCTTGTAAGCATCCTTAACAGCCTTATATCTCTGCTTCTGCTGTACACCGTAGCCGAGAATTATGTTGGGGTTTACTCTCATAAGATAATTTTCAAGGAACCATCTGAATTCATCAACATCGCAGGTGAGAACAAGATGCTTGCCGTTTGTCATATAAATATTTGTTGTTTTAGAAATGGTTACCACTCCGTAGAGCTTCTGGTTGGTAACATAAATCCAGGCTATATCGTTGTAAGGTACAACCGAAAACGGCTTCTTTGAGAAAAACGCCATGCTTCCGCAATAAATTTTTGACTTCGGCAGATTAGGCTGAGCGAGGTTTATATCATTGAGAACATGCTCAAGACCTCTTTTTTTGAGATATCTGTCCGTAAAAATAACTCCGTTGCATTTCACTACCGTAGCAATAAAAAAGCCCAAGGCGACATACATGGAAATCAGAATATACAGTAAATAAACGTTATCATCTTCCGCCTTTGAAGCAAGAGCGATAAACACAATTGTTAATATCAGAAACAAAACTGTGATAGATGATAATATAACCAACAGCTTTTTTCTTTTTTCGAAAAATTCTCTCATCATGCATTTTTCCTTTCTCTTCTGACATTTATTATGTTAGCCACAACCGATATGATTCCGAAAATGTATGCAAAAGAAAGGTCTTCGGTTATTGCGCTCTGAGAATCGGGGTGACTGATAACCTCGGACACCATCGAGGACGCCGCATCAAATGACATGCCTTCCTCAATAAGTGCAACCATAGCCGTAATCCGTACCGATAACATCTCAGACACAAAAATCATAACCAGCATGGTAACCGCCGAAACCGCTATACCAACGGGAGAATACGCCTTTTTTGCCCCTGACAAAACACCGTAGCCTTTATAAGCAAGCAAATAAATCACAACACCTGCAACACCTGCGATTATACCTACCTGATACAGCAGGCAGTAAGCCAGAACACCTGCAAGCGAAAAAAGAATCGCACCGAGAATACCCAGAGGTATGTTGCCGTTATTTATCGGTGCCGGATTTGAAGATGACGGAGCATATGAATCAAGATCAAAAGCAGGCTGTTGCTGATAGACAGGCTGTTGCTGATAGGCAGGCTGTTGCTGATAGACAGGCTGCTGACGGTAAACAGGTGCAGCGTCCTCCGCTTTTGCTCCGCATGTGTAACAAAAAATAGCGTTGTCGTCAAGCTGCGTTGCGCAGTATCTGCAAGTTTTCATATTTCCTCCTTTAAACGAATATAAAATCCGTTATATAACAAGATACCGATAAAATGATTTCGGTTCATTTTGTGGACTGATTATCATAAAAATTTTGTATTTTTCCGTAAGAAACGATATACAAATTAACAATTGACTATTTTTATAAAAAGGTGTATCTTTATTGTATAGCAATATAATTATACGGAGGCGGACTTATGAACGAACCCAAAGCATATCTTAAACACAGGGGTAAGCTGGACAAAGCATTCCGCATTATTTTCAAGCCCACAATTATCGGAACCGAAAACATTCCCGAAAGCGGCAGAATTATCCTTGCAGGTAACCACACCCATTTTATGGATTGCATAACCGTTGCCGCCTCAACAAAGAGAGTTGTTCATTTTCTTGCGAAAAGTGAGCTTCTTGAGCCGCCCTATAAGCGCTTTTTTGAGCCCTTCGGAATCATTCCCGTACACAGAGGCTCAAAGGATAAAGCCGCCCTCTCCTCAGCGATTGAGGTGCTTGAGGATGATAAGGTTATCGGCATTTTCCCTGAGGGCAAGGTAAAGCTCAAATCCGAAGCGCAGTATACAATAACTCCGTTCAAATTCGGAGCGGTTAAAATGGCTCACGAAACGGGAACAAAAATCGTTCCGTTTTCAATCACAGGCAAATATAAGTTCTTCAGGAAGAGCATAAAGATTGAATTCTTTGCACCCGTAACCGTCGGCGATAACCTCGAAGAAGCCAACAACGCTCTCATGGATATCGTTGCCCACGGAATTACGGACAAGCCTGTTTTTGTTGAAAAATAAAACAGCAATAAATCGAGCGGCTCGTTTTGCGAGCCGCTCTTTATTTTATTTCTTGTCGATTGTCTGCAGGAACTGGTTGCCGAGAGAAATGAGTTCCTTGCCCTTTTTGGTTTTGGATGCAATTGCGGAAACGGGCTTGAGCGGAAGCTTGCCGAGAATGTTCATGCCGGGGATGTTCAGGTCCTTGCCGACATGGTTTTTGATGAGCTTCTGAACCTCGGGATTTTCGATGATATCGCCGAGATTATCGTTGAGCGAAAGCTTTTCGGGGTCGATTTCATCACTTGAACCGAACCAGTTGCGCACAAAGGTTTCGCCGCCCTCGGGAAGCTTGTATTCGGGATTCTCAACATCCGTGCCGTTAACGGTGATTTTATGCTTGCATTTGCCGCTTGAAGCAGTAATAACATTTTCGCCCTCTTTGATAACTGCATCGAATTCGAAAATCTTATCGCCCTCAAGAGTTGTTTTCTCTCCGTTCACGTTGAGAGTTACGCTCTCGCAGTTTGAATAAACCTTGATTTTCTGTTCGCCGAGAGGTCTGTCAACAAATCTTTCGCCGCAGATATGAACAAACTTTTCATCTGACCAGAATGCCTTATATGCGTAGAAGGAATCCTTCTTAATTTTGCGGTCAAAGGTAACAAGACCCTTGTTGTTTCTGCCTCTTACGCCGCCCTCGTTACGGATTGCCGAACCGAAATCGAACATATTCCATACATAGGAGCCCCAGAGCCAGTCACGCTCGTTGAAAGCCTTGATATAATGCTCATGGAAAACTGCCTGATATTCTTCCGTATAATCACCCTGAACGGGGTTTGCGGAGTGAAGCTTTGTTACCGCTTCCGCACCGTATTCGGAGATGCAGAGCTTAACATGAGGCTTTTCTTCGTGGAATCTGTCAAGCCATGCGTCAATAGCGTCAACCGTCTGAACATACCAGCCGAAATACTGGTTATAGCCGAGGATATCGGTGATTTCGTTAAGCTTTGAACCGATTGAGCAGAATGTAACCTGCGCAGCGGTTGTGGGTCTTGTGGAGTCAAGGCGGTGAGCAAGGTCATTGAGCTCTTTGATGCCGTTTACAAGCGAGGGGGCTGCGCCTGCGATGGAAATTTCGTTTTCAACACCCCAGCAGAAGATTGAGGGATGGTTATAATTCTGCTTGATAAGCTCTTCGAGCATCTGTCTTGCCTGAGGCTGCTTTTTCTTGCTGAATCTTGAAATAACGGGGATTTCCGCCCATACAAGAAAGCCTGTTTCATCGCAAAGGTCATAGAATTTCTCATCATGCTGATAGTGAGCAAGGCGCAGGGAGTTTGCGCCCATCTCCTTGATGATTGCTATATCCTCGGCGTGCTCCCTGATTGTGAGAGCGTTACCGATGTTTTCTCTGTCCTGATGTCTTGAAACGCCCTTGAGCTTGATATAGTTGCCGTTGAGATTGAAGCCCGTTTCGCTGTCGATATTGTAAGCACGGAAGCCGAAACGGTCGCTGACCTCATCAATCACCTCGCCGTCTTTAACAAGCTTTGCGGTAAGAGTATAAAGATAAGGATTTTCCATACCGTTCCAGAGATTTACGTTTTCAACGTTGAGTGCCGCAGCCTCTGAGGAAGCGGCGGTAATGCCCGAAGCAACCTCGTTGCCTTCGGCATCGGTGATTGAAAAATGCTTTTCAGCGCCGACGCAAGAGCCCTCAACAAAGCTCTTTACGAAAACCTTGCCGTCAACTCTGGGAGTTATAAACATACCGCAAAGGCTCTTATCGAGAAGCGCAAAATGGGAATCTGCAACCTCGCAGATAATATTTACATCTCTGTAAAGACCGCCGTAGAAAGTGAAATCAGCCATCTCGGGATAAAGGAATTCGTTGGGGCTGTTATCAACATTGATTTCGAGCAGGTTTTCGCCGTCACGCAGAAGATTTGTGATTTCAAAGCGGAACATTGAATAGCCGTTATCGTGGCTGCCCGCAAAAATACCGTTAACAAAAACCTCGCAAACGGTGTTTGCTCCGTTGATTTCAATAAAAACTCTGCCGTCATAAGCAGGGATTACTTTTTTATATGCACATTTGCCTCTCCAATAATCGGGGCTGTCGCAGCCGCCCTGACCGTCAATGCCGTTCCATGTATGAGGCAGGTTAACGGTTTCGGTAACACCGTCTTTTGTAAAAGCCCATCCCTCATTGATATTGATTATTTTTCTCATTTCCGTGTTTCCTTTCTTTGATTGATGCCATACCGATTTATTATATCATTTATGAATAAAACGGTCAAGTGCTCTGTTTTTGCGCACGGACACAATCGTCGCATACTAACTGTTTGACATTACTGCTATATATATGGTATAATTCCAAATACGCTTTATTGCGCATGATTTTTGTAACAAATGCTGTCTGTTTCCTTTCGGGAAAGGCGGATTCGGCAGCAGCTGACGGCTATGGGCTCCTTTTGAAAGGAGCTGTCCGTAGGACTGAGGATTGTAATGTGCAAGCATTCGGCGATTGCAAATCGCTGTGTTTTCACAAGCAACCCTCCGTCTTTTGCTTCGCAAAATCCACCTCCCTTAAAAGGGAGGCAAATTCCCTTGTTTCAAAAATCATAAAAATGATATAAAACGGAGAAAGAATATGAAGAACTGTATCAAAAGAGTTAAAGAGGGAACAACCCCCGGTCAGCTGATTTTCTGGTGGATTATCAGAGCAAGCATGATTTTCGCTTTCATCAAGGGATTTTTTCCTGCTGCAGGCAAGGAATTCGATATCACGGACCCTCTGCAGGTCGGTGCTAACCTGCTTGCAACCTTTGTGTGGGAAGTTTTCATGATGTTCCCCTCAAAAAGCATCATGCGCAATCTTTCCTCATCGTTCCAGAATTTCCTTATCGTTATGATCTGGTGCGCATCCTTCGGCGGCAAATTCCTTAACCTCTATTATGATTTCAGATGGTGGGATGTTATGCTGCATTTCGTTGGCGGCGCAGCCTGCGTTTTCTTCGGTTACGAAATCGTATGTGCTATTCTCAAAAGGGATAACACCCGTGCACCGCTTTCGCTTGTTCTGCTTGCATCGTTCGGATTTTCGTTCTTTGCCGCAACGGCATGGGAGGTTTTCGAATTCACATTTGACCAGGTTGCATGCATGGGCGGCGGAATAGGCGACGCACAGCACTGGAGCCTTGAAATGGCTGCAGGCACACCCAAAGCAGAAACCCTCTTCCCACCCGTTTACCCCGACAGATGGCCGATAATGGATACCATGGCTGATATCGTGCTCAACACCGTCGGCGCTGTCTGCTCCTATGTTATAATCAGATTTTTCCCCTACAGACACAAAGGAAAATATGCTTTTGAGTTTTTAAGAGTACCTGAAAAAGAAAAGGTTGCAAAATAATAAAACATACTGTCACGGCAGACTTTATTCCGTCAGCTGCTTTTCAAAAACGGCAAAAATGCCTCTGCCGATAAGAGCACCGATAATGTTAAGAATAAAATCGTCAATATCGCAGCTTCCGAGAAGCGTGAAAAGCTGAAGCAGCTCAACCGCCGCAATGCAAACGGCGCTGCACGCAATGCTGCGCCAAAAGGTGCGTTGCTTTTCAAATACGCACGGAATAAAAAAACCGAGCGGTATAAACATTATGACATTGCCGCCAAGGTTGACAACTGCACGGCGCAGGGATGCACCGTCGACAGAATAAACCATGGATTTTGCAAAATAGCGGATAGTCTGAAAAGGCGATAAACTTATGCTTGAGCAAAGATTCTCAAAGTAAGAGCCGCTGATTTCTCCGCCGATGCGCTGCCCGAAAAGCAGCCACAGCATAAGCAGTATATAGCAGAAAAAAGCTGTTTTTAACAGCTTTTTTCTTTTTTCTGGGGTATGAAACATTTCATCACCTCAATCAGTAATCTGTTCACTAAAACTGTTCGCCTGAACGGCGGAAGCAAGCCTCCGCCCTACAATGAAATTTATTCTTTATTATTTATTCAATATTATTTCTTCTTTAAACCAAACGGGCGATTCGTGAATCGCCCCTACAAAATGGGTGTGGGCACCGACCACCCTTAACTATTCAATCCTCACTATTCACTAAATAATTTATAATCGAATTGTTTTCTCCGCATTTTCAACGGTTGAATGCCTGTGCGCAATAATTATAACTGCCGAATCCTGCGCAAGGCGGTTAAGCGTTTCCTTGATTTTCAGCTCTGCCTTTGTATCAACAAAAGCAGTTGCTTCATCGAAAACAACATATGGAGTTTTATTGAGAAACGCTCTTGCAAGCAGCACAAGCTGCACCTCGCCGTTTGAAATATTCTGCGGCGATGCAGAAAACACTGTATCATATCCGTCGGGCAGGCGTGAAATAAATTCGTGCGCACCCGAAAGCTTTGCCGCCTCAACAATTGCCTGCGTTGAGGCATTTTCTTTGCCGTAAGCAATGTTTTCGGCAATTGTCTGCTCAAAAAGCGTTGCCTCCTGATTGATAACGGTAAACTTTCTGCGGTAGCTTTCAAGCTCAAGGCAAGAAACATCCTCGCCCGAGCATAAAACCGCACCCTCATCGGGCTCATAAAAACGCAGCATCAGCTTCACAAGCGTGCTCTTGCCAACGCCCGTTTCGCCCGAAACAGAGGTTATCCCTCTCTCGGGTATTGTTGCGCTGAAATTTTTAAGAACCTTTTCATATGTGCCCGGATACGCAAACGAAATATTCCTGAATTCGATTTCGCCCGTGCCGATATCATGTTTGCCGCTGCGGCTCTGCTCCTTTTCGTCAAGGAAACCGAAAATGCTTTTCGCAGCCTCGCCGAGCGTACCGATAATATTGGCATATGATGATATCTGCGAAACCGGCTGATGAAGCCTGCGCACATAGAGCACCGCCGTCATGAGCGTGCCGATTGTGAGCAAATCCTCTTTGATTCTGAATGCGCCGATAACCGCAACCGCAGTTATGCACAGCCCGAGTGTAAGGTCGCCGAGGCAGGATGAAACCGCCGCCGTAAAACGGGCTTTTCTTGTTTTTTCTTCATAAAGCCCGTTGAGATTACCGAGCATTTCAACATTTTTCGGCATCTCGCCCGATTCCTGAACGGTTCTCAGACCGCTGTAAAATTCGCTGAATCTGCCGTTGATGTTTGCCGCCGATTCCTGCTGCTCCGCCGCTGATTTTTTCTCTTTCCTGCTGATGAAAAAAGAAAGAACAAGGCTCAGCGCAAGAAATGCTGCCGCCGCAATGCAGAGCACGGAATCAACCGTGAAAAGCATTACCGTTACCGCAACAATAACAACCGCCGAATTGATGACGTTTGTCATAAACAGACCGAGACTCTGATTGAGCGCATCAACATTCTCCGTCACAGACGAAACAACCGAGCCGTGGCTGTTGTTATCGGCAAACGAAGCAGGCATGCGGTTGAATTTTTCAAACATCCTGCATCTTAACGAGTGGGAATAGCCCGAGGTTATCCTGCTCACCGTTATTCCCTGCAGGAAAGACGAAACAACATTGATAAGCAGCAGCACAGCCGCCGCGGCTGCCGCTGGAAGAATTTCTTTTATAACTCCGACGGGCTCGCCGCCGAAAACCGATTCGATTATTTTTGAAATATAAATATCAATAATTGAGCCGAGGATTTTCGGCAGATAAGCAAATGCCACGCTGCCCGTAACGGTTACAAGCATAAAAATAAGCAGCCTCAATTTGTATGATGAAATATCCTTTGCCAGCCTGAAAAAATCCTTTTTATCGGCTTTGCTGTATGAAACGGTTGAGGTATCAAACCTCATTTTAAGAACGGAGCTGCCCTTACTGCCCATTGCCGCACGCTCCTTTCTGCTGAAGCTCGGCGAGCTCCCTGTAAAATCCGCACGAGCGCATAAGCTCATCATGCGTGCCCTGTGCGAGCGTTCCGCTTTCGGAAATAACAACTATTTTATCGGCGCGCATAACGCTGCTGATTCTCTGCGAAACAAGCAGCACAGCCGCACCGCCGCATTTTTCGGCAAAGGACTGCATGATTGCCGCCTCTGTTTCGGTGTCAACCGCCGTAAGACAATCATCAAAAACATAAACCTTTGCTTTTTTTGCAAGCGCACCTGCAACGGCAATTCTGCTTTTCTGACCGCCGCTGAAATTATCGCCTCTGTTTATAAGATACTTGCTTAAATCTTCTTTTTTGCTTGCAATAAAATCACATTTTGCGCTTTTGAGAGCAAGAAGCATTGCCTGCGCATCATCGGGTGCACCGTGAAGCAAAAGATTTTCACGCAGAGTTTTTGAGAAAAGAACGGGCTTGCTCTGCGCAAACGAAACATTCCGTCTGAGCGCTTCAAGATTATACGCTTTTATATCTCTGCCGCCGATAAAAATTTCGCCGCTTTCGGGCTGAGCGAAACGGGTGATATAGCTGAGCAGGGTTGATTTTCCGCAGCCCGTTGCGCCGACTATCGCAGTAAGCTCTCCGCTTTTTGCGGTAAAGCTTACCTCTCCCCCTCTGACACTCACATTTCTGAATTCAACATCCCATTTCTCGTTTTCATCGGGAATTATGTCGCCCGATACAACGCTTATCGGAGCACTCATAACCGCACTCACATTCTTTGCCGCCACCGCCGCTCTGGGAGCAAGAACGATAACCGCTCCGAACATCAGGAAAGCCGAAACCGTTACAACCGAATACTGCAGAAACGCCACAACATCGCCGATTCCGAGCGAGGAGGAAAGCAGCTGCTCACCGCCTGCAACAACCAGCACGGCAGTAACAATGTTTGAAATAAGAGTTATAACGCTCATCGCAATATATACGGAGCGCAGAACATAATTTTCGTTTTTGCGGATTTTTTCCGAAACCGCAGAGGCTCTTGCCTCCTCATATTTTTCGGCGCAGTTTGAACGAACGGTAAAAAGCTGGGCAAGGTTATCCTGAAGCAGCTTTACGAATTTACCGTAGGCTTCCTGCAGCTTATCATAAGTTTTAACCGTTGCAAAATATAAAACAGCAAGTGCTGCCGTAATTGTTGCCGCAGTAATAAGTATCAGCGAGCCGAAAACGGGGCTCTGCGCAAACGAAAGCGCCGTGCCTCCCACGGCAAGAATGGGCGCAAATGCAAAAATTCTCAGGCCGTAGCTTATGAGCATGCCGATATGTTCAATATCCCTAACGGCAACTCCCTCAAGGAATGACGGCGGAAAATCCGCAAGTTCCTTTGCAGAAAAGCCAGCCGTATGCTTGAGGAAATCCGCTCTGATATCCCTCTGCACCCTTGAGGAAACATTTGCCGAAATTTTACCCGTTGCAACCGTGCAGATAAGCTGCAATATAACCGCTCCGACCATCAGCGCAGCGCACTCCGCAATATATTTTTCCTGCAGCTCCTCAATATCAACTCCTGCATCGTCATAAATATACGGTAACAGCATTGCCGCAATCTGTGTTTTAAGAGCCTGCTGAGTACTCTGCGCCTGTAGGTAGGCTTCTTCAAAATCACTTTTATCAAGACCGCTCTGCCTGATTGCAACATTCAGCATAACAATGCTTGCATATTTTGAAAACAGCTCTTCGCCGTCTTTTTCCGTAACATCCTCTGCCTTTCCCCTTGCAACGATTATTCCGCTGAAAACTGCCGTTTCATAAAGCTCTCTTGTTCTGTCTTTATCGGCATCCTCCTTCAGATAATAGCATTTGCGGATAATCTCAAATTCTTCGGGCATTCCCTCGGGGCAGCGGTCATGCCTTTCATACATTGAGCTTAACTCGGCATATTCATCCTCAGGCATAACACTCTCAAACAGCTGCAGGGAATTTATGCTGAGTATCTCAGGCGGCATGGCGTCAACACCCTTCTGATGAATGCCGACCCCTATAAGCTGACCCATAAAATAGGGCATAGCAAGGCTGAACGCTGCCTGAAAAACAAGAATTATCACGCAGCATATCACCGCCGCTCTGTGCGGCAAAAGATATTTCTTAATCAGCTTCAAAACAACTGCCCCTTTGGTTTCTGTTCAAATCCGAAAAAACCGCCGAGCCGTCCCGACGGTTTGGTATTTTTATTTGATAATTATATATTATCCTCATTATATTGTCAATAATTTGCAACGTTCGCTGTCTTTATCCGCCGATTCATGCACATCTTTTTATGAAAGTTTTTGAATTTTCAGTTTCAATTTCGCCATTTTATTATACTATTTTGCCAAAATTTAATCTGAAAATGAAATTTTTACGGTTTAGTGTTGCATTTTCGGTGTCAATGAGTTAAAATAATACACAATTCTTTCGGTATATCCGAATTGATATGGCTCAGCGGTATAATATCTGCCGCAAAAGCATATTTTAATTTGTAAATTTTTCCGCTTTGCCTGAGCGCAAGAGCGTTCCTGTTATTGCGGCATAGAAGGAGTATTTTTTATGAGCTACGTAAAAAGAGTTATTGACGAAGTTGCAAAAAAGAACGCTAACGAGCCCGAGTTTGTGCAGACCGTTACAGAAGTTCTCGAATCCCTTGAGCCCGTTATCAATCAGCATCCCGAATACGAAAAGTATTCTCTGCTTGAAAGAATGGTTGAACCCGAAAGACAGATTTCTTTCAGAGTAACATGGGTTGACGACGAAGGCAAGGTCAACGTTAACAGAGGCTACAGAGTTCAGTTCAACGGCTCAATCGGTCCTTACAAGGGCGGTCTGCGCTTCCATCCCTCAGTATATATCGGCATCATGAAGTTCCTTGCATTTGAGCAGACCTTCAAAAACAGCCTCACAGGTCTTCCCATCGGCGGCGGCAAAGGCGGCTCCGATTTTGACCCCAGAGGTAAGAGCGATGCCGAAATCATGCGCTTCTGCCAGGCTTTCATGACAGAGCTTTACAGACACATCGGTCCCGATGTTGACGTTCCCGCAGGTGACATCGGCGTTGGCGGCAGAGAAATCGGCTACCTCTACGGTCAGTATAAGCGCATCAAGGGCGCATTCGAAAACGGCGTTCTCACCGGCAAGGGTATCCCCTACGGCGGCTCTCTCATCAGACCCGAAGCAACCGGCTACGGCGCAACTTACTATGCAGTTGAGCTTCTCAAGCATTTCGGCGAAGAAATCAAAGGCAAGACAGTTGCTCTTTCAGGCTTCGGCAACGTTGCATGGGGTGCAGCAAAGAAAATTGCAGAGCTCGGCGGCAAGGTTGTAACAATTTCAGGTCCCGACGGCTATGTTTATGACGCTGACGGCGTTACAACACCCGAAAAGATTGAATACATGCTCGAAATGAGAGCATCAGGCAGAGATAAGGTTCAGGATTACGCAGATAAATTCGGCGCAGAATTCCACGCAGGCGAAAAGCCCTGGGGTGTTAAGGTTGATATCGCAATGCCCTGCGCAACCCAGAACGAAATCGATATGGCTCAGGCTGAAAAGCTTGTTGCAAACGGCGTTCCCTATTACATTGAAGTTGCCAACATGCCCACAACCAACGATGCTCTTGCATACCTCAAGGCTAACTGCAAGGCAGTTGCTCCCTCAAAGGCAGTTAACGCAGGCGGCGTTGCCGTTTCAGCTCTCGAAATGAGCCAGAACTCAATGAGATACAGCTGGACTGCAGAAGAGGTTGACAGCAAGCTCAAGCAGATTATGAAGGATATCCACGATAACTCCGCAAAGGCTTCCGAAGCTTACGGCCTCGGCTATGACCTTGTTGCAGGCGCAAACATCGCAGGCTTCATCAAGGTTGCAGATGCAATGATGGCTCAGGGTCTTATCTGATCAATTCAATAAAAATCAAAGCGCATCACTCAAACGGTGCGCTTTTTCTTTTTCCTGTCCGTATCTGCACATTTCCGCTCCGTTTTTTATCAACCATCAAAAAAATTTTACAAAATCGATAATAATTATCATTATTAACTTGACAAATGGCGAATATTGGTTTATAATTTTGCCATAATATTTAATGACCAACGGAAAGGAGAATAAATATGCCTGATATGACCGCTCTTTTTAAAATCGGTTACGGTCTTTACGTTGTAACCTCAAACAACGGCGAAAAGGATAACGGCTTTATCTGTAACACGGTTATGCAGCTCACAAGCGAGCCTGTAAGAATTGCCGTTGCAATCAACAAAGCCAACTTTTCGCATGATGTTATAAAGGAAAGCGGCATCATGAATGTCAACTGCCTTACCGAAAGCGCTCCCTTTGCCGTATTTCAGAATTACGGCTTCAGAAGCGGCAGGGATGCCGATAAGTTTGAGGGAGTTGCCGTCAAGCGCTCCGTAAACGGTCTTGCAGTGCTCGATGAAAACACAAACGCTTATATCTCTCTTAAGGTTGAGCAGTATCTTGACCTCGGCTCTCACGGATTTTTTATCTGCACGGTTACCGATGCCGAGGTGCTCGGAAACGCTGAAAGCATGACCTATGCTTATTATCATGCCAACGTTAAGCCCAAGCCGCAAAAGCCGAAGAAAAAAGGCTTTGTATGCAAAATCTGCGGCTATGTTTATGAAGGCGATGAGCTGCCTGAGGACTTCATCTGCCCCATCTGCAAGCACCCCGCCTCGGATTTTGAACCCATTGAAATTGAAAACAATAATAAAAATGAACTTATCAAGGAGGAAACAGAAATGATTAAGTACAAGTGCAAGGTATGCGGTGAAATTTTTGAAGCACCCAAGGGCTCGGTTGCAATCTGCCCCAAATGCGGTGTAAGCGGTGACAAGCTTGAAATCATCGCTGAAGCAAAAGCTTCAAAGTATGCAGGCACACAGACCGAAAAGAATCTTGAGGCTGCATTCGCAGGCGAATCACAGGCAAGAAACAAATACACCTACTTCGCATCCAAGGCTAAGAAAGAAGGCTTTGAGCAGATAGCTGCCCTCTTCCTCAAAACTGCCGATAACGAAAAGGAACACGCAAAAATGTGGTTCAAGGAGCTCAACGGCATCGGCAACACTGCCGAAAACCTTGTTGATGCTGCAAACGGCGAAAACTATGAGTGGACAGATATGTATGCAGGCTTTGCAGAAACAGCAGATGCAGAGGGCTTCCATGACCTCGCCGAAAAATTCCGCATGGTTGCAGCCATCGAAAAGCAGCATGAAGAGCGTTACCGTGCGCTTCTTCATAACGTTGAAACTGCTCAGGTATTTGAAAAGAGCGAAGTCAAGGTTTGGGAATGCCGTAACTGCGGCCACATCGTTGTTGGCACAAAGGCACCCGAGGTCTGCCCCGTATGCGACCATCCCAGAGCTTATTTCGAGCTTCACGCAGAAAACTATTAATTTTCCCGAAAATCAAAATTTCTGTTGCAAAGCAGAACATTATGTGATATAATCATAAAAAATAAATATTCTAAATGATGCTTGCAGGAAATGCGATAAGCAACCGAAGGAGTAACACTCTCAGGTATCCGCAAGGGTGAGGACTGCAAGCTGATAGAACTTTGGAGAAGCTCATTGAATTGAGTGCCGAAGGTGCAAAGCGCAAAAGCGTTAATCTCTCAGGCAAAAGGACAAAGATTTAACCTCTGTTTTCAGGGGCACATTGGCTTTTTGGCGGATTGCGTTTTTTCGGCGCAATCCGCTTTTTGTTTGGCTGCATACAGCCCATAGCTTATAGAAGGATGAAGCAAAAGCCGCAGGTTTTGATGCCTGCGGCTTTTGCGCTTTTAATATTTATGTCTCTTTGGCTTCAACAAACCACCTGCCGCCTTCTTCAAAAAGATAGGTTTCCCTGCCGCAGACCTGCACGGTATAGCGCATTCCGCAGCCGCCGACCTTCATCGATGCGGCGCGGCAGATATAAATCAGCCTCTCCACCTCATAAACCCTGCCGTTTTCCCAGATAATCCGCAGAGGACGTGTGCTGCCCGATTTATCCTGCCTGAGTATAACATCAACATAAACCTTACGGTACATTGCTTTCACTCCTGATTCATTGTGAACAAATGTTCGTTTGCAATAGTATAATACTCCTTTTTTCCGTAAATGTCAACAGGAAAAGCATGAGAAAAAGCCATAAAGAATTCACAAAAAGGTGCCTGATTTTTTGTGAGCAGGCTACAATCGGTGGAAAAATAATTTTCGTCCACAATATTTAGCGTGATTTTGGGTTTACGCTTGATGTTGCAGTAAAAAGGTGATATATTATTCTTTGAGGTGATATTATGGTCAATTTTGATTTTATAGAGAACAAAAAGCTGCAAAAGCAGATTGAATTCACGGTTGAAATAGATAAAATGAAGCAGGTGCTTCGCAGAAACCTTGTTGCCGACGGCTCAAGGCGAGAGGATGACGCCGCTCATTCATGGCACCTTGCGGTTATGGCAATGCTTCTTGAGGAATACAGCGCAGAAAAAATCGATGTCAGCAGAGTTATAAAAATCGCTCTTGTGCACGACCTTGTTGAGGTTTATGCAGGCGATACCTTTGCCTATGATGCCAAAGGCTATGAGGATAAGGAACAGCGCGAGAAAGACGCAGCCGATAAGCTTTTCGGTATTCTCGACCCCTCGCAGGGAGCGCAAATCCGTGCTCTTTGGGATGAATTCGAGGCAGGCGAAACCGCTGAAGCACGTTACGCAAACGCAATTGACCGCATTCAACCCCTGCTGCTCAATTATTTAACCGACGGTCACACCTGGAAAATGGGCGGCGTTACATCGGCGCAGGTTTACAAGCGCATGGATATCATCCGCACCGCAACGCCCGAGTTATGGTGCATTGTTGAGGGTGTTATCAAAAGCTCGGTTGAAAAGGGTATTCTGAAACAGTAACACATCATATAAAACATGAAATAAATCCTGCTATATCAGCCTCCCTTTTAAGGGAGGTGGATTTTGCGAAGCAAAAAACGGAGGGTTGCATTTGTTAAGGCGATTTACAATCGCCGAATGCTTGCGCATTCCAATCCTCAGTCCTGCGGACAGCTCCTTTCAAAAGGAGCCCGTAGCCGTTGGCTGCTGCTAAATTAATACTTTCGTTTATTTGATGTTTATATTTCTCAAAAAAAACGGCTCACACTGTGAAATGTGAGCCGTTATTTTTATTCAGTTTGCTGCAAGGAATTCAAGAGTTGCTTTGCAGATTTCGTCTGCTCTGTTTTCAATACATTGATGTCCGCCGCCCTCAACAAGATATGATGTTGCTTCGGGGAAAGCACCGTTCATCTGGTCCTTCATTGTCTGATTGATTATTATATCCTTGCTTGCCTGGCAGATGAAAACGGGGCAGTCAACCTCGTCTGCTCTGTTAAGAGCGGTTGCCTTGACGTTGAACATCATTTCGCACATACCGCCGCCGAAGCCGTCATGCTGAGTTGCATCGGTAACGCCCGTTACATCGTAATTCATTGCAAACTGCCAGTCCATTGTTGCGGCATAAATAATAAGCTTAACCAGCGGAGTAAATCTTGTTCCGTAGTTAAAGAAAGCATTCATAATGCCCTTCATAAGATTGGAGGTCATCAGTCCCTCCATTTTATCGGGGAATTCGCTCTGGGGTGCGGGGCAATAAAGCAAGAGCGCCTGAACATCTTCTTCAATTGCAATATTGACCGAAACACCGCCGCCCATTGAGTGACCTGCGATAATCCATTCGTTCATGGGAGCCATGCTCTCCATGAGGTCAATGATGATATCTTCACGGTCGATGATTTCCATATCGCCGTTTTCACGGGTGCTGAAACCGAAATTCGGCAAATCCGCAAGCACGCATTCATAGCCCGCCTCATTAAGAATGGGCACCATGTTGCGCCATGCATAGGTTGAGCAAAGGAAGCCGTGAAGCATCATAATTCTGCCCTTCTGCTCACCCTTTGCAGGGAAAACTCTGTAATGAATGCTGTAATCGCCGATTTCGTAAAACCGGCTGTTTTCATAGGGAAGCTCTGAATCCGCCGCAAAAGCAAAAACAGAGCAGGCTGAAAATACGATTGCAAAAACGCAAAGAATGCTGATTATTTTTTTCATGATTATGTAAATCTCCCGTTTTAAAGATTATTGGTTATTCTCAAGTGATGCTTGAGAGGATTTTCCTCTATGTATCTCCATATTTCTTCGTAGTCCTGTTCACAGCGAACTACGTGTTCAAAATAATTTCTTTGCCATATGTGTTTATCAAACGGTGGATATATACCGTTTTTAACACCGCGGATATATTCGTTTGTTGTCATTGTTTTAAACCAATCTATTACAAACGGTAGGGGCGACCCTGTGTGGTCGCCCGTTAAATTATCAGAAACCGATATCAAAAGATGGATATGATCGGGCATAATGATGTATTTATCAATTTTTAAATTGTCAAATTTATTTTCCAATTCCAAAACCCATTTTTCAATCATTTTGTCCGGTCTGTTCGGGCGACCACGCAGGGTCGCCCCTACGATTGTTCCGAACAATTTTGCGCGATTATGGGTACATACGGTAACATAATAAGCACCGTTTGCGGAATAATCATAATTCTTAAGTCTTACATCTTTTCTTTTCGGTAATTCCATATCAAACTTTCCCTGTTGAACCGAAGCCGCCTTCGCCTCTCTCCGTTTCATCAAGGCTTTCCGCCTCAACGGGAGCAATAAGCGAAACGGGCATGATGACAAGCTGAGCAATGCGTTCATCAGGCTGAATGGTATATTCTTCCTTAAGCTGATTGATAACTCCGACACAGATTTCTCCTCTGTAATCGCTGTCAATAACGCCCACTGAATTGAGCAGACCTATGCCATGCTTGATTGCAAGACCGCTTCTTGCAAAAACAAAGGCTGCAAGCTCTGCGCTCGGAAGCTCAATGGCGATGCCCGTCGGGATAACCGCCTTTTCGCCGCCGCCGAGAGTAATCGGCTCATCGATGCAGGCATAAAGATCCATGCCTGCGCTGCCTGCGGTTGCCCTGAAAGGAATTTTTGCGTTATCACGCAGTTTTTTTATCTTGAAGCTGTCCATTATTTTGCAAGTGCCTCCCTGTATTTTTCTTCAGGCGGAACTTTCTTATGCGGGCAGGGAATGGGCTCTCTTACGGGATTAACGGGGTTTGCCCAGCGAACCGCATTGATTATGATGCGCTGAACATATTCGTTGTGGAAGGTGGGGTTGCTTTCGTGACCGGGTTGGAAATAGAAAATTCTGCCAAGACCTCTTGTCCAGCAGCAGCCCGAGCGGAATACCTCGCCGCCTGCAAACCAGCCGAGGAAAACAATTTCATCAGGGGCAGGAATATCGAACTGTTCGCCGTACATTTCTTCAACATTGAGGCTGAAATGCTCGGGGATACCCTTTGCAATGGGGTGGTTGGGATTTATGTTCCAGATTCTTTCTCTGTCGCCGTCACGCCATCTGAGGTTGCAGGTTGTTCCCATAAGAGCTCTGAAAATCTTGGAATGATGACCCGAATGAAGAACAACAAGACCCATGCCGCCGAGAACACGCTTATGGATTTTCTCAACAAGCTTATCGGGCACTTTATCATGGGCCATATGACCCCACCAGATAAGAACATCGGTATTTTCAAGAACCTCATCGGAAAGACCGCAGCGGCGCTGTGCGAGCGTTGCGGTGCGCACCTCGATATCCTCCTGAGTTGAAAGAAAATTCTTTATGCAGCCGTGAATGCCTGCAGGGTAAACTCCTGCAACTTCATTGCTTGTTTTTTCGTGAACGCCTTCGTTCCAAACAGTAACTCTTATCATTGTTTTTCTCCTTTGATTTATTTTATCTGAGTTTTTTCAGAATCTCCTGCGATGCCGCAACAATTTTTGCGGCTGCAGGCTTGGTAATCAAATCCATTTCGCCCATGAATTCAACATAATCGCCGCCGAAACGGTGCTTGAATCTGTAAAGACCGAAAAGAGGGTTGCTCTCATCGATAACGCCTGCAACGCCTCTGAAATCGTAGATGCGGCAGCCTGCTTCGATTGCCCACTTTATCATCTCCCACTGGAGCAGGTAATTGGGCATAACCTTTCTGTCCGAATTCGAGGATGCGCCGTAGAAATACCAGAGCTTATCGCCCCAGATAACGGATATCGCACCTGCGATTGGTCTGCCCTCATAATAAGCCATATAGAGCCTTGCCTTATCGCCGAAGCAATCAAGGATTTTGGCAAAATATGCGGCGGAGCGAAGCTCAAATCCGTCTCTTTCGCAGGTTTCTTTCATAATCTGATAGAAAGTTTCTGCCATTTCGCTGCCGTGGACTTTGATTTCAACATTGTTTTTGAGCGCAATGCGGATTTTACGTCTGTGGTCGGAATGGAAGGAGGCAAAAACCTCATCCTCCGTTCTGCCGTTAATATGGATTCTTATAACGCAGCGGCACTGGAAATCCTCAAAATTAACCGTCGGCGCCTTGATTCTGAAGCCCTCTGCAACGGCAATCGCTCTGTAAGCTTCGTTATCAATCGGCACATCCTTATCGATTTTCAGCTGATATGCGTTATATTTTTTGCCCTCTTCCTTTGCCGCCGAGATAAGAGCATTAAATGTTTCCTTATCGTCAAAAGCGCAGACGGGACCTCTCGGCGCATACATCATATGATAAGGCAGCTTTGAGATTTTGCGGAGCAAAACGGCAAGCGTGCCCGTGATTTCGCCCGAACCGTTTCTGCATATAACGCCGAACGATTTCCAGTCATCCTTGACCTTTCCCCATACCGAAGTCTGGAGAAAATGTCCGTTTTCATGCGATTCAACAAACGAATCAAACTCCGCAGCGTTGTTTATATCAATAATCTGTGTTTTCACGTTTTATCCTCACAATCACATAATTACCATTATTATACCCTAAACCCTGCCGAAATGCAATAGCGCACAGACGTTATATTTATGTTTCGTGAAACATAAGATGTCTGCCGATAGCCGAAAACCGCACCGTGCAGAAGCTGCATGATGCGGTTTTTTGCGTTTTCAAAATATTCAATTGCTTCATTCAGCAGAGGCTCGATATCCGTTACCTCGGCAGGCTGCGCAATGCGTGCCTCATCGCCGCAGACCATAACGCTCTGCGTTTCGCCAAGGCTTATTCTTCTTGCGCTTTCGCTCACGGCAAACATCCCTGCCATTATAACCGTTATGCTGATTATTGCAAGAGCGGCTGCGGCATATCTCCTGAAATATTTCAATTTATCACATACCTGTTCATCAGCGACCCGAGGGCGGCAGCAAGCATTCTGCCCGAATAACAGGCTTCCTCCAGCGTGTTTGCCTCGCTGCCCATTTCAATCAGCAGGCTGAATCGGGTCATATCCATATTGTATTTTCTTTGTGAGAATAAAACAGGGCGCATCAGCCCGGGAAAGAGTGTTTCGCATTCCTTTTGCAGATTAAGCGCAAACCGCAGGTTATATTCCCAATCGGGGAAATCCTCAACATCGCCCTCTTCCGCGCCCGTTATTATCATCAGCTGCGCCGCCTTTTTGCCGTTAATTGTGTTGAGCGGCTTGATTTTTGTGCCGTTATTGAGCGAAATTGAATCCCTGTGGATATCCAGAACAATCTGAATCTCAGGATGCTCCTCAAGATGCTTTGCAACGGTTTTGCGTGAATTCGGGTAGGAATCCGAATAATTATCGTCATGAATAGTTTTATCGTGTATTACAGTATACCCCATGCTTTCGAGATAATCCGCAATTTCCGTACCGACCCTCACAACGTTGAGATTTTCATCGTTGCTTCTTGCGGTATAGCCCTCGGCATACCATTCACGTTCAATCATCTCGTAGCCCTCGGATGTATGGCTGTGAAAAATCAGCACGGCAGGCTTGGATTTATCGATTTTAAGCTCAAGCGGCTCGGAAAGCACCTTTTCAATGTTGAGCGTTTTGGTTTCGGTTGTGTTTTTAACGCGCACATTCTCAAAAATATGCGTTGCACCCTTGTTGATATAGGTTGATGACTGTATATCGCCGTCACGCTTATCATCCTTGAAAAGCTCCGTATATTTTTCGATAACCGCCTGAATATCCGACGGAGTTTGTGTAAGACCGCTTTTCGCCTCGGGAAGCTCTGAAACCGCTTCGGTTACAGCCTTACCCGTATCGCTCTGCGTAATGATTTTTTCGCTTGATGACACCTCGGATTTTTCACCTGCATAAAACACCACCGATGCGGCGGCAAACGCAAGCTTTTCAGAGCCGAATGTGAGCACAAGAGCTGAAATCGTCAGAACAGAAATAAAAAAAGCGATAATTTCAAGCTTGCCGTTGTTTGGTGATTCTGCCTTCATTTTTTCTCCTTTGTTATGGTTTTAAAAAGGCAGGAACAAACCCTGCCCTGTGGGAATGTTTATTACATAATCCGCCATAAATTTGCGCTGATTTTGCGGGCGATTCGTAAATCGCCCCTACTAATAATTGCGCATTATGCATTGCGAATTATAATCGGTCATAGGCGGAGCCTATCCTTGACTATTCATTCTTCACTATTCACTGACCGCAGACTTTATCTCCGTACCGGGATAATAATGCCCGATTATTTCCTGCCATGAGCTGCCCTGCCGTGCCATGTAATCCGCACCGTACTGACTCATACCGACCCCGTGACCGTAGCCCCTGCAGGTTACGTTTATTTTGTTGTCCTGCACCTCAATTTCAAAGCTGCTGCTTCTCAGTTTCAGCGCTTCTCTTATTTCTTCTCCGCTGAACTCCCTGCCGCAGATAACGGCTGTTTCAACATAGCCGCCGCTTTCGGAGATATCCCCGACCCAATGCTCCGTGTTACCCTCTGCTTCAACACCGAGCATTTGTGCAAACTCCTCTGCGGAAAAGCTTTTGGTTTCGGAAAAATCGGGCGAAAGCTTGTCGCCCGGACTTGCAACGCTTTGCAGATAAGGGTAATCCGAGCCCCATATGCTCTCGGCAGAGCGGGTCTGACCTGCACTGATTGAATGGTAAACCGCAAGTACGGTTTCACCGTTGCAGGTTATGCTTTTGCCGTAAACCTCATCCACGGCATCGGCAATTTTCTTCTCGTTTTCCTCAAAATTCCCTCCCCATTTTTCCATGCGCTCTTCTTTGCAAGCGTAGCCCTGATGGTTCAGAGGACTGTCGCTGATATAATCGGAGGAATTTTCTGTTATTCTTTTTGCATATGTATAGCTTGCAACCGCCTGAGCCTTCAGCGCTTCGGGATGGCAGCCTGCCGACATTTCGGCGGCAACACAACCGATGATATATTCGCGCATTTCAATTTTTTCGGTACTGCCCGTTGCGGAAAGCATAACGGTTATGTATTCTGTTTCATTCCGTGAATCATAGGATATCACGGGAACGGCGGATGCCTTCACGGGCGAGGAATTCTCTTTTTTTGCGCCCGTTGCCGCAAGAGGACACAAAGCCATTGCAAGCAACAGCAATGCCGCCATGATCGCATATTTTTTCATGTTTCCACCTTCATGCGTTATGTTAATTTTTTGTTCACTTGACTTTTATAATTATATAGGTGTATAATATCTCTAATTATATGATATAATGGAGATAATAGTATTAATACCCCAGAAAGAGAGGATACATAATATGTCCAAAATTGAATCGAGAGTATCTGACTCCAACATTAAAAGCTTATGCGACCAGATTCGCAAATATAACTATATCGACCCTGCTGATTTTGACCGTTTCAATGTTAAAAGAGGTCTGAGAAATTCTGACGGTACGGGCGTTATGGCCGGCATTTCAAGAGTCTGCTCCGTCGGCGGATATCTTATTGATGACGGCGAAAAGGTTCCTTGCGAAGGTCACCTCTATTTCAGAGGCTACGATATGACCGAAATCGTCAGCAACGTTATTGCCGATGACCGTTTCGGCTTCGAAGAGGTTGTGTGGCTTCTGCTTTTCGGTTCCCTGCCCACAAAAAACCAGCTCGATAATTTCTGCGATATACTTGCAAGATGCCGTGAGCTTCCCGAGGATTTCATCGAAGACATGATAATGAAAGCTCCCTCGCCCAACATTATGAATAAGCTCTCACGTTCTGTTCTTGCGCTTTATTCTTACGATAACAATCCCGACGATACCTCGCTCGAAAATGTTCTGCGCCAGTGCATCAACATAATTGCTCAGATTCCCGCAATCATGGTTTATTCATATCAGGTAAAGCGCAGGCATTATTACCGCAAAAGTATGTATATTCATCCTATGAATCCCGGTCACAGAACTGCCGAAACCATTCTCAACTCCATAAGACCCAACAAAAGCTTTACGGACAGAGAAGCAAAGCTGCTCGACACCTGCCTTATGGTTCACGCTGAGCACGGCGGCGGTAACAACTCAACCTTTGCAACAAGAGTTCTCACATCAAGCGGAACTGATACATACGCTGCACTTGCAGCAGGTATCGGCTCGCTCAAAGGACCCAAGCACGGCGGTGCCAACATAAAGGTTACCGAAATGGTTGACCAGTTCTGCGCAGATGTAACCGATATCACAAACGAGGGTCAGGTTGCGGATTTCATCAGAAAAATTATCCGCAAAGAAAAGGGCGACGGCTCGGGTCTTATCTACGGTATGGGTCATGCGGTTTACACGCTTTCCGACCCCAGAGCAAAAATCCTCAAGGCAAAGGCAAAGGAATTCGCACTGAACACCGAGTTCGAAAAGGAATTCATCCTGCTTGACCTCATTGAAAAGCTTACCCCCGAAATTTTTGCTGATATCAAGGGCGTTAACAAGGCTATGTGCGCCAACGTTGACCTTTATTCGGGTCTCATTTATAAGATGCTTTCAATTCCGCCCGATCTTTTCACTCCCATCTTCACTGCAGCAAGAATCGCAGGCTGGTCGGCTCACAGAATTGAAGAAATCCTCACAGGAGGCAAAATAATCCGCCCCGCATACAAAAACACAAATATTTTCCACGATTATATTCCCCTTGACAAACGCTGATAATTCCATTGCAAAAGAGGTAAATTGTAAAAATGAAAGATAAGATTTTAAAATCGGGCTACGGCATAGGCAACATTGTTTTTATTGCTGCTTTAATCATTGCTCTGCCCCTGCGGATTTACCAGTACACCGCAGGTATAATCGAGCCTCAGACAGGCTTCTTTGCAACAAACGGCCTGAGCGTTTATGCTCTCTTTGCAGTGCTTGTTGCCGGCGTTGCGGCAATCATTCTTTTCGGCTTCATAAAGCGCAAAACACTCGACTACAGCCTTGATAAGGTGAAACGTCCCGGAATGGGCGCTCTTTCGGGTCTGTTTGCCGCAAGCCTTATCATCGATGCGGTGAGCTGCCTTGATGCAATGGGCAGCATCGATATCGGTTTAAGGGTATCCGAAACCTCCCCCGAGAGAACCTCATATTACATCATTCTTCTCCAGATGATATTTGCGCTGATTTCCGCTCTTTATTTCGTTATTCTCTGCGTCGGTCTGCTTTCGGGCAAAACCACAGCCGAGGAATTCAGAATTGTTTCTCTTGCTCCCGTTTTCTGGAACATTTTCAGAATGATTTCCCGTTTCATGAGAACAATCAGCTATATCAGAGTTTCGGAGCTTCTCTTCGAAATGATTATGCTTGTGTTTATGATTCTCTTCTTCATGACTTTTGCACAGTGCAACTCAAGAGTAAGCGATAAGGACTGCAAATGGAAGCTCGGCGCTTACGGTCTGCCTGCAGCGCTGTTTGCCCTCATCTGCTTTGTTCCCCGATTCATTCTTTCTCTTACAGGCAAAGCAGATGTGATTTATTCATACTCCGTTATCGAATATGCTGACTGCGCCGCTGCACTTTTCATTATCGGCACGGTTCTCACAAGAGTCTGCACCGCAAAGCCCGAAAAAGACGGCAAAAATGATGCCGAAGCAACAACCGCTACCGAGGAATAATCTGATGTTTGTAAAAAATATGCTTCTTGCCGGTGAGCAGGTAATCATCCTTTATCTGATTGCCGCCGTCGGTTTTATAACGGATAAGGCAGGTCTTTTTACCGAAAAAACAGCCAAAAGCTGCACCGACC
The DNA here is from genome assembly GCA_045589555.1 of Acutalibacteraceae bacterium. GTDB lineage: Bacteria > Bacillota > Clostridia > Oscillospirales > Acutalibacteraceae > CAG-177. The sequence goes on from JAZNPG010000107.1 coordinate 30,492, forward strand.
TCCTTTTCTATATCGTAACCCCTGCCGTTATAATTGAGAGCTTTCTCAACCTTGAATACAGCCCCGAAACAATCAAGGGCCTTTTCCTTGCTCTGGGCTGCGGCTTTCTGCTTCACGGTCTGGCGGTTATCATTGCTCCGCTTATCTTCAGGGGCTGCCCCAAGGATAAAGCGGCGATATTCAAATACGCAAGCTGCTACGGCAACTGCGGCTATATGGGTCTGCCGCTTGCGAATGCGCTTTTCGGCTCGGAGGGCGTTTTCTATTGCTCGGCAATTGTTATTTCATTCCAGATTTTCAGCTTCACCCACGGCATCTATGTTATGACAAAGGGCATGGGTGAAAAGCAGAAATTCAACCTTAAAAAACTCATTCTCAACCCCGGAATAATCTCCGTTATCATCGGTATGCCTCTGTTTCTTCTCGAGGTCAGCATGCCCAAAATGATTTCGGCTCCCATCGGCTATGTAGCAAGCCTCAACAGCCCCCTTGCCATGCTGATTTTCGGCACTTATATTGCCAACACCAGCTTCAAATCGATTTTCAAGGAGTGGCGCATTTACGGCGTTGCGGCAATCAAGCTGCTTGTTACCCCTGCCATTCTGCTTGTGCTTTTCAGGCTTCTCGGAATCAGCGGCGTGCTTCTCGGCTCGGTTATGGTACCTGCAAGCGCACCGAGCGCAAGCAACACGGCTCTTTTCGCCGCAAAATACGGCAGAGATACGGGTCTTGCTTCGCAGACGGTTGCAATAGTAAGCTTTATTTCAATTATAACAATGCCTGTTATGATTGCGATTTCGCAAATGGCATAATTCGTAAATATGGATATTAACAAAATCATGGATTCCGCTTCCCCCTTGTGGGGTGTGTGCGGATTTGAGATAATCAAAAATTCTCTCATTGAATGCAGAGCAAAAAGCAGACTCCCCGAAAACGCCCGGAGCGTTATAGTTGCCTGTTTTCCGTATCTGCTGCCCGAAGAAAATTACAAAAACTCCAACATTTCCAAATACGCCGTGGTAACTGATTACCACGATGTTACGGTAAGCAGGCTGCAAAATGCCTGCAACGAGCTGCAAAAGCTCTTCCCCGAAAACAAATTCGTTCCCTTTGCGGATAATTCGCCCGTGCCCGAGGTAAAGGCTGCACTTTATGCAGGTCTTGGGATATGCGGCAAAAATTCGCTTCTCATAACCGAAAAATACGGCTCCTATGTCTTTCTCGGCGAAATAGTAACCGACCTTGAAATCGAAGCGGAGTCTGCAGCGGTCAGCGCCTGCATCGGCTGCGGCAAATGTGTTGCCGCCTGCCCTGCAAAGGCAATAACGGCACAGGGCATCAGCGCAGAGCATTGCCTTTCCGCAATCACCCAGAAAAAGGGCGAGCTGACCGAAACAGAAAAAGAACTTATGGCGGAATGCGGCTGCGTATGGGGCTGCGATATCTGTCAGGATGTCTGCCCGATGAATAAAAACGCCGCCGTTGAACCGACGGAAGAATTCCTGCGCAATCCCGTGCCCGTGCTCACGGATAAAACAAGCCTTGACGGCAGAGCATATGCATGGAGAGGGCAGAAGGTTATAAACAGAAATCTTGAAATACTGAACAACGGAGATTAATATGAGCATAACGGCTTTCAATCTGAATAATCCGCTTGAAGCAAAGCTTAAGGCAATTCTTGCTTCGGGCAGGTTTCCTCATGCCGTTATTCTTGAAGGCGGCACGGCGGCAGAAAGACTTGCCCTCGGCAAAAAGCTTGCCGCTGCTCTCGTTTGCTCGGCAGGCAAGGCGGATGCCCCTTGCGGAAGCTGCTCCAACTGCATAAAAGCAGCCGCAGACGCCCACGCCGATATCCCTTTTTTTACCGCAGAGGATAAGCCGAGAGCTTTCAAGGTTGACTATGTAAGGACAATCCGAAGCGATGCATACATCATCCCCAATGAGGCTGATAAAAAAGTGTTTATTCTCGAAAACGCTCACACCATGGGCGTTGAAGGTCAGAATGCGATTCTGAAAATTCTTGAAGAGCCGCCGTCATATGTCAGCTTTATATTGCTCTGCTCCTCAAAATCGGGATTTTTGCCCACGGTTTTATCAAGAGCAACGGTTTTCACTATCGGCGAAGCAAAAGCTGACGAAGAAAGCGAAAACAGGCAGGCTGTAATCGAAGCATCCATGGCTGTTGCCAAGGCGGTTACGGCAATTGACGATATCGAAATCGTCAGAGCTGCGGCTGTTTTTGAAAAGGATGCAAAGCTGCTCAAGGCTTCTCTGCCCGTGATTCAGGAGATTTTTGCGTGCGCAATGCGCGAAAAATATAATGCCTCCGAGGGTGAAAACGAATTCGGTTCTTTGCCCGCAGAGCTTGCAAAAAAAATAAGCAGCCGTGCGCTGCCCCGGCTTATCGATGCGTGCGATTCTCTTATGAGGTCAACACGCATGAATGCTAACCACAATCTGATGCTTACCGCGCTTTGCACAACGCTGCGCAAAGCCGTTTCAAAATAAAATTAAGGAGATTATATATGGCAGAAGTTATAGGTGTTCGCTTCAAAGAAGTGGGCAAGGTATATTATTTTGACCCCGACGGTCAGACTCTTAAAAAAGGCGAAAAGGTTATCGTTGAAACCGTTCGCGGCATTGAGTGCGGCGAGGTTGCGATGGATAACAGGGAAATCAGCGATGAAGAAATCGTAAAGCCCCTCAAAAAGCTTATCCGCACCGCTACACCCGAGGATATCGAAACCGTTGCCGAAAACAAGAAAAAAGAGCGTGAAGCTTTTGAAATATGCCAGAAAAAGATTGCTGCCCACGCTCTCGAAATGAAGCTTGTTGATGTTGAATACACCTTCGACGGCGGAAAAATTCTTTTCTATTTCACCGCTGACGGCAGAGTGGATTTCAGAGAGCTTGTCAAAGACCTCGCAGGCGTTTTCAGAACAAGAATCGAGCTTCGCCAGATAGGTGTTCGTGATGAATCCAAAATGCTCGGCGGTCTCGGTATCTGCGGCAGACCCTTCTGCTGCGGCAGCTTTCTCGGCGAATTCCAGCCTGTTTCAATCAAAATGGCAAAGGAGCAGGGTCTTTCGCTCAATCCCGCCAAAATCAGCGGTGCCTGCGGCAGACTCATGTGCTGCCTCAAATATGAGCAGAACGCATATGAGCATCTTCTCAAAATAACTCCCAAGCCCGGCGCAATTGTTGAAACCGCCGAGGGCGCAGGAACGGTTACCGAAACAAGCCTTCTCACAGGCATACTCAAGGTTCAGCTTCACAACAACCCCGATGCACCGCCCAAATCCTTTAATCGCAAAGAGGTAAAAACCGTAAGAGATGCCAGAATCAAGGTTGACAAAGCCGAAATTGAAGCGTTAAAAGATATTGAAGGCTGATTTTCCTGAAAAAAGCTCTTGCAATTTTAAAATAATGTGTTACAATGAACTTGAACTTATAAACAAGGAGGAACACACCAATGGCATACATTATTGACGACGCTTGCATTTCCTGCGGCGCTTGCGCAGCAGAATGCCCCGTTGAGGCTATTTCTGAAGGCGACGGCAAGTACGTTATCGATGCTGACGCTTGCATCGAGTGCGGCGCTTGTGCAGACGCTTGCCCCGTTGAGGCTCCCAAGGCTGAATAATTTATCGGTCTGAAAATGCAAAAGCAAAACCCCATCCTTTTCGGATGGGGTTTTTGATTTTTTATAAAGTTTCCCGATTCTGTCGGAATCGCATCTGTATGCTGTTTATTCCGGAAAAACAAGATATTCTATTGCGCTGTCCTTATCAATCAGCTTGCAGATAATATCCGTTACAGTTTCGGCAGGTTCTTCCATTCCGTTATCAATCCAATATCTGTAAACCGCCATTATCGCTCCGACATAAAATCTGACGGCATATTCACCCTCGGGATTTTCATGAGTAACGGGAAAATAGCTGTAAATGCGTTTGTTGAGCATATCCGTCAGCTTATGGGTAAGCCCTGCAGCGTAAACAGCTTTGATAACGCTTGAATTATCCTGAATAAAATTGGAAACATAGGTTATGATAGCCTTTAAGCTGGCAGCTTTTTTGCCGCCTGCGCTGTCAATAATGCGCTTTTCTTCTTCTTCAAGACGCTTGATGAGAATATCTTCCTTGCTTTTGTAGTTTCTGTAGTAAGCCATTCTCGAAACGCCTGCAAGCGAGGTTATATCCGTTATGGAAATAGTCTGATACGCCTTTTCTTCCATGAGCTTGAGCAAAGCGGTCAGGATGCACTCTTTTGTTAAAATGTTAACCTCGTTTTGTTTTTCCATAACACTTCCCCTTTTTTTGTAACATTATATAGTATTTTATGAATTTGTTGATGATTTGTTCATAAACTAATGTTACACTTGTAACAGTTACAAGTGTAACAGTAAACTTAACCTTTGTCAAGGAGTTTTCAAATATGCTTAGATTATCCAACATCGTCAAGGAATATCCTACCGGCGATTCCAAGGTTGTTGCGCTCAAAGGGGTGAGCATCGAATTCCGCAAAAGCGAATTCGTTTCCATCCTCGGCCATTCGGGCTGCGGCAAAACAACCCTGCTTAATATTATCGGCGGTCTTGACCAGTATACCGACGGTGACCTCATTATCAAAAACAAATCCACCAAGGATTTCAAGGACAGAGATTGGGATACTTACCGCAACCATTCTGTCGGCTTTGTTTTTCAGAGCTATAATCTTATCCCTCACCAGAGTGTTCTTTCAAACGTTGAGCTTGCACTGACTCTGAGCGGCGTTTCAAAGGCTGAAAGAAAGCAGAGGGCAAAGGAGGCTCTCGAAAAGGTTGGCCTTGGTGACCAGCTTAACAAAAAACCCAACCAGATGTCGGGCGGTCAGATGCAGAGAGTTGCAATTGCGCGTGCTCTTGTCAACAATCCCGAAATCCTGCTTGCCGACGAACCCACGGGCGCTCTTGACACCGATACCAGCGTTCAGATTATGGAAATTCTCAAGGAGATTTCCAAAGACAGACTGGTTATCATGGTTACCCATAACCCCGAGCTTGCCGAAGAATATTCAACACGAATCATCCGCCTTGTTGACGGCAAGGTGACCGATGACTCTGTACCCTATAATTCATCCGATGATGCTCCTCAAGAAAAAGCAGCGGAGCTTTCCAAAAAGGAAGCCAAGAAATACGCAAAGAAAACATCAATGAGCTTTGCAACCGCTCTTTCGCTTTCGCTCAACAATCTTCTCACCAAGAAGATGCGAACATTCCTGACCTCATTCGCAGGCAGCATCGGCATTATCGGCATCGCTCTTATCCTTGCCCTTTCAAACGGCTTCCAGCTTTATATCGATTCAATCCAGAAGGAAGCTCTCACATCATATCCTGTTATGGTTGAAAGCTCAACAATGGATATGAACGCAATGATGGGCAGCATGACGGGCGCCGCCGCAGGCGAGGTTAACCACGGACTTGACAAGGTTTATTCCAACACAATGGCTTCGAGCATGATGGAATCCTTTACGGGCGGCATCTGGTTCAATGACCTTGAGGGCTTCAAGAAATACATTGAAAGCGATGAAAGCCGGATCAAGCAGTATTCCAGCAGCGTACAGTATACCTACGGCGGCAAAATCAACATTTTCTCTGCCGATACTTCAACCGGAATCAATCAGGTTTACCCGAGCCCCATTCTTGACCTCGCAGGCTCCATGATGGGCAGCATGAGCGCAGGCATAGGCGGCATGGCGATGGATAACGCCACAATGGAAACCTATATGAATAAATATCTCAACTCCTGGCAGGAGCTTATCAACAATCAGGCTCTGCTCGAGGAGCAGTATGAGATTGTAACGGGTGCATGGCCCAAGAATTATAATGAGGTAGTTCTTATCGTTGATAAAAACAACGAAATCAGCGATATCGCAATTCAGGGTCTCGGTCTTTCAACCATGGATGATATGATGGAATCGTTCATGGCAATGCAGACAGGCGAGGAATACACTCCCAAGACCTATGAAATCGAATACAGCGAAATTATAGGCAAAGAATTTAAACTTGTTCTTGAGCCCGATTATTACAGCTATGATGAATCAACCAAGACATGGATTGATAAGCATGGCGATGAAGAATACGAAAAACAGCTTGTTGCAAACGGCGAGAAAATCAAAATTGTCGGTATCGTCAGACCTGCTGACGGCTCGCTCATGGTTGTAACAACAGGCGCAATCGGTTACACTTCCGCTCTCACAGAGCATGTTATAACGCAGACAAACAAATGCGAAATCGTAAAGCAGCAGATGGCAAACCCTGCAATCGATGTTTTCACGGGTCTTCCCTTCGTAACTGAAGAAGCAGAAGAGGAAAAAGAAACAGCTCCCGAAGCTGCCGCTCCCGTTGAGCAGCAGACGGCTCCGGAGGCATCGGATGTAAGCCTTGACCCGCAGATTGACCCTGCCATCGCTCCTGTAAGCGACACGGCGGCAAACACATTGAAATTCAACGGCAAGGCTCCCCTTGCAACCCCTACGGCAACATTATCGGCAGACGAAATCTATGCATTGATAGACGAAACCTACAGCGGTGAGCAGGCAGAAACCGTCAAAAGAATGGTTGACCTTTTCCTCAAGGATAAACGCACAGATGAAGAAAAGGCAGAGCTCGCCGAGCTGCTCGGTCCTACGCTTGATATTCCCGGCGTTGGCGAAATGAGCAGCGAACAGGCGGTTGAAATGATGGGAAATCTCAGCCCGAAAATGAAGCTCGAAATCCTTACGGGCATGATTAACGGCGAATACGGCGATGTTCTTCCGCCCGTTGAAGAGCCTTCAACAGATGAGCCCACAACGGATGAACCCACAACAAATGAGCCTTCAACGGAGAATCCCAATGACCCCGCTCAGCCCGAAACTCCCGTTGAGCCTGTTGTTCCCGAAGAGCCCGAGCCTGAGCCCTATGCAACGAATTATAACGAATCCTTAAGCATTCTCGGCGTTGCTGACCTCAACAAACCCACTTCAATCAGCATCTATCCCATTGATTTTGAATCAAAGGATATGATTTCAGCAGAGATTGAAAAATATAACCAGAAGCTCACCGATGCTGGCAACGAAGAAAAGACAATCAAATATACCGACTATATCGGACTTCTTCTCTCATCGGTAACAAAAATCGTTAACGTTATCTCATATGTTCTTATTGCATTCGTTGCAATTTCGCTTGTTGTTTCATCGCTGATGATTGGTATTATCACCTATATCTCGGTTCTTGAAAGAACAAAGGAAATCGGTATTCTTCGTGCAATCGGCGCATCAAAGAGAGATATTTCAAGCGTGTTCAATGCCGAAACGCTGATAGTCGGCTTTGTTTCGGGTGCGCTTGGCATACTGACAACGCTGCTGCTTACGATACCGATTAATGCGGTTATCGAGCATCTCACAAAGATTTCAGGCGTTGCTCAGCTGCCCACCAACGGCGCAATTATCCTTGTTATTATCAGCATGACGCTCACCTTCATCGCAGGTCTGATTCCCTCAAGAATCGCATCGAAGAAAGACCCCGTTGAAGCTCTCAGAAGCGAATAAAAAATTATGGTGCATGGCTTTTGCCGTGCACCGTTTTGTTTATATGTATTAAAAATCCGCAGGCGGTTAAACCTGCGGATTCTTTATTTTATTCAGTTCTTCTCAACGCCGAGAGTTACCTTTTCGCCGTTGATATCCCATTCTTTTGCAAATGAGCCGCCTGCAGCCGCAATGATTTCGGTTGCAAGAACATCGTGGCATATGCCGTCTTTGTTTGCAGCAAAGATTGCTTCAATCTTTTCGTTGCCGCTGACATAAATCCTGATTGTATCCATAACCTCAAATCCTGCGTCCTTACGCATGGTCTGAATCTTGGAGATAAGCTCTCTTACGAAGCCCTCTTCAATCAGTTCGGGTGTGAGGTTTGTATCAAGAACAACCGTAACGCCATTGTCGCTTTCAGCCTGGAAGCCTTCCTTCTGAACAGTTCCGATAAGAAGATCTTCGGGAGCAAGAACGATTTCGTTTTCGCCTACCGTAAAGGTAAGAGCACCCTTTTCGTCAAGCTCTGCCTTTGCTGCCGAGCCGTCAACGTTTGCAAGATATTCTCTGATTGCGCCGAGCATCTTGCCGTATTTCGGGCCGAGAGTCTTAAGCTGGGGCTTGAAGCTGTAGGAAACATATGAAGATGTATCGTTTGTGAAGTCAAGCTCCTTGATGTTGAGCTCATCCTCGATGATTTCGCAGTATTCCTTGCCGAGCACCTTGGGAGCGATTACGAAAATCTTACCCAGAGGCTGTCTGTTCTTGATGTTTGCACCGTTTCTTGCAGCTCTGCCGAGAACAACGATATCAAGAACCTCATCCATTGATGCTTCAAGGTCCTTATCGATGAAATCGGGGTTGGAAACGGGATAATCGCAAAGGTGGATGCTTTCGGGAACATTCTTGTTTACGCTGCAAACAAGGTTGCGGTAAATATCGTCTGCCATGAAGGGAATCATGGGAGCGGCAAGCTTGCAAACGGTTTCAAGAGCGGTGTAAAGAGTCATATAAGCGTTAATCTTATCCTGCTCCAGACCCTGTGCCCAGAAGCGTTCTCTGCCTCTGCGGACATACCAGTTACTCATATCGTCAACGAAGCTCTGAAGAGCTCTTGCCGCCTCGGGAATAGCATAGTTGCCGAGATAACCGTCAACAGTATTGATAAGGCTGTTCAGCTTTGAAAGCAGCCACTTATCCATGATGGAAAGCTTGCTGTAATCAAGCTCATGCTTTGTGGGGTCAAACTTATCGATATTTGCATAAAGGATATAGAATGCGTAGGTGTTCCAGAGAGTACCCATGAACTTGCGCTGACCTTCTTCAACTGCCTTTGCGTGGAAGCGGTTGGGAAGCCAGGGAGCGGAGTTCGTATAGAAATACCAACGGATAGCATCTGCGCCGTGCTTTTCGAGAGCGTCAAACGGGTCAACGGCATTGCCCTTGGATTTGGACATCTTCTGACCGTTTTCATCCTGAACAAGACCGAGAACGATAACGTTCTTGTAGGGGGACTTATCGAAAAGAAGGGTTGAAATTGCAAGAAGCGAATAGAACCATCCTCTTGTCTGGTCAACAGCTTCGGAGATGAACTCTGCGGGGAACTGCTGCTCAAAGAGGTCTTTGTTTTCAAAGGGATAGTGATGCTGTGCAAAGGGCATTGCACCTGAATCGTACCAGCAGTCAATAACCTCGGGAACTCTCTTCATTTCACCGCCGCACTTTTCGCACTTGATTGTAACATCATCAATGAAAGGACGGTGGAGCTCGATATCATCGGGGCAGTTGCTGCTCATTGACTTGAGCTCTTCGATTGAGCCGATTGAATGTCTGTGACCGCATTCACATTCCCAGATGTTGAGGGGTGTACCCCAGTAACGGTTACGGCTGATGCCCCAGTCCTGAATGTTTTCAAGCCAGTCACCGAATCTGCCCTTGCCGATGCTTTCGGGAATCCAGTTAACCGTGTTGTTATTCTTAACAAGATTATCCTTAACTGCAGTCATCTTGATGAACCAGGATTCTCTTGCGTAATAGATAAGAGGTGTATCGCATCTCCAGCAGAAGGGATAATCATGCTCAAACTTCGGAGCGGAGAAGAGCTTGCCGTCCTTTTCAAGGTCAACAAGAATATCGGGATCAGCATCCTTGACGAACTTGCCTGCATAGGGAGTTTCGGCAGTCATGTTACCCTTGCCGTCAACAAACTGAACGAAGGGAAGGTCATATTTTCTGCCAACCTGTGCGTCGTCTTCACCGAATGCGGGAGCAATGTGAACGATGCCCGTACCGTCTGACATTGTAACATAGTTATCAACCGTGATATAATGACCCTTTTTGTTCTGCTTTTCAGCGCTGATGCCTGCGCATTCAAAGAGAGGCTCATATTCTCTGTATTCAAGGTCTGTGCCCTTATAGGTTTCAAGAACCTCGTATGCTGCAACGCCGTTTTCCTTATCTCCGAGCGAGCCGAGAACGGTATCAAGCAGAGCCTGAGCCATATAATACGTGTAGCCGTCTGCAGCCTTTACCTTGCAGTAGGTTTCGTCGGGGTTAACGCAGAGAGCAACGTTTGAGGGAAGAGTCCAGGGAGTTGTTGTCCATGCAAGGAAATAAGCATCCTCGCCCTTAACCTTGAATCTTACAACTGCAGAGCGCTCTTTTACAGCCTTATAGCCCTGAGCAACCTCGTGGGATGAAAGAGGAGTGCCGCAGCGGGGGCAATAGGGAACGATTTTGAAGCCTTTATAAAGCAGACCCTTGTTCCAGATTTCCTTGAGCGACCACCAGACAGATTCAATATAGCTGTTGTGATAGGTAACATAAGGCTCATCCATATCAGCCCAGAAGCCGACTGTGCCCGAGAAATCCTCCCACATGCCTTTATACTTCCATACGCTCTCCTTGCAGTGACCGATGAAAGGCTCAAGACCGTATTTTTCAATCTGCTCCTTGCCGTTGATGCCGAGCATTTTTTCAACCTCAAGCTCAACGGGGAGACCGTGAGTATCCCAGCCTGCCTTACGGGGCACCATATAGCCCTTCATTGTGCGGTATCTGGGAATCATATCCTTGATAACTCTGGTCAGAACGTGACCGATATGGGGCTTGCCGTTGGCGGTGGGGGGACCGTCATAGAAAGTATAAGTGGGGCAACCCTTTCTGGTTTCAATGCTCTTTTCGAAAATCTTATTTTCTTTCCAGAATTCAAGCACAGCTTTTTCTCTGTCAACGAAATTAAGATTTGATGAAACCTTTTCGTACATTTTTCATTCCTCCGATATATTTTAATTTGCTTAATTTATAATCCGTTTCACAGGCAAAAACCTGTCAACCATTCACTAAAAATCGGGTGTGGGCAAAGCCCACCCTGAACTATTCACTCTTCACTATTCATTATTCACTAAATAAAAAAACGCCCCGATACGGGACGAATAAAAACTCGCTGACCACCCATAACATAACTGCTCTTTATGCTCCCGATAACGGCGGGATACCGTCAAAGCCTACTCGGTCTGCACCTTTCGGTTTGCGATTCGGGAGTGATATTCGCAATTGCGGCAAACGGCGGGTTCCCACTCTCTCCGCCTCACTTGGTCTGCGCTGTGCAAAAGCTACTGTCTCCGTCATAATCTTTTCGGATGTATTCAATTTGCATTATTAAATGCAGTATATCACAGTAAAAAATAATTGTCAATGATATAATTTAAATGTTTATATTGACAATTTAATATTTATATCTGTATAATAAATATACTGTAAAGGAGGTATTTATATGTTTTGCAATAAATGCGGGAACCTTATTCCCGACGGCAATGCCTTTTGCGGAGTCTGCGGAACTCCCGTTCCGACAGCGGCACCGCAGCAGGCTTATTCAGCACCCGCCCCAACTCCTGCCGCCGCACCGCAGGAGAAAAAAAGAGGTTTTCTGAAAAATCCGGGCAAGGGTTCAAAAAGCTTTGCTGCAATCGTTACGGCTCTCATGGTTTTCCCTGCAACATTCTGTGTTGCGCTGGACATGGTTTTCCAGAGGTCTGACGGCTGGTGTCTTTATGTTGTAGGTGCGCTGATAGCCGCATGGATGGTTATTGTTTACCCTGCCCTCAACATCACGCCTGCCCCCGTCACCGCCCTCATCAGCTTTTTCTCGGTTGTTGCCTATATAGGCTTTGTTGCCGGCAGGCTCGGTTTTTTTGAAAGGCTTTATAAAGTTGCCCTGCCGCTGATGGTGCTTGCGGCGATTTTCATTGCAATCGATTCCGCTCTGATAGGCGCAGGCAAGCTCAAGGGGCTGCACGCATTTTCGCTTGTTTCGCTTGAGGGTGCGCTCTATCTTGTTGCAATTGAGGCAACCGTTGATAACCTTGTGGCAGGCGAAGTAAACCTGCGCTGGTCGCTTATCGTTTCGTGCTTCTTCGTTTCGGCAATCGCCCTGTTTGAAGCAATAAATTATGTTGTAAAAGTTAATAAGAAATAATCAAAAGGCTTGCACTTTATCCGTGCAAGCCTTTGCTGTTATGATGTTATATCCTGTTGCGCTTTTTTAAGATGAGAATTATCATTATAAGAATAATTATGATGATTATACCCGCAAAGATAATAATAAGCTTTAAAATTTCATAATCATCTTTTTCCTGATCTTTGGATTTTTCAGTATCATATATATACTCAAATTCAAGATTGTTATCAACAGCATATTTTTCCGCCGCAGAACCCTTGTCGCACTTGATTTTTATTTTTCCGTTCTTGCTTTCAAGAGCCTTTTCACCGAATTTTTTTATACAGGCAGGGATTTCAAGCACCTGTAATTTCGAATCTGCAAATGCATTTGCGGCAACACCCGTTACAGGCTTATTCTCAATTTCTTCCGGAATTCTTTCGTGGGTTTTCTCTCCGTTATATCCGCATATAACTATTTCAGAATCAACAACAACATAAATAAAGTTATTGTAGATATTAACATTTTCATTCTCCTCGCCATTTTCAGGCACGGTTATTTCAGGCAGAGCCTCATAAGTTGCGGCAACCGTTCGCTTTTCGGTGGGCGCAGGAATTACAGTTACATCAACTGCGGGCACAGTAGCTTTTTGTGTCGGTGCAGGTCGATGTGCCTGCGTTGCAGCTTGCGTCGGCACAGGCAAAACGGTTTGAGTTACAACTTCATCTTTATAATTAACAGTAAAGCTATACTCCATGTTATAGCCTTCGTAGTCAGTGATTTTTAAATAATAAACACCCGCTCTCAGATTTACCGTATCAGATGTTACTGTTTCATTTTTGAGTCTTGATTTGAAGCTGAGATGATTTGCGGTATCTGTTCCGTCATATGAAAAAACTGTTATATCCGCAAAAGAATTATTCTCATCCACATATTTATGGTTTATCGTAACACTGATACTACCGTCATCTGCCAGTTCAAACTTAAAGCAGTCTTTATCAGTTGAATTGTTTGAGGTAAGCGAACCGTAGTATTTTATTCCTGTTTCTATTGGATTTGCGATTGATAAATCATTGTTAGGATACTGTTCCCAATCATTTGCTGCGGAATAGTTAACCCTTACGTTATATTCAACGTATGAATCAGAAAAACCCGCAACATTAATATAATATGTTCCTGCAGGAACTCCAACCCTCGGACCTGTTTTCTCACTCTCATTGTTTTTATCGGAAGCAGCATAAATCGTTTTGCCTGTTTCATCTTCTATACGCAGATTGGCAAAAGTACTGCTGTTGCCTAAATTCTCATGAGTAATTGTTAACGATATAACACCTCTTTGGGGAACCATTATTTTAAAATAATCTTCATCAGCTATTTCATGCGGTGCACGATCCGAATATGAACTAACATTCGTATTCAAATCAATCTCTTTGGCTTTTGATATGCTTGTAATACCTTTTTCTGCAAAAGCCGAAACCGATAAAACGCAAAAAAGCATGAGTACACATATAACGGTTAAGATGATTTTCACTTTTTTACACATAATTGATTGTCCTCTCCTTCTGGCTTTTAATATGTAAGACAACTCAAAATGCAAAAAAGTTCACATTTCAAAGAAAAAACCACATCCGCCAAGGATGTGGTTTTGTTTTTATGATGCCAGAAGGTTTATTGCCGTTGTAAGCTGATTATCCTGCTCCGCAGTAAGCAAAGCGATGTTTGTATCGTCGCCCGAAACAAGAGTTACATTGACCGATGGCTCGATTCCCTTGCCGTCATAAACGGCGTCCGCTCCGTTTTTGGGCTCAACAAGCGCAACCGTGAGCAGAATTGCTCCGCCGCTCTCGAGAGCAAAAAGCTCTTGCATTGTGCCGACACCTGCGGTTTTTGTGCCCACGAGAATCGCCTGACTGATATCTCTCAGGTCGCATGCAAAAAGCTCTGCAGGGCCTGCCGTGCCGCCGTTTACAAGAACGGCAATGGGTTTATTCACGCTGTAGTTTTCAGCGGTGTAAATTTTTTCTTTATATATTTCGCCGTTTTTATCTCTCGCAACGGCAATGTTGCCCGAAATTGCAGGCACGATAACGTCAATAACCTGTGCGGCATAATCGATGCTTCCGTCGCCTGTGTTGCGCACATCAAAAACAAAACTCTCTGCGCCCTCGCCCGTGAGCTTTTCGATTTCCGCCCTGAATTCCTCGGCGGTATTTTTATAAAATCCGTTAATTCTGATATAACCGACATTCCCCTGCATGCTGCCGATAACGCTCGGCATTGCAAATCCGAGAAGCGGCTCAACGGTTTTTGTTTCACCGTCACGCTCATACTCAACCGCCACCGATGAGAGAATGCTGCCGTAAAGGCTTTCGGAAAGAGCGGAATAATTGTTGCGCCTGACCGTTACATTGCCGATTGCGGTTATAACATCACCCTTTTGCAGACCTGCCGTTTCTGCAGGCGAGCCCGTATAAACATGGGTTATAATGAATTTGTTATTCTGATAGTCATATGCGGTTTCAACGCCGATGCCCGTAACACCGCCCTCAAGCCTTGCGGTATAAGCGGAATACTCCTGCGAATCCATATAGCGGCTTGCAGAATCGCCCAGACCGTTGATGTATCCCTCGGAAAGCGATGCGCTGAGCATATTGCTGTCCTTAACCGTACCGTAGAAATTATTCGAAATTATGCGGTTGATTTCGTCGATTGACGAATACATCTGCGAGCGACCCGAAATATTGCTGATAATTCCGTTATATATATTTTTGGAAATAACCATCGTCACGGAAAAGGTTGCGGCAATGGAAATAATAATCAGGGATATACAGATTCCCAATGAAACCTTTTTATTCAAAGGAACACCTCCTGAACAATAGCGAGCAAGCTCCCGCCCTATCTTTAAATGGGTGTGGGCAAAGCCCACCCTTAACTATTCACTGTTCATTTTTCATTATCAACTGAAAAGGAGCCATTCCGAAGAATGACTCCTTTATTATATCACGGTTTTGAAACATAATCAAGAGGCTGAACTCTGCTTACGCTGCCGTCTGACTTTTTGATTCTTACCTCAAAATGAAGGTGAGGACCTGTTGTGTTGCCCGTTTCGCCGATAGCGCCAATCTTTTCGCCCTTCTGAACAACATCGCCCTTGCTTACATAAAGGGTCTTTGCATGTGCATAAAGAGTCTGTGTGCCGTCGCCGTGGTCAATTACGCAGTAGTTACCGAAGCCGTAATTCCAGTTGCCGTCGTTGGCTGCGATGATTACCTCACCGCCCTGAGCAGCTCTGAAAGGCGAGCCCTCGGTGGTAACATCTGTTCTTACGATATCAATGCCCCAGTGAGCACCGCCGTTCGGATAAGAAGGATAACCGGCAGTAACCCTTGTTGAGCCGGGAACAGGCCAGAGCATATCGCCGTCATTGTTATATTCCTCATCGGGAGTATCGCCGACGGTTGAGCCGTGCTCCTTGATATAAGCATCAATCTGCGCTTCGATTATCTTGCGCTCTTCCTGCTGACGCTTGATAATTGCTTTATATTCTTCGCTGTCCTCATCAAGCTGCTCAAGAATAATCTCAACCTCTTCGTATTTCTCGGTTGCCTCTTTCTTTTTGGCTTCCTGAGTATCCATGCTGCTTTCAAGGTCATTCTGACGGGCGGTCAGAGTATCCATATCTGCAGCAAGCTGCTTTTTCTTTGCTTCAAGCTCGGTTTTTTCGGTTTCAAGCTGAGTTTCAAGCGAATTAAGCTCAACCAGCTTGCCCGTAAGGTCAGCTATAAGTGCGCTGTCGTTTTCCGAAACCTGCGCAACAAGCTCTTTTCTTGTAAGGAAAGATGTCAGATCCTCTGCTGTGAAGAGAATCTCAAGAGTTGAGCCGCCGCCTGCCATATAGTTTTCTCTGATTCGCATAAGAAGCTGCTCTCTTGTATCAGCTATGAGAGTTTCGCCGTCTGCAATCTGAACCTCTATATCGGCAATCATTGTGTTGATATTCTGGATTTCGGTTGTAACGGTTTCAATGCTGCCGTTAAGCGAGCTGATATCGCCGTTAAGGATATCGATTCTGTCATTGAGAATATCAACCTGCGCCTGAATATCGTCAATCTCGGAGTGAAGGTCATCGAGCTTACTCTGATTATCCTTGATTTCGCCCTGAACCTCCTGAAGATTTTCCTGATTTTCCTGAATCTGCTGTTCAATATTGTTATATTCGTCCCTCAGCTCTTCAAGGCTCTTGTCATCAGCAAAAACGCTGACGGGAGAAAAAGAGCAGAAGGTGCATGAGAATGCAAGAACAAGGCAAAGAAGAACCTTGAGCTTGCTTCTTTTTATTTTAGTCTTCAAGCTCAACAAACTTCCTTTCCTTAAGATATTTTCTCATTGATGTTGCCGAGCCGAACATGCCCGTGAAAACACCGATGCCGATGAAAGCGATTGCAAGCCAAGGCGCATAATCAAAGAAATTGACCTCAACGCTTGCGCCGACAATTGAAAGCGACGATGCGAGCGAGCCGAGCGCAAACTCATTGACAAGCCCTACCGCAACCGTTGCAAGCACGCCTGCAATAACACCGATTATAATACCTTCAACCATAAACGGCCAGCGGATGAACGAATTCGTTGCGCCAACGCTTTTCATAATGCTGATTTCAAGGCGTCTTGAGAACATTGTTACCTTGATTGTGTTCGAGATAATGAACAGCGAAACAACAAGCAGCATTAAGATAATTCCGAGACTGATATATGTTACGGTGTTGCGTAAATCAGAAAGCTGCCTTGCAAGGGAGCTGTTTTCTCTTACTCTGAAAACATTGACAACATTTTTTGTTTCTTCAACTACCTTATCGAAGCCATCCATATCCGAAACAACAATTCTGTAAGCATCGGGGAGCGGATTTTCTTCAAGACCTTCAAGATAAACCTTGAGGTTTTCGTCCATATCGGCAAGAATGTCTTTATAAGCATCTTCCTTGGCGATTTTTTCAACGCTCTCGACGTTGGCTATCTTTTCAAGGTCAAGGCCGACCTTTTTAACCTCGATTTCGGAGGCTTCATCGCTGACATAAGCCATGATAACGTTTTCCGCCTCGATGCTCGAAATGAAAGCTTCGATATTAACAAGAAGCATAAAGGCAATTCCGACCAGCATAAGGCAGCTGAAAAGAACCGTTACCGATGCAACCGACATCAGCTTGTTGACCCTGAGGTTGCGGAAACCTTCTTTGGTCAGATAATTAAGCTTACCCATCAGTTTTCGCCTCCCTTTGCCGTTACTTCTTCCGCTTCGCCGAGAACTTCGGCAGGAACTTCCGCCGAGCTGACATATGCGGTATAATCCTCATCGGGAGGGACAACATATTCGTTGGAGATTTCGCTTGCTGCGTTGATATGGGAGGTTGCAGCTTCTCTTATAAGAGTGCCGCCATCTGCAACAACATTACCCTTATCAAGAATGATGACTCTCTTATCAAAGCAGCGCACAAGGCTGTGCTCATGGGTTACCATTATAACCGTTGTGCCTGCCTCATTAAGGCGCATGAGCATATCAACGATTTCATAGCTCATCTGGGGGTCAACGTTACCCGTAGGCTCGTCGGCAATGATAATCTCAGCATTGTTTGCAAGGGCTCTTGCAAGAGCAACTCTCTGCTGCTCACCGCCCGAAAGCTCTCTGGGATAATTCCTCGCCTTTTCGTTAAGACCCATAAGACTGAGCACATAGGGCACTCTGCGGCGGATCTTTTTTTCTTTTGTGCCGATAACTCGCATTGCGAATGCAACATTATCGAAAACCGTCATGTTGGGAATAAGCCTGAAATCCTGAAAAACAATTCCCAGCCTGCGGCGGAAATAGGGTATATCCCTTTTCTTAATTGTATTTAAATTTATATCATCAACAACTATGCTGCCCGAAGAAGCGACCTCTTCGCGCATCATAAGCTTGAGAAATGTGCTTTTACCTGCGCCCGACGAACCCACAACAAAAACGAATTCGCCTTTTTCAATTTTTATATTTATATCCTTTAAGGCATAGGTATCTGCGGTGTCATACTTTTTGCTGACATTGTTAAACTCTATCACAGTATCATATCCTTAACTCTTCAGATTTTGGCGGAATCAACCGCATCCTTTTCCTCTCTCCCCGTGCCGCAAAAATTCAATCGCAAAAAACTTAATATTTAACGGGCTTTGCATCAAGATACTTCTTAACCATAAGAGCTACCTTGAAAACGATGGCATCATCAAACTCACGCAGGTCAAGACCTGTGAGCTTCTTGATTTTTTCAAGTCTGTAAACAAGTGTGTTTCTGTGAACAAACAGCTTTCTTGAGGTTTCGGAAACATTAAGGTTATTTTCAAAGAAACGCTGAATTGTAAACAGAGTTTCATGGTCAAGGCTTTCAATCGAGCCTCTCTTGAACACCTCTCTGAGGAACATGTCGCAAAGAGTGGTGGGAAGCTGATAAATAAGTCTTGCAATACCGAGATTTTCATAGCTTACGATTGTTTTTTCGGTATCGAATACCTTGCCGACCTCAAGAGCAATCTGAGCTTCCTTGAATGAACGTGCGAGGTCCTTGATACCTTCAATAGTTGTGCCGATACCCACAAGAACATGAGTATAAAGCTCTGTGCTCAGTGAATCCGAAATTGAGCGTGCAAGCTTTTCAAGGTCTTTTGACTCGATGTTGCTGCGTACTTCTTTGACGATAGCGATATCATGCTCATTGATGTTGATAACAAAATCCTTGCTCTTATCGGGGAAAAGATTCTGAACAGCATCAAAAACTGCAGCATCGTTATGGTCAGTGATTCTGATAAGCAGAACAACTCTTGTTGCATCGCTGTTGAAACGGAGCTCCCTTGATTTAAGATAGATGTCTCCGGGCAGAATATTATCAAGAATAACATTTTTGATAAAATTGCCCCTGTCAAACTTTTCTTCATAATACTGCTTGAGATTTTCGAGCGAAACGCAGCAAACCGCCGCAAATCTGCCTGCCAGCTCATCTGTACCCTCAACAAAAACAGCATACTCGGTCTGAACATGGGCACCGAAATTGCAGAATGTGCAATTGTTGATATAATGAAGCTCACTGTCAGCAAAAACATCGGAAGCGGTTGAGATAACCTCGCCGATTTTGCTCAGGTCGCTGCAAGCAATTATTGTTCCTGTTTCGTCAATAACACCCAGAGTTCTGCCGACTGCATCTCTCATCTGGTGAACAAGACCCTGGAAAATTCTGTTTGACATAATGATTACCCCTCATCTGATTTGATTTTGAACTTCTGTTATTTTAGACAAAATGACCATCGGGACATATACATTTTACACAACAACGCACTCTTTTGCAATAGAAATCTTCGGATTTTTTAAAGAATTTTTTGAATTTATTGTGAATTCGGGTCATAATTTATTGAATTTTACCAAATATTTCATGTTTTTGGGGTGTCAAATCAATTTGACGAACGAATGCATAAAAATCCGCAATCTCATAAATATCAACAAATTTTGCCTCTTTAATTTGGCAGTTTTGCCTCTCTTTTTCCGTTAAGATAACGGTTTGAGGCAAAACTTTTGTTAAAATTTATAATATACGTTTTAGTTAAAAAGATAACGGTATTTTTCGTTAAAAACGGCATTTTTATTTTCAATTCTGCATGTTTCTGCGGTGCGTTTTTCAGGTATACTATAATCGGAATAAAAAATATTGATTTTTTTATGAATAGGTCTTTTCAAATCAAAAAAAAGATGTTATAATTCTTTGGAGTGTGTTACAGACTTTTACTTTTTACGGTTCAGATATATAAAAAAGCGAAAGAGGGAGAGCTTTGGAAAAGATAATCATCAACGGCGGAGCTCCGCTGCACGGCGAAGTTGAAATCAGCGGCGCAAAAAATGCAGCTCTTGCAATTATCCCCGCTGCCATCCTTTCACAGGATGTCTGTGTTATCGAAAATCTTCCGCTGTCAATCAGCGATGTCAATATCATGATGAAAATTCTTCATCATCTCGGCGCCAAAGTCAGAGTTATCAACAAGCATTCAATCGAGATTGATTCACGCTGCGTCAATTCATACGTTATTTCAAACGATATGACAAAGCATCTGAGAGCATCGTATTATTTCATCGGTGCACTTCTCGGCAGATACGGCAGGGCGAAGGTTGCGCTGCCCGGCGGCTGCTATCTCGGTCCCAGACCCATCGACCAGCATATCAAGGGCTTCGAGCTTCTCGGCGCTGATGTTTCAATCGAAGAAAACGCTATCGTTGACGCAAAAACAAACCGCCTTACAGGGGCTCCCGTTTACCTTGATGTTGTTTCCGTAGGCGCAACGGTAAACGTGCTTCTTGCCGCAGTAAAGGCAACGGGTCTTACCATTATCGAAAACGCAGCCAAAGAGCCCCATATAGTTGACCTTGCAAACTTTCTTAACTCCATGGGCGCTGATGTCAGAGGCGCAGGCACGGATGTTATCAAGGTCAGAGGCGTTGAAAAGCTTCACGGCTGCACATATTCAATCATCCCCGACCAGATTGAGGCAGGCACATATATGGTTGCCGCAGCCGCAACCAAAGGCGATGTTCTTATCAAAAACGTTATTCCCAAGCATCTTGAATCAATTTCCGCAAAGCTTCTTGAGTGCGGTGCAGAGGTTGAAGAATTTGATGACGCGGTCAGGGTTTCGCTTGATTGCCGTCCCGGCAAGTGTAACATCAAGACCATGCCCCATCCCGGCTTCCCCACAGATATGCAGCCCCAGATGGCTGTGCTTCTCGCTCTTGCTGAAGGGACAAGCATTATTTCCGAAAGCATCTGGTCAAACCGTTTCCGCTATGCCGAGCAGCTCAACAGAATGGGTGCTTCAATCAAGGTTGACGGTCAGCTTGCCGTTGTGCAGGGTGTTGAGCAGCTTAAGGGTGCTCCCGTTAAAGCCGATGACCTTCGCGCAGGTGCCGCAATGATTATTGCAGGTCTTGCCGCATCGGGCACAACCGAGGTTGAGGATATTCTCCATATCGACAGAGGCTACGAGGATGTTGTTGAAAAATTCAGCGCTCTCGGAGCAAGCATAAAGCGTGTTAACCTCCCCGACCCCAACGAGCTTTCCTCAGCAGGATAAACACGGAATATATATTGTTTATATAATTAAAACGGGTTGTTTCGGATTGAAACAACCCGTTTTCAAAAGGTGAATTATGGCTAAATTCTGTTCTCTTTATTCATCAAGCAGCGGCAACTGCACATATATCGGCACATCGCAGGGCGGAATTCTTGTTGATATCGGCGTGAGTGCAAAACGCACCGAAGAAGCGCTCAGGCATATCGGCGTTGACCCCTCTGGCATTTCGGCTGTTTTCATCACCCATGAACACAGCGACCACATCTGCGGAGTAAAGGTTTTCGCCAAAAGATACGGCATTAAGGTTTACGCTTCGGCAGGCACCCTCGCAGGCATGGAAGAGCTTAATGCGCTTGACCCGAAAATCCGCACGGAGGTTATTCCGTCTTCGGGAGTTGAAGCTTCAGGTATTTTTGTGCGCCCGTTTCTGACGCCTCATGACACCCGTGAAAGCACCGGCTACAGCGTGCTTACTCCCGACGGCAAACGCATATCCGTTGCAACAGACATAGGCATGGTTACCGACACCGTTATGGATGCCATTCACGGCAGCGACCTTGTGCTGCTTGAATCCAACCACGATGTGAACATGCTGCGCATGGGTCCGTATCCTTATTTTCTCAAGCAGAGAATTCTTTCGGACTACGGTCATCTTTCAAACGAAAACTGCGCAAAAACAGCGGTCAGGCTTGTTGAATCAGGCACAACACGCCTTGTTCTCGGACATCTGAGCAAGGAAAACAATATCCCGTCGCTCGCTTATGAAACAACCCGCTCCGCAATGACCGTTGCAGGCGCAACCGAGGGCGTTGACTATCTGCTCACGGTTGCAGGTGACCTGAATCCCGTTATTGCGATTTAAGTTATTGCAGTTTAAGGAGATAATATGAACATCAACATAATCTGCGTAGGTAAGCTCAAGGAAGATTATCTGCGTGCCGCCTGTGCGGAATATCAGAAAAGGCTCGGCGCATTCTGCCGCCTTAACATAACAGAGCTCACCCCTGCCCGTCTGCCCGAAAATCCGAATGATTCGCAGATTGCGTCAGCCCTTGCCGACGAGGCGGACAGAATCCTTGCAAAAATTTCAAACAGCGATGCGGTTTTCGCCATGTGCATCGAGGGAAAAATGCTTTCCTCCGAGGCACTTTCTGCGGAAATAGACAAGCTCGGAGTATCGGGCTTCGGCAGCATCAGCTTTATTATCGGCGGCTCTCACGGGCTTGACGAAAGGGTTAAAAACAGGGCAAAAACCCGCCTTTCAATGAGCCCCATGACCTTTCCGCACCAGCTCGCAAGGGTTATGCTGCTTGAACAGATTTACCGTGCATTCATGATTTCAAGCGGCGGTAAATATCACAAATGATATGCCGTTATTTATTCTTTGATATGGTAAAAGAGTAAATATTCGGCAGAATTGCACCCTTTTCAGCAGGTTTGCGTTAAATTTTGTTCAGAATACCAAAACTTTAAAAGAATCCAAAAAAACTGTTGCATATTTGCATAAAAATGTTTAAAATAAGTATTGGCAAAAAATAAAAAATTAATTTTTTGGAGGTAATTCCCATGGCAGTTAAAGTTGCAATTAACGGTTTCGGCCGCATCGGCCGTCTTGCTTTCCGTCAGATGTTTGGCGCAGAAGGTTATGAAGTTGTTGCTATCAACGACCTCACAAAGCCCTCAATGCTCGCTAACCTTCTTAAGTATGACACCGCTCAGGGCGGTTACTGCGGCTACATCGGCGAAAACGCTCACACCGTTTCCGCTGACGACGAAGCAGGCACACTTACAGTTGACGGCAAAACTCTTAAAATCTACGCAATGGCTAACGCTGCAGAGCTCCCCTGGGGCGAAATCGGCGTTGACGTTGTTCTTGAATGCACAGGCTTCTATTGCTCAAAGGCAAAGAGCCAGGCTCACATCGATGCAGGTGCAAAGAAAGTTGTTATTTCTGCTCCCGCAGGCAACGACCTTCCCACAATCGTTTACAGCGTAAACGAAGGCACTCTCACAGCTGAAGATACAATCATCTCCGCTGCTTCCTGCACAACAAACTGCCTTGCTCCCATGGCAAAGGCTCTCAATGATTTTGCTCCCATCCAGAGCGGTATCATGACAACTGTTCACGCTTACACAGGCGATCAGATGATCCTTGACGGTCCTCACAGAAAGGGCGACCTTCGCCGTGCACGTGCAGGCGCTGCTAACATCGTTCCCAACTCAACAGGCGCTGCAAAGGCTATCGGTCTTGTTATCCCCGAGCTCAACGGCAAGCTTATCGGCTCCGCTCAGAGAGTTCCCACACCCACAGGCTCAACAACAATCCTTGTTGCTGTTGTTAAGGGTAAGGATATCACAGTTGACGGCATCAATGCTGCTATGAAGGCTGCTGCTAACGATTCCTTCGGCTACAACGAAGAGCAGATCGTTTCATCTGACGTTATCGGTATGCGTTACGGCTCACTCTTCGATGCAACTCAGACAATGGTTGCTAAGATTGATGACGACACATATCAGGTTCAGGTTGTTTCATGGTATGACAATGAAAACAGCTACACAAGCCAGATGGTTCGCACAATCAAGTATTTCGCAGAGCTTGCATAATTTAAGCTGAATTATTTAAGGGTCGGCGTAAAAACCGACCCTTTTTGCTTATTATCAAACTTATCCCTGTAAAAGAGGTTGTTATGGGCTTAAAACGTCTTGACAAGTTGATAGCGCTCAATTGCAACGTTTCCCGCAAGGATGCACGCAAGCTGATTAAAGACTCCGCCGTTACCGTTAACGGACGGATTTGTCTGCGTGCAGAAGAGCTGATTGACGTTGAGGCTGATGATGTTGATGTAAAGGGATATAACTTTACAATCAAAGAGCATATTTATATAATGCTCAACAAGCCCAAGGGGGTTGTAAGCGCAACAAGAGACCCCGCAAAGAAAACGGTTATCGACATCATTCCCGATGACCTCAAGAGAAAATCTCTTTTCCCCTGCGGAAGGCTTGACAGGGATACAACAGGGCTGCTGATTATAACGGATGACGGCGCTTATGCCCACAGAATTATGAGCCCCTCGCACCATGTTTATAAGACATACGAGGCAGTTTTATCCTATCAGCTTTATGATGAGGATATCGCAAAGCTTGAAGCCGGAATAACTCTCGATGACGGCACGGAATGCCTGCCTGCAAAGGTTGAGGCATTTACGGATAACGGTCTGCCTGCAGCAAGAATACGCATCCGTGAGGGCAAATACCATCAGGTCAAAAGAATGTTTGCCGCTGTGGGAAACCATGTTGAGCAGCTGCGCAGAATACAAATCGGCTCGCTCCGCCTTGACCCGAATCTTCCCGAGGGCGAAAGCAGAGAGCTGACCGACGAAGAAACACAGCTTGTTTTTATTGATGAGTAAACAAGTGAATAGCGAAGAATGAATAGTGAACAGTTAATGATAGGCTTCGCCTATGACCGATTATAATAAAATCGGGTGTGGGCAACGCCCACCCGAAGCTCTTCACTCTTCACAAATTAATTATTCGTTTGCATTTATAAATTAACACATCACCGACTTATCTGCCGCATAGACTTATATTAATTTGTCTGTGCGAAAGGATGCGGTGATGTGTTTGTTGTTTTAAGACCCGTTGCGCCCGAAAAAGGTTATTTCAGAAGAAAAAAACAGATTAAATCTGTTATGCGTTCCCCTGCCGTTATCTGCAGAAACGAGGGCAGTCTGCCGTTTTGCGTCGTAGATATTGCGAGCGACAAACGGGGCATAATATGGAGCGGGGTTGAAGAAAAATGCGGCAGATATGCCTCGAGAATCGTTGCGCCGAGAAGCATTTCTCTGCCCGACAGCGAAAAATTCAAGCGCTTCGTGCCGTCATCAATGGCGGCAAATCTTGTTTTCAACACCGCCGTATCCGTTATCGCCGACGCTGCTCCCGAGCCCGACAGCTTCGTTGTTACCGTTACGGACCGCTGCGGTCTTTCAGCCTCCAGAATATGCGAATTGCTGCCGCTCTGCTCCGCCGTAAGAATTGTGACCTCAAAGCCCGAAAGATATGCCTCCGCCTGCGAAAAAGCGCTCACTGAATTCGGCGCAACATTGGTTTTGCGCTCTGCATATGAGCCCACACAAAAGCCCGATGTTGTTATCAGCTGCGACGGTGCAGTCTGCGCTGCAATGAGCGATGCGGCGGTTTTCACGCATAAAAAACGCACCTGCGGCAAAATCAGATTCTGCGGCAGCGGAATTGCTCTGACCCCTGAGCACTCCGATTTTCTGCCCGAGGGAATTGACCCTCTCGATTTCGCAGGAGCCGTTACGGAGCTTTGCGGATGCAGCGATTATTCATCGGCATGTTTTTCGGAAATCAGCTTAAGCTGCCAAAAGTGCGCAGAGCCGTCTGCCGCAAGCTGTCTGCTGTGCCACATAAGAGCAAATAATGCTTGACATTAATATTTATATTATATATAATATATAGAGTCAAAATAGGTATATTAAAATTCTTTTAAAGGAGATATATTGAAATGGAAAAACAAACTGTCTTTACCCGTGAGGATTATAACAAATTAAGTGCTGAGCTTAACAGACTCAAAACAGAGGGAAGAGACGATATCGCCGAAAAAATCAAAGAAGCCCGTTCACACGGCGACCTTTCCGAAAACGCAGAATACGACGAGGCTATGAACGAGCAGGCCAAGATGGAAGCTGAAATTGCCAAGCTCGAAGCTGACCTGCGCAACGCAAAAATTCTTGATGAAGAGGGCCTTACAACCGAGGTTGTTCACATCGGTTCAAAGGTTAAGCTTTACGATATGGATTTTGAAGAAGAAGTCGAATATAAAATTCTCGGCAAGAGCGACCTTGATAACGGCGTAATCTCCGATCTTTCGCCCGTAGGCTCTGCTGTTATGAACAAAAAGGTTGGCGACATTGCAGAGGTTCATACTCCCTCAGGCAAAGTCATCAAGATGCAGATTCTTGCAATTTCAAAATAAAAACGCTTCAGCGATAGGGTTTCCTGTCGCTTTCGCATTATCGAAAGGAATGATAAATCATGGCAGAAGAAAAGATTGTTAATGCTGCTCCCGAAGCAGAGGAGCAGGATATCAACGAGCTTAAAAAAATCAGAATTGAAAAGCTCGAGGCTCTTCAGGCCGCAGGCAAGGACCCCTTTGAAATCACCCTTGCCGACCAGAGCATTCACAACGCAGAAATCGTTGAAAGATTTGAAGAGCTTGAAAATCAGGATGTTTCCATCTGCGGCAGAATGATGAGCCGCAGAGATATGGGTAAGGCTAACTTCATCGACGTAAGAGACCTCACAGGCAGAATGCAGGTTTACGTTAAGATTGACGAAATCGGCGAAGATGTTTTCGCAGAATTCAAAAAGTGGGATATCGGCGATATCGTTGAGGTAAAGGGCTTTGTTTTCAGAACAAGAAGAGGCGAAATTTCCGTTCACGCAAAGGCAATCCGCCTTCTTTCAAAATCACTTCTTCCCCTGCCCGAAAAGTTCCACGGCCTTACCAACACAGACACACGCTACCGCAGACGTTATCTTGACCTCATCATGAATCCCGAGGTTAAGGACACCTTCGTCAAGCGTTCTCTTGTTCTCAGAGAAATCAGAAATTACCTTGATTCAGAGGGCTTCCTTGAGGTTGAAACTCCCATTCTTGTTGCAAACGCAGGCGGCGCTGCAGCAAGACCCTTCCTCACTCACCATAACGCTCTCAACGAGGATTTCAAGCTCCGCATTTCTCTTGAGCTTTATCTCAAGCGCCTTATCGTTGGCGGCATGGAAAAGGTTTATGAAATCGGCAGAGTTTTCAGAAACGAAGGCTGCGACACACGCCATAACCCCGAATTCACCCTCATGGAGCTTTATCAGGCATACACAGATTATAACGGCATGATGGAGCTTACAGAAAATCTCTACCGCCATGTTGCACAGGCAGTTCTCGGCACAACCAAGATTTCCTACAACGGCGTTGAAATGGATCTCGGCAAGCCCTTCGAGAAAATCACAATGATTGATGCCGTCAAGAAATATTCAGGCATCGATTGGAACGAGGTTGAAACTCTCGAGGATGCAAGAGCTCTTGCAGACAAACACCACATTGAATACGAAGCCAGACACGGCAAAGGCGACCTTCTCGCTCTGTTCTTTGAAGAATTTGCAGAGGAGCATCTCATTCAGCCCACATTCGTTATCGACCATCCCATCGAGATTTCTCCTCTTACAAAGAAAAAGCCCGGCAACCCCGATTATGTTGAGCGCTTCGAGTTCTTCATGAACGGCTGGGAAATGGCAAACGCTTATTCCGAGCTTAATGACCCCATTGACCAGAAAGAACGCTTCAAGGCTCAGGAAGCTCTTCTCGCACAGGGCGACGAAGAAGCAAACACCACCGATGAAGATTTCCTTATGGCTCTTGAATACGGTATGCCCCCCACAGGCGGTATCGGCTTCGGTATCGACAGAATGTGCATGCTTCTCACCGATTCATCCGCTATCAGAGACGTTCTTCTCTTCCCCACAATGAAATCTCTCGGCGGCTCCGATTCAGTCAAGCCTGCCGAAAAAGCAGAAGGAGCTGAAGCAGTTGCCGAACCCGTCAAGGAAGTTATCGATTTCTCAAAGGTTAAAATCGAGCCTCTTTTTGAAGAAACCGTTGATTTCGAAACCTTCAGCAAATCTGATTTCAGAGCAGTAAAGGTTAAGGAATGCGTTGCAGTTCCCAAGAGCAAGAAGCTTCTTCAGTTTACTCTTGATGACGGCACGGGAACAGACCGCACAATCCTCAGCGGCATTCACGCTTATTATGAGCCCGAAGAGCTTGCAGGCAAAACTCTCATAGCCATCACCAATCTTCCTCCGAGAGCAATGATGGGCATTGAATCCTGCGGCATGCTTCTGAGCGCAGTTCACGAAGAAGAGGGCGAAGAAAAGCTCCATCTTCTCATGGTTGATGACCATATCCCCGCAGGCGCAAAGCTTTATTAATCAACATGAAAATATCCGTTGCATTAGCCGCCTATAAAGGCGAAAAATATATTGCCGCGCAGATGGAATCCATCCTCCGTCAGCTCGGCGAAAACGATGAGCTGATTGTTTCCGACGATTATCCTGAGGGTGCCACCCGTGAAATCGTTGAAAAAATCGCATCCGATGACAGCAGGGTCAGATACCTTAAAGGCGAAGGCAAGGGCGTTATCAGGAATTTTGAAAATGCCCTTAAAGCCTGCAGCGGCGATGTTATCTTTCTGAGCGATCAGGACGATGTCTGGCTGCCCGACAAGGTTGAAACGGTTATGAAAGAATTTGCAAACGGCGCAAAGCTCGTTATGCACGATGCATCGGTCACCGATGCCGACCTCAACATAACCGACCCCTCCTGCTTCAGCATCCACGGTGCCAACACCTCGCTCGGCAAAAACCTCCTCAAAAACACTTTTGTGGGATGCTGCATGGCATTCACGAAGGATTTGCTCAGCGAAACAATGCCTTTCCCCGAAGGCATTGCAATGCACGATTGGTGGATTGCTCTTGTTGCCCTTAAAAAGAACCGCAAAACCGTTCTCGTTGAGAAGCCCCTTATTCTCTGGAGAAGGCACGGCGAAAACGTTACGGGCGGCAAAACCACCGCCGCTCAGAAAATAATCTGGCGCGCAAGGATGCTTTCGGCTCTGGCAAGGATATGAGTTTAGTGAATAGCTGATAGTGAAGAGTGAAGAATTACGGGTGGGCGTTGCCCGCACCCGATTCTATAATAATCGGTCATAGGCGGAGCCTATCCTTAACTGTTCATTATTCACTTTTCACTCTTAACTAAACCGTAGTTTTCCAATATGTGCCTTGGAAAGGAATTAACAAATGAATAAAACCGTTACCGGCTGCATTGTAACTTACAACAACATTGCCACTATCGACAAGGCTGTAAGTTCGCTTTTAAAATGCACTGCCGCGGATTTCCGCCTGTTTATCGTTGACAACGGTTCAACCGACGGAACTCCCGAACATATCGAAAAGAACTATCCCGAGGTAACCGTTATCAGAAGCGGCGGCAATATCGGCTTCGGCGCAGGTCATAATTTCATTATGGACAGGCTGGATTCCGATTACCACGTTATCATCAACCCCGATATTTCGGTGCGAGATGACGTTATCTCGAAGCTTGCTTCTTATCTTGACGAAAACCCCGATGTCGGTCTGGTTTCCCCCGAAATCAGATTTCCCGACGGCAGACTCCAGATTCTCGGCAAAAAGAACCCTTGCCTGCGCTATCTTGCCGCAAGCCGCCTGAGAGGCAGCGGCGAGCCGGGCGAAACGCTCAGGGAATATGCCATGCTTGATGAGGACTATTCCAAGCCCTTTGAAATTGAAAACGCAACGGGCTGCTTCGTTTTCATCAGAACAGAGCTTTTCAAAAAGCTCGGCGGATTCGACAAGCGCTATTTCATGTACTTTGAGGATTGCGACCTCTCCCGAGAGGTGAACCGCATCAGCAAGGTTATATATTATCCCGGTGCAACGGTCTACCATGAATGGGGCCGTGAATCCAAAAGAAATTTTAAGCTTACGCTTATTCATCTGACCTCCATGATGAAATATTTCATGAAATGGACCTTCAGAAAATAAGCCCGGCGGAAACGGACTTTGATTACATATGATTAAATATCTGAAAAATTTCCATAAATACAGATTCCTGCTTTATGAAATAGTCCGCAAAAACATAAAGCTGCAGTACCGCAACTCGGTTCTCGGCGTTTTCTGGACTTTTCTGCAGCCGCTGATGACAACGATTGTTCTCGTTGCCGTTTTCGGCGGAATTTTCGGCTCTGACCGAAGCTATACTACCTGCTATCCCATTTACCTTCTTTGCGGCAGACTGGTTTATGAGTTTTTCACGCAGGCAACAAAGCGAGCTATGCGCTCCATCAACAACAGCGCATCCGTTATCAAAAAGGTGTATGTTCCCAAATACATATATCCTCTTTCAAATGTTATCGCCAATTTCATAACATTTGTTATCTCGCTGCTTGTTCTTGTTTGCTTTATAATTTATTTCTATTTCTTCACAGCGCAGCAGCCCAATATCACGGGCTATATTCTCCTTGCACCCATCCCGATTCTTATTCTTCTTATCCTTGCGGTGGGCGTAGGTATGATTCTTTCAACGCTTTCCGTTTTCTTCAAGGATATAGAATATCTCTATGAAGTTTTCTGCATGCTGATTTTCTACATGACTCCCATTTTCTATCATGTTGACCAGCTCAAGCTTAACACTCCGATTATATCTTACTGCCTGAAAGCAAATCCGCTTTATTCGATAACGGAAATGTTCCGTTGCTGCGTGCTTTACGGCAGAATGTTCAGCATAAACCATCTGCTTTATGCGCTCGGCTTCAGCCTTGTTACTCTTCTTATCGGCTTCATTGTTTTCTTCAGGAAGCAGGATAAATTCATTCTCCATATTTAAGGTGAAAGGAGATTCTCATGGGCAAACCCGCAATAATTGTTGAGAATGTCAGCATTCTCTTTAACATGAACAAAGAGAAAGTCGATAATCTCAAGGAATATTTTATAAAATTAATCACCAGAAAGCTTCATTACAACGAGTTCTGGGCTCTCAAGGATGTTTCCTTTACCGTTGAAAAGGGTGAGCGTGTTGGCGTTCTGGGCTTTAACGGCGCAGGCAAATCCACTCTGCTCAAAACAATCGCAGGCGTTCTCAAGCCCACAAAAGGCAGCGTTAAATCCTACGGCGTTATCGCTCCCATGCTTGAGCTCGGCGCAGGCTTTGACCTCAACTATTCAGGCAGAGAGAATATTTTTCTCTACGGCGCAACGATGGGATATTCCAGAAAATTCATCCAGTCCAAATATGATGAAATTGTTGAATTTTCGGAGCTTGGCGAATTTATCGATTCACCCGTCAAAAACTATTCATCGGGTATGAGAGCAAGGCTCGGTTTTGCAATCGCAACCGCAGTTGAGCCCGAAATTCTTATTCTTGATGAAGTTCTCTCCGTCGGCGATGCAAAATTCAGAATGAAGAGCGAAGCAAAAATCCGCTCAATGTTCGATAAGGGCATAACGGTTCTTTTTGTTTCGCATAACACAAATCAGGTGCTCAACATCTGCGATAAGGCGATTATTCTTGACCACGGCAAGATTATTGCTCAGGGCGATGCAGCCGAGGTTTGTGCCAAATATACAGAAATGGTAAACGCAAAGAAATAATACAAAACCGAAAGGATGATTTTCATGGTTTTCGCAGCAGTTTTCGCAGGCGGAATCGGCAGCCGTATGGGCAATTCCGATACCCCGAAGCAGTATCTTGAGCTTGGTACCAAGCCCGTAATTATCCACACGGTTGAAAAGTTTTTCATCAATGACCGTATTGATGAAATCCTTGTTCTCTGCCCTAAGGCATGGGTTGCCCACACAAAGGACCTTGTTGAAAAGCACCTGCCCGAAGGCAAAAAAATAACGGTTATCCCCGGCGGCGCAACACGCAACGGCACTCTTGAAGCCGCCATCGATTATATCGAAAAGAATTATGAAACCGATGAACAGACCGTTCTTGTTACCCACGATGCGGTAAGACCCTTCCTCACTCACAGAATCATCTGCGAAAATGTTGATGCCGCAATCAAATACGGAGCATGCGACACGGTTATCCCCGCAACAGATACAATCGTTGCGAGCGATGACGGCAAGATGATAAGCTCTATCCCCGAGCGTAACAAGATGTTCCAGGGTCAGACTCCCCAGTCTTTCCGCCTCAAGGAGCTTGAAAGAGTTCTTGCATCGCTCACAGAGGATGAGAAAGCAATTCTCACCGATGCCTGCAAGATTTTCTCCATAAAGAACAAGGATGTCTATATGGTTTCAGGCGAAGTATATAATATAAAAATCACCTATCCCTATGATCTGAAGGTTGCAAAGACGCTTTTGAAAGGTAAAGATACGGATGATTAATTCAGTTTACAGGCTTGTTGCACCCGGTCTTATTGATATTGCCTGCACCGAGCCGGATTTAAAAAACAGCGTTATACTGCGCCCCGTTTATCTTTCGGTCTGCAAGGCTGACCAGAGATATTATCTGGGCAGAAGAAGCCGCGAAGCTCTCAAGGCAAAGCTTCCCATGGCTCTTATTCACGAATGCGTTGCAAAGATAGTTTTTGACCCCACGGGCAATTTCAAGGTCGGCGAATATGTTGTTCCCGTGCCGAATATGCCCACCGAAGAGGACGATGTTATCGCTGAAAACTACCGCTTAAGCAGCCATTTCTGCTCCAGCGGATATGACGGTTTTCTGCGTGACTACATTGATATGCCGCCTGACAGACTCGTCAGAGTCCCCGAGGGTGTTGACCTCAAGGTTGCATCCTTCAGCGAGCTTATCAGCGTTGCGGTGCATGCCGTAAGCCGTTTTGAGAAATTTTCTCATTCAAGAAAAAATTCAATCGGTGTATGGGGCGACGGCAATGTGGGCTACATCACCGCCCTCATTCTGAAAGCTCTTTATCCCGATGCAAAGCTTTATGTTTTCGGCACGGTCTGGGAAAAGCTGAATTATTTCGCTTTTGCAGACGGCGTTTATCACGTTGACCATGTGCCTGCCGACCTTCGCATTGACCACGCTTTCGAATGCGTCGGCGGTGAAGCATCCCGCTACGCAATCTCGCAGATTATTGATATGATTAATCCCGAGGGCTGCGTGGGTCTTATGGGCGTAAGCGAAAGCCCTGTAGGAATCAACACAAGAATGGTGCTTGAAAGAGGTCTTTGCCTTTTCGGCTCAAGCCGCAGCGGTGTTGAGGATTTTCAGCGCACAATGGACCTTCTCGGCAAAAACCCAAGAATTGCCCAGTATCTCGAGAATCTTATCGCAGGCGTTGTTGAAATCAGAACAATCCCCGATATCCACTCCGCTTTTCAGCAGGATATCAGCCGCAACTTCGGCAAAACCGTTCTGAAATGGGATAAATAACATGAAAAACTATAAGCTTTCCGTAATAATCCCTGCTTATAACAGCGAGAAATTCATTGCCGAAACGCTTGACTGCGCTCTGAATCAGACCTTAAAGGATGTTCAGCTTGTTATTGTCAACGACGGCTCAACGGATTCAACTGCCGATATAATTGCGGATTATGCAAAAAAATACGATAATATTCTTTCGGTAAGCCAGCCGAATTCGGGAGTTTCCGCCGCAAGAAACAACGGCATCAGAAATGCCTCGGGCGAATATCTCCTTTTTCTTGATACGGATGATTTTTTCACTCCCGATTCATTCGAGCTTATGTGCGATAAGCTTGACAAAACGGGGGCTGATATAGCAATCTGCCGCGTGCAGCGCTTCGGCTACGGCGGCGAGGAATTCAACCCCATTGTTGATGAATTCACAAAAGAGGATTCGATTGACTGCTATGATAAGCGCCTTTTATGGAATTTTCTCGTCAGCAACAAATGCTACCGCACCGAATGGCTCAGAAAAACGGGCGTGGAATTCCCTGCTCTTCGCTACAGCGAGGACGGCGCATTCTTCATGCAGGCGGTTTATCATTTTCCGAAAATAACGGGCGTTTACGGAGCGGTTTTCAGATACCGCCGCCATACGCCCGCAGAAGGCAGCTCCGTTACACAGAGAATAAGCTATCAGCTTGTGGGCGATTTCTGCAAATCGCTTGATACGGTTTATGAAGCGGCAAAGGCATCGTTTGAAAAAAGCGGCTGCACCTGCACCGATAAAGAGGGTTATCTGCAGGAAATTCTCGCAAAGGCTTATACGGCTCTTGTAAACGAATTTTACAGACTCATCTGGGCTGCCGATAACGAAACCTGCATCCTTATGAAAGAGAGATGTGATTATCTCACCTCGCTCATGACGCCCGAAACCCTCAGAAAATGCAAGCTTAACCACAAGGATATCAGAGCCCTGATATTCGATAAAAAAGAGATTGCCGAAAAGCCGCAGATAAGCGTTGTTGCAAAGCATCCGACAAACGAATTCCTTGCAACTCTCTACGCACAGTCCATGCCCGTTTTTCAGCTTCTCACAGCAAGCGGAATTGACAGAGAGAATGTTAAAACCCTTTCTGCCGACGTCTTTAAAAAGCAGATCGGCAAGAATGCAAAAAGCAGAACGGTTATCACCCTTTCGGGCAAAAAGCCGATTGATTCAAGGCTGCTCAAGGTTATTTCCCTGCTTCGCAATTCTCCGAAATTCCGCATCTTCCCCAACTCAATAATCAAGCTCGGCGCAATGCTTTTCTTAAAGCTGTTCCGCTGACAACATAATACCCGAAAATGAGGAATCAGATTGAAAAAGCTTTTTTATTCGCTTTATGCCTTGTTTTTTAACATAAGCCGCATCTTCCCCGTGAAGAAAAACAGAGCCGCTTTTGTTGCACCCCATAACGGCGGCAGCAATGATTCGCTTTCTGTTATGCGTGAATATTTCAGGAACAAGGGCGGCTATGATATAGTCAACATATCAACGCAGGATCTGAAGCTTGACTTTTCGGGAATGGCTTCAATCATAAAATCCTGCCTTAAAGCGGCGGGATTTTTTACGTTCAAGGCATACCTTCTCGCCACATCGGAATATGTTTTTCTCAACGATAACTTTATGCCCATGGCATCGCTGAATTTCAGCAAAAAGGCTGTTATAATCCAACTCTGGCACGCAGAGGGAGCATTCAAAAAATTCGGCCTTTCCGCACCCGTAACGGACGATGTGCGTGTTCGTGAAAAGAAATGCTCCGAGAAACTGACATATGTTGTCTGCTCTTCAAAAAACATCGCTCCGTTTTATGCGGAAGCTTTCGGCGTTGATATCAGCAAAATTCTGCCGCTCGGCTCTGCAAGAATAGATTCTCTCCTTGCTCCGACAGATGTTGCCGCACTGCGAGAGGAATTCGACAAAGCGCATCCCGAATGCAAGGGCAAAAGCCTTGTGCTCTATGCGCCCACCTTCCGTGACAGCGCCGAAAAGGATGCCGCTCTTGCAGAGAAAATCGATGTTGCCGCATTCAAGCGTGAATTCCCCGAAAAGCACCTGCTTATCAAGCTGCATCCTCAGATTCATTCGGCAAGCGTGCCCGAGGGCGCAAGCGACGTTACCGCCTGCGATATCGGTATGCTCACGCTGATTTGCGATTGCGTTATAACCGATTATTCCTCTGTCTGCATGGATTTTGCCCTGCTTTCAAAGCCCTGCATTTTCTATGCCTTTGACCTTGACGAATATGAGCACGAGCGCTCTTTTTATTTCGACTATGAAAGCGGCGTGCCGGGAGTTATTGCCAAAGACTCCGCTTCGCTCATTGAAGCAATAAAAAATCCCCGAGGCTCCGAGGACAAGCTCAGAAGCTTCAGGGAATTCAATTTTGATTATATCGACTGTAATAATGCCGAGAGAATTTATAACGCTGTTATTTCAGCCAGCTCTTTATAAGGGCGGCAACTCTTTCGGCGGAATGACCGTCACAAGCACTCAGCTGCCCGTTCCTGAATTTTTCAATTCGGTCAACGGGCGGATTTTCTTTTGCCCTGCGGATTGCGGCGGCAAGCTCCTTGCCCTCAGTTATCATTTCGCCCGGAAGGTCATCGGGAAAGCTGAGATAGAAGCCTCTGTCATACTCCCTGTAATCGGGGCAATAGAAAACCGTTGGCACATCAAGCAGGCAGGCATCGTAAATAACCGAAGAATAATCGGTTATCAGCACATCGCTCACCGCAGTAAGGGCAAGCGTTGACTCCTGCGATAAATCCTTTATATTATTATATTCCTTATTAATCAGGTCATATTTCATCACGGGATGGCGGCGGATAACAAAAATTTCATCCTCGGTAAGCTCTGCGCTCAGGGTATCCCAATCGATTCGGGGATTATACTCTATGCGGTTGCCGTTTTCTTCTCTGAATGTAGGCGCATAAAGATAAATCTTTTTTCCTCTGAATTCAGGATGCTTTTCATAAACCGAATCACGGAGCTTATCCGCATCCCTGAAAAGCATATCCGTTCTCGGCAGACCCAGCGGCAGACACACATCCTCGCTGATGCCGAAAGCACCTGCATAGAATTTGCGGCAGCTTTCGCTTGTTACCGCAACCGCATCATACTGCGAATGGGTGGCAAGCTCTTCACGGCGGCTTATTTTGGTTTTTGCATCAAGACCGAACTTTTTGAACGCTCCGCAGGCATGCCATATCTGAATATATTTCTGGTTTTTGCGAAGCTTTGTGAAGCGGAGATAGCGAACGTAGTCATCCGTCACGATAACCCTGCTTGTGAGCAGATAATAATAGATTTTGGGCTTGATTTTCATTGAATGCGGATACATTCTTGCATAAACAACTTTCTTTGCATCAAGGGCATCGTAAACCGCCTGCGCATTGTCAAGCAAGCTGCTGTCAGACCTGATGGTGTAAAAAAGAACTCTGTTCTGCAGCGGCATAAGCTTGCAGAGAAAGCACCAGAAGTTGTTGAGAAAATCAAGAATTTTTCGCCTTATTTTAGGAGTAAACAGTTTTTTTATAAGTGTTCTCATAGAATTGACTCCATAGGGTAGTTTAATTTCAGATCTGAATGTTTTCCGCATCAGTTCTTAATTTATAGAAAATCTGCAGCCATTCGGGCTCATTCAAAAAAGCTTCGCTCATATCTGCGAGTGTTCTTTTGCCTGTTCTTCTGTCAAGAACAGCAAACATTTTAATAATAGGATTATCCGAGCGGATACTTGCCTGTATATTCTGATTGCGGTATTCGGAAAGTGCGCTGCAAAACTCCTCATCGGTATATTCGGTGCGGCTTCTCAAGGGAATATCATTAAGCAGAACATGAAAATCTTCCCAATATCCTGCTCCACCGTTAACCTTGCTTTCTTTTTTGCAGCCATTAGCAATAAAATAAGAATTAACGGTTTCCCACGAAAAGCGTTTGACCTGCCTGCCATCAACGCAAACCTCAAACACTTTTAAATCATCCATACCCACATATGTTGTACAGCCGTATCTGATTCTTCCGTGCAGGCATTCGGCAAGCATTTTCTCTTCAAGAAATTTTCTCACACCACTCCATGAACCGAGAATTTTATGCATCGAATCACCGCCTTGCAAACAATATATCACAAAAAAACAAGAAACACAAGCCAAGGCTTGTGCTTACATAAGAAAAATAAAAGTGTAAAAAGCGAAACAGAATCAAGGTGGGGTATACAAAAGCAGCGGAAATCAAGCTTTAATGTACTCATACTCCAAAAGCTCCTCATCTTTACCAACACACACAAATCCTGCTTTTTTAAACAACTTGATTGAAGCGATGTTTTTCTCATCAACAGAAACTTGAATCTTATCAAAATCAAGCCCGAGTTTTCCTGCTTGAATATCTTTTAATATATCAGTGGCAATGCCTCTTTTCTGATATTCAGGAAAAACAACCACATCCATATACAAAATACGGTCATCCGATTCGAGATGTATAGCAGCAACCAAAATGTCATCTTTATAAATTTTATAGAAATAGACATTATTAGTTGTTGTTACATATCTCCAGTAGTTCTCTTCATCGATACTGATAAACTGTGAAACAGATGGAAGCTTATATACATAAAGAATATGCTGTATATCCTCATCATCATGCTGTTCCATCAATCTGTAATTCATTTTTTATTCTCCTTTGCAGTGTTGATGGAGGAGATAAGCATAACACGAATGCTTGTACAAACATTATCAAGATTCTTATATTCTGCTTCTGTGATGTAATTTGTTTTGAAAAGCAGTTCCAACCAATAACCCGTTTCGTTTGCTTCTTTGAGGGCAATTTGGAGTTTGGCAATAAAGTCCGCTTTACCGTGAGCATACTGTGCTTCTCGGATGTTTGCGCCAATTGATGTGCCGCTTCTGCCAATCTGATTTGAGATAATGGATTCCCGTCTTTCCTTGAGTGATTTTACAAGATTAATAATCGAAACCGCAAAATCCATCGATTGTGTTCTCAGCTTACTTTCTGACATATAGTCAACTCCTGTTTCTATTGTACTGTACATGATGCACAATGTTTAGTGAAGTTTGGGCAATGCCCAAGTAAAGCAGCGGCGACGCCGCCGTGAAGTATCATGCTTTAGCACGACGCGAAGTTAAGTGTGCCACTCACGCCCGCAGGCACTTCACGATGCGTAGCATCGCTTCACGCACCAAAGGTGTGCTTCACGTGCCGCAAGGCACACTTAGTTCGAAAAAGACCGCCTTTGTCTTAATTGACAAAAGCGGTCTTTTTTCGTGGCTGGGGAATAGGGATTTGAACCCCAACAAACAGAGTCAGAGTCTGTCGTGCTACCGTTACACTATTCCCCAATGTAACTCGCAACTGGGCTACGGGTTATTATTATACACGCTTTTTCGTAAATGTCAACACTTTTTTTAAAATTTTTTAAATTTTTTCGAGGGCTTGTTTTTTGCTTTTCAAAAAGAAATGATGTCAAAAATACTTTGGCGGCACTCTCTTTTTTTGTCATTCCTCTCAATTGACAAGCCTTTTCAAAGTGATATAATCAAGTTATAACACAAACGGAAGTGAAAAATAAAAATGCAAAACCAATATTCGCTTGACATGACAAGCGCACCGTTTCTGAAAAAGATTTTTATATTCTCAATCCCTCTCATCCTGACAGGCTTGCTTCAGCTTGCCTATAACACCGCCGACGTTGTGGTTGTCGGCAGGTTTGCAGGCAGCGAGGCTCTTGCAGCCGTTGGCTCAACGGGCTCGCTCATAAATCTGCTGCTGAATGTTTTCATCGGTCTTTCAATGGGCTCGGGCGTTATGGTTGCCCGTCACATCGGCTCGGGAGATGAAGAAAGAATCCGCAACTGCACCCACACCGCCATGCTCATGAGTGTAATCTGCGGCATTTTTATCGGTCTTTTCGGATTCTTTATGTCAGGCAAAATCCTTGTGCTTATGGGCTCGCCCGAGGATGTTCTTCCCCTTGCAACGCTGTACCTGAAAATCTATTTTCTCGGCTGCCCCGGCTCGATTGTCTACAACTTCGGCTCGGCAATCGTCAGAGCAACGGGCGACACCAAAAAGCCCCTGTTCATCCTCGCATCAACGGGTCTTGTAAATGTTGCGCTCAACCTGATTCTCGTTATCTTTTTCCATATGGGAGTCAGCGGCGTTGCGATTGCAACAATCGTTGCGCAGTATCTTTCGGCAATAATGATTGTAATTCATCTCACGAAGCTCAGAAACGCTTGCAGACTTTCGCTGAGAATGCTCCGCATTCACAAAAAAGAGCTTTCAAAAATCGTTCTAATCGGTCTGCCTGCAGGCATTCAGAACTCGCTCTTTTCAATTTCAAACGTTATCATCCAGACAACCGTTAACTCTTTCGGCTCGGTTGCAATGGCAGGCATTGCGGCAGGCTCGAATTACGATTCATATATTTTCACCGCAACCAACGCTATTGCTCAAACAACAATGACCTTTACCTCGCAGAACATGGGCGCTCACAAATACGAAAACGTGGGCAAAATCTACCGCTACTGCATCACGATAGCAAGCGTTATCGGCATAGTTATGGGCTTGCTCGGAACTGTTTTCAGCGAATTCATCGTAGGATTTTTCTCAACGGATAAAGAAGTTATCGCCATCGGAGCGGAAAGGCTTGCGCTTGTTATGCCGTTTTATGTTTTCTGCTCGCTGATGGATGTTGCGGCAGGTCAGCTGCGAGGCATGGGCGAATCCTTCAAGCCGATGATTGTTTCGTTGCTGGGCGGCTGCGGAATAAGGCTCTTCTGGATTTTTGTAATACTCCCCCTGAACAGAACGCTGATGTTCCTTTACTGGGCATATCCGATTTCATGGTTTGCAACGTTCGTTGTTCAGTTCTCACTCTATTTCATACTCAAAAGAGGAATTATAAGAAAAAGCCAAACGGCATAAAAGAAGCAGGTGCTTTGCGGCACCTGCTTTTTGATTTACAATCGGGTGCGGGCAGAGCCCACCCTGAACTATTCACTCTTCACTATTCATTTTTCACTAAAATACCCCATAACGCAAGAAAAAGATGCTTGCGGCAGCATCTTTTTCTGCATGGGGTTGAATTGAGGAGGGGTATTGCGTACTCAAAAAAATGAGCAGTACACTGCGGGTTGCGGCTCCCGCTGAGTACAATCAGATAATAACCCGAAAATATTAATTCAGTATGAATTTAATTTTAACAGTTGTGGGATATTTTATTAAGATTTGAAATCCGCATAAAACTCGTCAATATATTTCTCAACATCGGCTCTTGTACCCCTGAACGGACCTGCGGTTTCCATCTTGAGCGAAACGGTTGCCGTTGCGGTGAGAAGCGCTTCGGGAATGGACTTTGTGAGTCTTTCGTTGATATAAGCGGCAAAGGTTGTGTCGCCTCTGCCCGTTCTTCCGCTGAGGTTGCGTGCCCTTATGGGGCAGGTGTAAAACTCCTTGCCGTCATAAACAAGCACCTCGGTGTTATGCGTGATGAGAATTTCTCCCGCACCCCACGCATAAAGCAGCTTCGCCGCCTCTTTTCTGTCCTTCAAGCCTGTCATGATTTCAGCTTCGGCAGCATCGGTTTTAAGGTAGGTTATGAAGGGCAGGCACTCCTTTTTTTCGCTCCAATCCTCAAAATACATTGAACCGTTATCCGCAACCTTGCGAAGGCACGCCTGAACATCAAGCGCAACGGGCGCATCCTTTGAAAGAGTTTTTATAAGCTCCGCATTGAAATCGCCGTAAACCAGACCTGCAAGGTGATAAATCGCCACATCAAGGTCGGGAATTTCCGAGGCCTTAAAAGGGTCGCCCTTTGAGGTGCAGGTGCTTGTTCTTCTCTCCTTGTCGGGAGTGTGATAAACATTCACCATGTTGCAGGAATTTTCGCCGTCAAGGCAGAAAATGTTTTCCGCAGGCACTGTAAAGCTGCCGAGCCTTTCGGCTTTATCCTTTTCAGCCATTTTCGTTACCGCCGCCACATT
This sequence comes from Acutalibacteraceae bacterium, assembly GCA_045589555.1. Classification (GTDB taxonomy): domain Bacteria; phylum Bacillota; class Clostridia; order Oscillospirales; family Acutalibacteraceae; genus CAG-177. The sequence goes on from JAZNPG010000107.1 coordinate 71,639, forward strand.
GTGTCCGAGCGCATATGCTGATGCCGACGAAAACAGCACCGCTCCGCCTGCAAGCCTGACGGTATTGCCGAGATGGTCGGTGTTGGCATCCATTGTAACATGACCGATTATCATCGAACTGTATTCTGCCATTTTATTTGCCTATAGCCTTTCTGAATTCTTCTTTAAGCTCTTCTTTTACAATATCTTTGTGAAGATTGAGAGAAAGAATTTCGTTTGATTTCATATAATCGAATGTCATGAAATCGCCGACAATAATGTTAACCTTTGCAAGCTTTACGGGGTCAGCAGCAATATCTGCAATAATTTTGGGGAAGAAAGGTCTTATCATCTCATCAAGGTCATCAGGCCACTTCATCCAGCCGTTTTCCGTTCCGGGATTCGGAGTCTGCTGGGTCTGAAAAGCAAAGAAGCCATCGGTATCAATTTCGTCAAGATATTTCAGGATAATTTTTGAAAACTTCTCAGGCTTCATGCCGTAAACATCGGATTCCCACGGATAAGGCATCGGACAGTTCACGCTGAAATCATACTCTGCATTCTCGTTGATGATAACATATTTTTTGCCCGATTTTCTCAAATCTCCGAGAGTGAGGCTCCCGATATCCGAAACATCGGTAAGCGCATATTTTTCGGGGTTCAGATACTCTCTGATAAGCCTGCTTGTTTCGGCTGTGTTGCCGTTATAGCTGAGCTTTACAGGTCCGATTTTCTGATTCATATATGTGCGCAGACCGATAATAAAAAACTCATTTGTTTCGTCAAAAATCTTTTTCAAATCCCGAAAAGCTTCTTCCGCAGTAATGCCTTTCATTATGCCGTGAGCAACAAAAAGCTCGCCTTTTTTGTTCGCCTTGAGCCTGATATCAAACATTCTCAGACCGTGCTCATACTGCTCATAGAGCGTGCCTGCCTGACAACGTGCAAACTTGTTCATGCCGACGGTTGCGGAGTTATGCGAGCCGGGAATTGCGATTCGGGTAACCTTTGCATCGTCTTTGATATAAGACATCCAGTTTTTATAAAACATATTTTACACCACCTGAAAAATATAGAATTTGAGATAATCCGTTTCGGGAACATTCCATAAAACGGGATGGTCGCAGCATTGCTGACGGGCTTCAATCTGCTTGAGCTGCACGCCTGCATCGGCAGCGGCATCGTGAAGCATTTTAACGAATAAATCGTTCCTCATAAAGTGTGAGCAGGAGCAGGTTGCAAGGTAGCCTCCTCTTGGCAGAAGCTTCATTGCCCTGTAATTGATTTCCTTGTATCCCCTTTCCGCACTCTTAACGGTTTTGCGGCTTTTTGTGAATGCAGGCGGGTCAAGAATGATGAAATCATAGGGCTTGCCGCCCCGCTTTTCAAGCTCGGGAAGCAAATCAAAAACATCCGCTGCAAGGAAATCCATTCTGCCCTCAAGGGCGTTTCTCTTTGCGTTGGTTTCAGCCATTTCAACCGCCGATTTCGAAACATCAACCGCCGTAACCTTTTCCGCTCCGCCCATTGCCGCATTCAGCGCAAATGAGCCCGTGTGCGTAAAGCAATCCAACACTTTTTTGCCTTTTGCGATTTTTGCAACTGCAAGGCGGTTGTATTTCTGGTCAAGGAAAAATCCCGTTTTCTGACCGTTTTCAAAATCAACATTGTATTTTATTCCGTTTTCGGTTATCTGCGTAACCGTGCTTTCGGGATGGGGAATACCCTCATACCAGCCCTTGTATTCCTCAAGCCCCTCGAGCGCTCTGATTGCAACATCGTTGCGCTCATAAACACCGTTTACGGTTTCGCCCATATCTGTGAGAGTTTTCACAACGGCTTTATAGATAATATCCTTGATTTTATCCATGCCGAAAGAAAGCACCTGAGTTACGATTATATCCGAAAATCTGTCCACCGTCAGACCGGGCAGACCGTCAGCCTCGCCGAAAACAAGGCGGCAGCACGAAAAATCATCGCCCATAACGGTCTTGCGGTAATCGATTGCGTATTTAATCCGCCTTTCCCAGAATGCAGGCGAAAAGCTCTCGTTGGCATTTGAGGAAACAACCCTCACCCTTATCTTGCTGTTAAGGCTCAGAAAGCCCGTGCCGAGGTAAGAGCCTTTTTGCGAAACAACATCAACAAGGCAGCCGTTTTCGGGAGTGCCGAAGGTTTCGGTTATCTCGGCATCGTATACCCAAGGATGACCGTTTTTCAGCGATGCCTCCGCTTTTTTTGTAACTGTTACTATAGGAAAACTGCGTTTTGATTTCATAGTTTAAATCCTTTTCCGTGATTTGTTTACAGCTGTTTTAATTTTAGCTTTGCGGGCGATTCATGAATCGCCACTGCATATAATCGGTTACAGGCAGAGCCTGTCCTTAACTGTTCACTCTTCAACATTCGTTATTCACTGATATGTAGACAGATAAAATATATCACATTGTCTTTGCCGTTGTCAACAAAATGCACAGCTTCCGAATTCACTCCGAAACCTTTGCACAAATCAAGCAAATACCTGCATATGCAAGTTAGTTTGAGCTAATCGGCTGAAAGTGAAAAAATATACAAAAAACCTTTGATTTTACTCGAAAAATCGTAAAAAAAACGTAGCATTTTTTATTAATATATGTTATAATACTTTAGAATGCAGGATTGCGGTTTTTTATGCACAAATGCATTCGGTAAAATTGTTTTTAAAGCAGCTATTAAATAAAATCAGGAGGAATGGCTAAATGCTTAAAAAAATCAGTAACATTCCCTTCGCAGGCACTGCCGAGCAGGAAGCTCAGCTTCAGGCTGTCATGGCAGAATGCAAGGGCGACAGAAGCATGCTTATGCACGTTATGCAGGAAGCACAGAACATTTACGGCTATCTGCCCATCGAGGTTCAGAAGATGATAGCAGACGGTATGGATGTTCCGCTTGAAAAGGTTTACGGCGTTTCAACTTTCTATGCGCTGTTCTCACTTTCACCCAAGGGCAAATATAACGTTTCGGTTTGCCTCGGCACAGCTTGCTACGTTAAGGGTTCTCAGGAAATCCTTGATAAAATCTGCGAGGTTCTCGGCATCGCTCCCGGCGAATGCACATCAGACCTCAAATTCTCAGTTGAAGCCTGCCGCTGCATCGGTGCTTGCGGCCTTGCTCCCGTTTTCACAATCAACGAAGACGTTTACGGCAGAGTTACTCCCGACGAAATCCCCGATATCCTCGCAAAATATCAGTAATCAAACCTTAACGATAGAGGGATGTTAATATGACGATTAACGCTATCAAAGATTTGCTCGGCGCTGAAGTGCTTTGCGGCAGCGAGAGTCTGGGCAAAGATGTTCATTCAGCCTGCGGCAGCGATATGATGAGTGACGTTCTGGCTTATGTAAAAGATCAGGCAGTTCTCCTCACGGGGCTTGTCAATGCGCAGGTTATCAGAACCGCAGAAATGATGGATATGCTCTGCATTGTTTTTGTAAGATCAAAAAAGCCTTCGCAGGATATGCTTGAGCTTGCAAAAGAAAGCGGCATAGCTGTTATGACTACGCCTCTGCGTATGTATGACGCCTGCGGAATTCTCTATTCAAACGGTCTTACCGGAAACGGGGCTTCCAATGGCTGACGCCTTAACATTCCATTACGAAGTAGACGGCGAAAACTTCACATCGGCAGGTCAGGCATCGGTTCAGGTCAAAAAGAACCTGCGCCAGCTCGGCTTTGACCCCGAAACCATCCGCAGGATTTCCATCGCCATGTATGAGGGCGAGATAAACATGGTTATCCATGCGGGCGGCGGTACAGCTGATGTTACGGTTGATGACGGCTGCATCGAAATAATTCTTTCCGATACCGGCCCCGGTATCGCCAACATTGAGCAGGCAATGCAGGAGGGCTTCTCCACAGCGCCCGATAATATCCGGACTCTCGGATTCGGCGCAGGCATGGGCTTGCCAAACATGAAAAGATACACCGACTATATGCATATAGATTCGGTTGTGGGTGAGGGAACAACAATTACCATGAAGGTCAATTATTGACCCTTGCGGCTGAAAGGATAGTATGATGAATACCTATATCCATTCCGTATCGCTCGACCCCAACAAATGCACAGGCTGCACAACCTGCATGAAGCATTGCCCCACGGAGGCAATCCGGGTGCGCAACGGCTGTGCGGAGATTGACCCCGAGCGATGCATAGACTGCGGTGAATGCATCCGCAATTGCGTTAACAGCGCAAAAAAGAGTGTTTGCAACACTTTCAGCGAAATTAACAGATTCAAATACAAAATCGCTCTCCCGGCCCCTGCCCTGTTTGCCCAGTTTGATAATCTCGATAATATCGATTATGTGCTTCAGGGACTCCTCGATATCGGCTTTGACGATGTTTTTGAGGTTTCAAAGGCGGCTGAAATAGTTTCGGCTTATACCAGAATCTATCTGCGTACGGAGGGCATCAAAAAACCCGTTATCAGCACAGCTTGCCCCGTTATAACAAGACTTATCGGTCTGCGCTTTCCTTTCCTCAAGGATAATCTTATTCCTCTGCTGCCTCCCATGGAGGTTGCAGCCTCAATGGCAAGAGAAATGACCCTGAAGGCGCATCCCGAATTAAGCAAGGAGGATATCGGCATCTGCTTTATCTCTCCCTGCCCCGCAAAAGCAAGCTACGCTAAAAACGGCTTCGGCAGCTACAAGAGCGAGGTTGACCTTGTTGTTTCAATGAGCGAGGTTTACTTCCTGCTCATCAATGTGATGAACAGAGATAATCCGCCAAAGCTTTCAACTCAGGCAGGCAGAATCGGTCTGAGCTGGGCAATCTGCGGCGGCGAAGGCTCTGCGCTGCTCAACGATAAAATCCTGGCGGCTGACGGCATAAACAACGTCATCTCCGTTCTCGACCAGATTGAGGACGGCAACATTCCGCCGATTGATTTTGTTGAACTCAACGCCTGTCCGGGCGGCTGCGTAGGCGGCGTTCTCACAATCGAAAACCCCTACATAGCAAAAAACAGACTTCACACTTTAAGGCGCTATATGCCCGTTTCGCTCAACTCCATGCCCGAGGATGAGCACTTCATCCCCGAAAGCCGCTTCTTCTCCGATTATCCCAAATACCAGCCCCTCAACAGGCTGAGCGATAACATCGGCGAATCTATGAGGCTTATGGCTCAGATTCAGCAGGTACGCAAATCCCTGCCGGGAATCGACTGCGGCTCCTGCGGTGCACCCTCGTGCCGTGCTTTTGCCGAGGACATCGTTCTCGGTCACGCAGACAGAAACGATTGCATAATCGCTTATAAAGATCTGTTCAGAAAATATCTCGAAAACTATCAGGGAGGTGACGGCAATGAAAGTGAATGAGCTCGCTTCTCTTGAGGGCTTCAGCACTATCGCAATGCCCGACGGCGATAGAGAAATCAGCGGTGTTTACATCGGCGACCTCTTGAGCTGGGTTATGGGCAGAGCAAAGGCTGACGATGCCTGGATAACAATCATGTCCAACATCAACATTGTTGCCGTTGCATCGCTTGCCGACGTTGCCTGCATCATTCTTGCAGAAGGTGTTCAGCTTGACAGAGCCGTTACCGAAACGGCAAAGTCAAAGGGAGTGAATATTCTCTCCTGCTCAATGCCTGCATACGAAGCGGCAAAAATATTTTTTGAGAAGCTCTGATATGAAACAGTATTTTTATGACCTTCATATTCACTCCTGCCTGTCGCCCTGCGGCGATGACGATATGACTCCGAACAACATTGCAGGCATGGGCGTGGTTGCAAAGCTTGATATCATGGCTTTGACCGACCATAATTCCTGCCGCAACTGCCCTGCGTTTTTTAAAACCGCCGAGGCAAACGGAATTGTGCCCGTTGCAGGCATGGAGCTTACAACGGCGGAGGATATTCACCTTGTGTGCCTTTTTGAACATCTTGAGGATGCGCTGAGGTTTGATGCAATTGTCAGCGAAAAGCGCATACCGTTCAAAAACAGGGTTGATATTTTCGGCGAGCAGATGATAATGAACGAAAACGATGAGGTTATCGGTGTTGAAGAAAACCTGCTTTCAAACGCAACTCTCATCACCGTTGACGAAGCTCCATCCCTTGTTGAGGAATGCGGCGGAATCTGCTACCCTGCGCATATCGACAGGGAGGCAAACGGAATTGTTGCAACGCTCGGCATCTTCCCCGAATTCCCGTTTTTCCCGTGCGCCGAATATCACGACGGCGATAAGCGAACGGAATATGAAGAAAAATTTGAGCTGCTCAAGGCAAAGCCACATGTTGTGTCATCGGATGCTCACTATCTGTGGGATATCAGCGGCAGACTCAACTGTTTTGAGCTTGAATGCAGCGAAAACCCCGAAGATATCCGCAAAAAGCTTTTTGAAAGGCTGAAAGGCTTATGAAAGAGTTATCGCTGAATATTCTTGATATTGCTCAGAATTCAGTAAAAGCGAAAGCAAAAAACATTCTCATAAAATTAACCGAAACCGCCGACACTCTCACACTGCTGATTGAAGATAACGGCTGCGGAATGAGCAAGGAAATGGTTGAAAACGTTATCAACCCGTTCTGCACAACCCGCACAACCCGCAAGGTCGGTCTTGGCGTGCCGCTTTTAAAGCTGGCGGCAGAACAGACGGGCGGTTCGGTAAGCATTGAATCCGTAAGCGAGAAGGATGACCCCGAAAACTGCGGAACAAAGGTTACGGCGGTTTTTTTCAAAAACCATCTCGATTTCACCCCCCTCGGCGATATAGTTTCAACCGTCACGGCGCTTATTCAGGGCTCGCCCGATATCGAATGGCGCTTTGAGCATCACCTTGAGGGCGGCGATGTTGAGCTGGACACCCGTGAGCTTCGCGAAGTTCTCGGCGATGTGCCGCTTGATACCTATGAGGTTATAAAATGGATCGAAGATTACCTTAACGAAGGCTACGCTTCGGTATCATAAATATGTTAATAATTTTTTAGAGAGGATAGATATTATGAAATCATTGGCTGAACTTGCTGCTATCAGAGAAAAAATGAAGGACAAGGTTGTTCTTCGTGAAGGCAGCGGCGACATCAGAGTTGTTGTAGGTATGGCTACCTGCGGCATCGCAGCAGGCGCAAGACCCGTTCTTAACGCATTTGTTGAAGGCGTAAGCAACGCAGGTCTCGCTGATAAGGTTATGGTTTCGCAGACAGGCTGCATCGGCGTTTGCCAGTTTGAGCCCGTTGTTGAAATCTACGAGGCAGGCAAAGAAAAGGTTACTTATATCAAGATGACCCCCGAAAAGGCTGCAGAGGTTATTGAGAAGCATCTCAAGGGCGGCGCTCCCATTTCGGAATACACAATCACCAACGCTATCTCATAATGGAGGTTAAAGTAATATGATTCGTTCTCATGTTTTGATTTGCGGCGGTACCGGCTGTACTTCTTCAGGCAGTAAGGTACTCATGTCCACCTTCGAGAAGGAGCTTGAGAAAAACGGACTTCAGGACGAAGTTAAAATCGTTCAGACCGGCTGCTTCGGTCTTTGCGCTCTCGGCCCCGTTGTTATCATCTACCCCGAAGGAACTTTCTACAGCAGAGTTGAAGAAAAAGACGTTGCTGAAATCGTTTCAGAGCATCTTCTTAAAGGCCGCCTTGTTGACAGACTTGTTTACAAAGATGTTGACGAAAGCGTTATTGAAGAAGCCGGCAAATCCGTTTCACTTAACGACACTAACTTCTACAAGACCCAGAAGAGAGTTGCTCTTCGTAACTGCGGTCTTATCGACCCCGAAAACATCGATGAATACATCGCAATGGACGGCTACGCAGCACTCGGTAAGGTTCTCACAGAGATGACTCCCCAGCAGGTTATTCAGGAAGTTATCGATTCAGGCCTCAGAGGCAGAGGCGGCGGCGGCTTCCCCACAGGCAGAAAGTGGAGCTTCACTGCTGCAAACGCTGCTGACCAGAAATATGTTGTTTGTAACGCTGACGAAGGCGACCCCGGCGCATTCATGGACCGTTCCGTTCTTGAAGGTGACCCCCACTGCCTTATCGAAGCTATGACAATCTGCGGCTACGCAACAGGCGCAACCGAAGGTTATGTTTATGTTCGTGCAGAATACCCCATCGCTGTTAAGCGTCTTCAGATTGCTATTGAACAGGCTAAGGAATACGGTCTTCTCGGCAAGAACATCTTTGACTCAGGCTTTGACTTTGATCTTCACATCCGTCTCGGCGCAGGCGCATTCGTTTGCGGTGAAGAAACAGCTCTTATGACCTCAATCGAAGGTAACAGAGGTGAGCCCAGACCCAGACCTCCCTATCCCGCAGTTAAGGGTCTCTTCGGCAAGCCCACAACAGAAAACAACGTTGAAACCTTTGCTAACATTCCCCAGATTATCCTCAAGGGTGCAAGCTGGTTTGCATCAATGGGTACTGAAAAATCAAAGGGCACAAAGGTATTCGCTCTCGGCGGCAAGATTGAAAACACAGGTCTTGTTGAAATCCCCATGGGCACAACCCTTCGCGAAATCATCTATGATATCGGCGGCGGTATCCCCAACGGCAAAAAGTTCAAGGCTGCTCAGACAGGCGGTCCCTCCGGCGGATGCATCCCTGCAAGCCTTATCGATACAGAAATCGACTATGATAACCTCACAGCTATCGGCTGCATGATGGGTTCAGGCGGTCTTATCGTTATGGACGAAGACAACTGCATGGTTGACATGGCAAAGTTCTTCCTCGGTTTCACAATCGATGAATCCTGCCGTAAGTGCTCACCCTGCCGTATCGGCACAAAGCGCATGATGGAAATCCTTGAAAAGATTACTGACGGTAACGGCACTCTTGAAGACCTCGATAAGCTTGAAGAGCTCGCTTACTACATCAAGGAAAACTCACTCTGCGGTCTCGGTCAGACAGCTCCCAACCCCGTTCTTGCAACTCTCAAGTTCTTCCGTGACGAATATGTTGCTCACGTTGTTGATAAGAAATGCCCCGCAGGCGTATGTAAGAGCCTTCTTAACTACGTTATCGACGCTGACAAATGTAAGGGCTGCACACTCTGCGCAAGAAAGTGCCCCGCAGGCGCAATCAGCGGCACAGTTAAGAATCCCCATGTTATCGACACAACAAAGTGCATTAAGTGCGGTGCTTGCATTGATTCCTGTAAGTTCGGCGCAATCAGCAAAGCTTAATTGAGGAGGCATAAACTAATGGAAATGGTAAACATTAAAATAAACAATATGCCCCTGAGCGTTCCCAGTGGCATTTCAATCCTTGAAGCTGCAAGATATGCGGGCATCGAAATTCCCACTCTCTGCTACCTCAAGGAACTCAACGAAATCGGCGCTTGCCGTATCTGCATGGTAGAAGTTAAGGGCGCTCGCTCCCTTGTTTCCGCCTGCGTATTCCCCGTAAACGAGGGCATGGAAGTTTTCACAAACACAGAAAAGGTCAGAAAGAGCCGCAAGATGACTCTTGAACTCATTCTTTCAACTCACAGAAAAGAATGCCTTTCCTGCGTAAGAAGCGGTAACTGCGAGCTCCAGAAGCTCTGCAAGGATTACGGCGTTGCCGACGAAAAGGTTTTCGAAGGCACATATCCCGAATTCCAGTTTGACGATTCCGCTCCTCACATGATCAGAGATAACAGCAAGTGCGTTCTCTGCCGCCGCTGCGTTGCAGCCTGCGATAATCAGGCTATCAGCGTTATCGGTGCAAACGCAAGAGGCTTTGACACTCATATCGGTTCTCCCTTTGAGATGCCTCTCTATGATTACAGCTGCGTATCCTGCGGTCAGTGCATCGTTCACTGCCCCGTTGGCGCTCTCTATGAAAAAGACGATACCGCAAAGGTATTTGAAGTTATCAATGACCCCGAGAAGTTTGTTGTTGTTAATACAGCTCCTTCAATCAGAGTTACTCTCGGTGAAGCATTCGGCAACGAAATCGGCACAAACGTAACCGGCAAAATGGTTGCAGCACTTCGCCGCCTCGGCTTCAGCAAGGTATTTGATACCGATTTCTCCGCTGACCTTACAATTCTCGAAGAAGCAAACGAGCTTCTCGACAGAATCAACAACGGCGGAACTCTTCCCCTTATCACCTCCTGCTCACCCGGTTGGGTTAAATACTGCGAGCATTATTATCCCGAGCAGCTCGCTCACCTTTCAAGCTGCAAATCTCCCCAGCAGATGTTCGGCGCAGTAATCAAAACATGGTATGCAAAGAAGATGAACATCGATCCCAAGGATATCGTTGTTGTTTCAATTATGCCCTGCACAGCCAAGAAGTTTGAAGCAGGCAGAGCAGACCAGTCCGCAAGCGGCTACGCTGATGTTGACTATGCACTCACAACCCGTGAGCTTGCAAGAATGATTGAAACCGCAGGTATCAACTTCAATGCTCTTCCCGACGAAGAATTTGATAATCCTCTCGGTGAAGGCACAGGCGCAGGCGTTATCTTCGGCGCAACAGGCGGCGTTATGGAAGCAGCTCTCAGAACAGCTGTTGAAACTCTCACAGGCGAAGAGCTCAAGAACCTTGACTTCACAGAGGTCAGAGGTACAGAGGGTCTTAAGGAAGCAACCTACACAGTTGCAGGCATGGAAGTTAAGGTTTGCGCAGCAAGCGGACTTTCAAACGCAAAGAAGGTTATGGACGATATCAAGGCAGGCAAGTCAGAATATCACTTTGTTGAAATCATGGCATGCCCCGGCGGCTGCGTAAACGGCGGCGGTCAGCCCACTCAGCCCGCAAGCGTTCACAACTTCGTTGACCTTAAGGCTATCAGAGGACAGGCTCTCTATGAGGCAGATAAGAATCTCCCCGTAAGAAAGTCACACGAAAGCGAAGCAGTCAAGGCTGTTTACGCAGAGTATTTCGAGAAGCCCGGCAGCCACATCGCTCACGAGGTTCTTCATACTCACTATGTTCCCAGAGGCATCTACAACGAGAAATAATTCTTAAAAACATCAATCCCCGAAGCACCTCGGTGCCTCGGGGATTTTTGCAATAAAAAAGCGGACCGCCAAAGCAGTCAAAATAAAAGGGGTTGTTTCACGAAGATGAAGAAGCCGTTTTATTCCGATGCAAGGCGTATGCGATACGCCAAATCAAAAAAAACGGCTAAAAAGAAACAAACAAAAACTTTATTTAAACTACAACATTAAAAAACGGGCTTGCAAAGGTAATTTACCGATGCAAGCCCGTTATTACTTTAATTCAGTTTCTTTTGTTCTTCGCTTCGTGAAGCAACGCCTGATCAGAAATCAACTCTGAGGTCATAGTAGCAGCACTTGAAGAGCTTTTCCATTTCTTCCTGGCTGGGCTGACGGGGGTTGGAGCCTGTGCAAGCGTCAGCAATAGCGTTCTTTGCGATTTCGGGAAGTCTTTCAAGGAAAACTTCTTCGGGAACAAAGCCCTGCTCTGCAAAGTAGCTGTCTGCACCGTAGTTCTTGATGCACTGAGGAATGTTGAGCTTGTCGTTCATGCCTCTGAGATACTGGATGAGGTTTTCAACCTTATCAGCAACTGTTTCGCCGCCGAGACCGATGAAATCAGCAATCTTTGCATATCTCTTTGCTGCGGTTTCATCCTTTGCGTTGAACTCGATAACCTTGGGAAGATACATTGCGTTTGCAGCGCCGTGGATAATGTGAGCGCCGAAATCGTCAAATGCAGCACCTGTCTTGTGAGCCATTGAGTGAACGATGCCGAGAAGAGCGTTTGAGAATGCCATGCCTGCAAGACACTGTGCGTTGTGCATCTTTTCTCTTGCGCCGTTGTCGCCGTTATATGAATCAACGAGGTTTTCATCGATCATTGAAATTGCATGAAGAGCAAGGGGATCTGTGTAATCGCAGTTGCAGGTTGAAACATAAGCTTCAACAGCGTGAGTCATTGCATCCATACCTGTGTGAGCAACAAGCTTCTTGGGCATTGTTTCAGCAAGCTCGGAATCAACGATTGCGATGTCGGGAGTGATTTCGAAGTCAGCAAGGGGATATTTGATGCCCTTTTCGTAGTCTGTGATAACGGAGAAAGCTGTAACCTCTGTTGCTGTACCTGAAGTTGAGGGGATAGCAACGAAGCGAGCCTTCTGACGAAGCTCGGGAATACCGAAAACCTTGCACATTTCTTCGAATGTGATTTCGGGATATTCATATTTGATCCACATTGCTTTTGCAGCATCAATGGGTGAACCGCCGCCCATTGCAACAATCCAATCGGGCTCAAATTCCTGCATAACTGCAGCGCCCTTCATAACTGTATCAACTGAGGGATCGGGCTCGATGCCTTCGAAAAGCTTAACTTCCATGCCTGCTTCTTCAAGATAAGCAACAACCTTATCAAGGAAGCCGAACTTTTTCATGGAGCCGCCGCCAACGCAAACGATAGCCTTTTTGCCCTTAAGAGTTTTAAGGATTTCAACAGAACCTTTGCCGTGATAGAGATCTCTGGGTAAAGTAAATCTTGCCATTTTGTTATCCTCCTGTTATTTGCCCTGCGTTTAAACCCGCAAAGCCCAAATTTTTACGATATAATTATATCAAAAAATCCGCAAGTAAGTGAAATATAAAAAAAGCATGGAGCTATAATTAATGTGATATAGCTCTATGCTTTGCTTTATATATGATTCTCAAGAACATTTTTCCTTGCCTTGCAAACTTCATCAATAAACTGCTTATCAAGCTCAGTGAGCTTGTAGCCGTTTCTGTAAACAAGAACATCCTTATATATTTTGCCGTTGCCCTCGCATTTGAGCTGAACAAGGTTATATTTCTCAAGCAGCTCCTCAGGGATGGGTGAAACCCACATAAATGTTGTGGGCACTTTTTCAAGCAAATCGAACTGGCTGCCTCTTTCAAAAACAAAAATATGCTTGTCAACCGATTCTGAGAGCTCTGCTCTTTTAACATCAATCATGGGGAGCGAGGGCACATAGGGGTCGGCGTGAGAAATTTCGATAAACTCCGATAAATCGGAGGGCTCAATTTTTTCACACAGAGCAAGAGGGCTGTTTTTTGAAACAATCAGCACATAGGAAAACTCGGTTATTATTTCATGAGTAAGCTTTTTTTCCTTGAACATTGAAACAAAATATTTCTCAAAAGCCGACTGATAACGGATAATGCCAAGGTTATAATCCTCTTTGATTATGTTATTGATTGTACGCATTGAGTTTGTTTCTTTATAAAAGATATCGGCAGGCTGACTTGTGCTTATATTTTTTGAAAACTCCGTGAAAGCCTTTGCGATATAGCTTGCTCTGGGCACGCTGACGGAAAACCTCTGCTTTGGCTTTTTGCCGTTGCGGTAAATCGCCTCAACCTCTTCAACCTGTGAGATAATCCTCTTTGCATAGCGCAGGAATTCCTCTCCCTCGGGGGTAACGGTAATGCCCTTGCTTGTACGCTTGAAGATGGTTATGCCGAGCGTTTCCTCAAGCTCTTTAACGGCTCTGCTGAGGTTGGGCTGCGCCATATAAAGGTTTTCTGCCGCCTTGCTGATTGATTTTGTTCTGGCTATTTCAACAGCATATTTAAGATGCACAATGTTCATAAACTCACCTCAGATATTCGAATACTGATTGTTTTTGATTATCTGATAAGCCTTGGTAAGCTCTCTGATACCGTCATCAAGCGAATACATGGGCTTCCAGCCAAGCGACTCCAGCTTTTCGTTTGAAACAATGTAGTTGCGCTTGTCGGGGTCCTCGCCGACGGGAGCCTCAATATAAACAAACTTCGGAAGAATCATCTTTATTCTTTCGCAAAGCTCAATTTTGGAAAGGTTTGAATCCGAAAGACCGCAGTTATGAGTGCCGCCCTCCATCTTTTCAAAATTCTCAATTGCAAACCAGAATGCATTTGCCGCATCCCTTACATGAAGATAATTTCTCTTGAAGCTGCCTTCAAAAATAACAATTGTTCTGTCGAAAACCGCTCTGTAAACAAAATCGTTAACCAGCAAATCCGTTCTCATTCTGGGCGATGCGCCGAAAAGGGTCGCAAAACGGAATGCTGTTGTGCCGCACTCGCTCAACACCGCTGCCTCTGCCTCAACCTTGCTTTTGCCGTAAATTGAAATGGGCTTTATAGGCGAATTTTCCGTGCAGTAGCTCTCGCCCTCGCCCAGACCGTAGCCGCTGTTTGTGCAGGGGAAGATGATTCGCTGACCCTTTTCACGCAGGCGCAGAATCATTTTAACCGCATCAAGGTTAATCGAATAAGCCGAGCAAGCCTCTTTATCGCAGATAGGGAAACCTGCAAGCGCAGCAAGGGGAATGATATAATCCTTGCCCTTCATCGCTTCTTTTACAGCCGCTTCGTTGCGTGCATCGGCATTAATCATTTCAAAATTCGGGTTTGCGCAGCATTCAAGCAACGAATTCTGATTATAGAAAAAGTTATCAAGCACCGTAACCCTACAGCCTTTTGAAAGCAGAAGAGGAACGAGCACCGAGCCTATGTAGCCTGCGCCGCCGGTAACGAGAATGTTAAGCATTGTTTTCACTTCCATATAATTAATTACAATATATTTTATCACTTTGTTTATGGTTAGTCAATGACGGCAGGAATATTTGTTTTTTTGAACCGCAGTTTGACTTTAGCTCCCATAAATGATATAATTACAGCGTGCCGAACATAATCCGAACCTGCCCGAAAGCGAGTCTTTTCAGCGCTTTTTGTGGTTTCGGATTTGAAAGGCGACAGCCTGTCGGCACCCTCAACCGCCAAAAATCATCTGAAAACCCTTCGCTTTCGGGTCGAAGATTTTTTATCGAGAGAATTTTTGGCAATTCGAGGCATAAAACGCAGCAAATCCTTTGTGGATTTGCGAGTATTTTAACAAAGAAGTGACAGAAATTATCCTATAAAAAACACGGTTTGGATTATGTTCGTCACGCTAAGGTTATAAAAACGAAAGGAGCACGGCGGTGAAAAACATTTATTTTATTCAGGCAAATAATGTTTACGGTAACGAGCGCAGGTCGGTTTATATTCCCTATGCCTCGGGCTGCATTGCCGCCTATGCCTTCAACGATAAAACAATAAAAGAAACCTGCCGCCTTGCAGGCTTCATCTATACCCATGAGCCGATTGCGCAGGTTATTGCCTCTCTCTGCGACCCGTTTATTGCGGCGTTTTCCTGCTCGGTCTGGAATTATGAATACAACAAGGCACTTGCAAAGGCGATAAAGAAAGAATATCCCGAATGCAGAATTGTTTTCGGCGGTCATAATGTGCTGCGTGATTTTGATACCTTTGAGGAATGCCCTGAGGTTGATTATCTTATCTATCGGGAGGGCGAGGAGGCTTTCAGAGCGCTTGCTCTGTGCCTGCTTGACGGCAAATCACCCGAAGATGTTGAAAACATTGCGTATAAAAAAGACGGGAAATATTATAAAACAAAAGAAAAAAGCTTCTGCCTGAGCGAATATCCTTCTCCCTATCTCAACGGGATTTTCGATTCAATCGCTGACGGCAAAACCAATTTCTCCGCAATCCTTGAAACAAACAGAGGCTGCCCCTTTAAATGCGCTTTCTGCGATTGGGGCACTCTCGGCAGCAGAGTAAGGCTTTTCCCCATGGAGAGGATAAAGGCTGAAATCGATTGGATTGCCGCTCACGGTATCGAATATGTTTACTGTGCCGACGGTAATTTCGGGCTTTTTGACCGTGACGAGGAGATAGCGGAATATATAATCGCCTCTAAAAAAGCAACGGGTTTCCCGAAGAATTTCAGAGTTTGCTTCACCAAAAACAGAACGGATTTCGTTAAAAAAATCTGCAAACGCTTCAACGAATTCGGGCTCGATAAGGCGCAGACTCTCTCTTTCCAGAGCCTTTCCCCTACGGTGCTTGAAAACATCGGAAGAAAAAATATTTCTCTTGAGCATTTCCGTGAGCTTATGAGCGAATACAATAAAAGCGGTATCTCAACCTCATCCGAGCTGATTCTCGGTCTTGCAGGCGAAACAAAAGAAAGCTTCACCAAGGGAATCTGCGACCTGCTCGAATACGGTCAGCACAAGGCGATTCAGGTTTACACCTGCGATTTGCTGCCGAATTCCGAAATGGGTGCGCCCGAATATATACAAAAGCACGGCATTGAAACCGTTAAAACGCCGTTCTTTCAGGCGCATTGCAGCGCTCTTGAAAAGCACGAAATTCAGGAATACAACACCGCCGTTATCAAAACAAACACCATGAGCACCGATGACTGGATTTATTGCGTGGCTTTTGCCTGCCTTGTTCAGGCATTCCATAACATCGGCTTTTTCAGAGCCGTTGCGCTCTGGCTGCGAAACAGTCTCGGAATCAGCTATTACAGCATTTATTCCTTTATAGCAGAGTTTTCGCTGCAAAATCCTGATTCAGCCTGCGGCAGCATTTTCAAGCTGATAACCGATTTTGCAAAAGGAATGACTAACGGCAAAAACGCATGGGCTGTGCCCTGCGAAGGGCTCGGCGATATCTGCTGGCAGTTTGATGAAATCTTTTTCATGAAATCGCTCGAAAAGGCTGATATAATTTTTGACGAGCTGCAAAAACTTATTTTCGATAAATACTCAATGAGCGATGAGCTCTCGGCTGTTTTTGATTATCAGCGCAAAATATTAAAGCGCACGGGTCAGGGCGGCAGAATCATAATCGGTTCGGATTATGATTTCTATTCATACTGCAAGCGCATTTATGAGGGAGAGTCTGCTCCCCTTGAAAAGCGCAGAACGGTTATCACCGTCGAGGATAAAAACCCTTGCAATTCGCTTTTCGATTATGCCTGCTCCGTTGTGTGGTACGGCAGAAATCAGGCACCTGCGCTTTATTCCTCGGACTTCTATTCACCTGAGATTCAACACGAAGGGATGTGATTTGCCTGTGAAGAAGAATGTTTATTTTGTTCAGGTTGACGTTTCATCGGGCAAGGATTCAAAAGTTGTTTATCTGCCGTATACCGCAGGCGTTATCATTGCAAACGCCTTTAAAAACGAACAGGTTGCGGCTTCATATGAATTCAAGGATTTTATCTTTATAAGGCAGAACGTTGAAACTGTTGCAAGCGAAATGAAATCACCTGCGGTTGTGGGCTTTTCAAACTATTGCTGGAACACCGAATACCACCTTGCTCTTGCGAGTGAAATCAAGAAGCTTTATCCCGACTGCATAACGGTTTTCGGCGGACACAATATTCCGCAGACCACCGATTTTCTCGAAAAACACGAGCAGATAGATTATCTATGCTTCGGGGAAGGCGAGGTTACCTTCGGCAATCTGCTTGCCGCACTTGACAGCGGGAACGCCGAAGAAGTGCCGAACATTGCTTACAGGAAAAACGGCAAATGCTTTATGAGCGAAACAAAATCAATCTGCCTGCCTGACTATGCTTCGCCTTATCTTGACGGCTGGTTTGACAGAGTTCTTGAAAAATATCCCCACATTGAATTCAACACCATTCTTGAAACCTCAAGAGGCTGCCCCAACTCCTGCGCCTATTGCGATTGGGGTCCGCTCAAAGAAAGAACAAGATTCTTCAGTCTTGAAAAAATCCTTGCGGAAATCGATTGGATTGGCAGAAACAAAATCCGCTTTGTATGGGGTGCGGATGCAAATTTCGGCATAGGCAAAAATGACCTCGAAATTGCCGATGCTCTCGTTGCCGCAAAAGAAAAATACAGCTATCCCGAAAGAGTGCGCATCAACTATTCAAAAGGCTATTCCGAGCGTGTGCGTGAGATTGTGCGCCGCTTCAACCGCAAGGGAATTGACCGCGAGGGTGCAACCCTTTCGCTCCAGAGCCTTTCCCCCGTTGTGCTCGAAAATATCGGCAGAAAGAATATGTCGTTTGAGCGTCTGAGCGAACATTTCAGCGTTTATCACGAAGAGGGGCTGCAGGTTTATTCCGAACTCATTCTCGGCTTACCCGGTGAAACCTATGACAGCTTTGTTGACGGCATCTGCAAGCTTTTTGAAATCGGTCAGCACTTCATTTTCGAGGTGTATCACTGCATCGTGCTGCCCAACTCGCTTCTCGGTCAGCCCGAATATATGGCAAAGCACGGCATCAAAACATCACGCTGCGAAATAGTCCGTTTCCATTGCACGGCGGATGCCTATTATATCCCCGAAAAAATCGATATCATCACCGAAACGGCAACCATGCCCTGCGCAGATTGGCAGAAAAGCTCTCTTTTCGCCGCTTTCACTCAGGCAATGCACGCCTGCGGTCTTCTGCGCTGCTTCTCGGTTTATGCCATGAACGAGCTTGGAATCAGCTACAGACGCTTTTATGAGGGTCTGATGGAATTTATAGAATCAGGCGCGGCACCGTACACAAACGGGCTTTATCAGACCGTCAAAGCCTCTTTCGCAGAGCTTGCAAAGGGAATCAACCCCAGATTCTATGCGCCGCACGTCGGCAACCTTGTCTGGGACCATTATGAATACATGTTCCTTTGCATCAGCGCAAATCCCGATAAATTCTATGCGGAAATGATGCCATATCTCCGCACGCTCATAGCCGATGAAAACATCCTTTCGCAGCTTGCCGATTACCAGAAAGCAACTCTCCGCAGACCCAACGAGGAAACCGCCGAATGCGTAACCGAATATAATTTTTACGATTATTTCAACAACATTTATTTCGGCAGGTATTCCGCTCCCGAAAAAGGGAAATTCAGAACCGTTTTCACGGACTCAAACCCTGTTGACAACTGGGAAAACTTCGGCAAATTTGTTGTATGGTACGGCAAAATGGGCAGCAAATCATATAAAAACAAAATCGAAGTTGAAAAGCTTTCTTAACGCAAGGCATCCCCCTGCTTTTACGGCAGGAGGATGTTTTTTTATTTCAGTATTTTTTCTCTGCTCATCAATCTGACATGAACAGCGGTTTTGAAATATGAAAGCGTCTGCTTAGCGGAATTGCTTGATTTCCCCTCGGTGCGTGCTCTGCAATCGGTGGGCAGCTCTGTAAATTTACAGCCCAGACGCAGGGGCTTGAGCACCATTTCAAGAAAAATCGGAAAACCCGTTTCCTCAAAATTAATTGAACGGTAAAGCTCCGAAGGCGCAATCTGGAACGGAATTGTGTAATCCGTAAGTCCGCCGCCAAAAAGCACGGAAAGAAACTTCTGCGCACAAAAGTTAACCGTTTTTCTGAGCATTCCGTAGTCCGTGAAGCTGCTTTTCCCGAGCCACCTTGAAGCCGAAAAAATCGTTTCGGGCTCGGTTTTAGCTTTCTCAATCATTTCGGGAATAAGCCCGATATCAAGCGCCATATCGGAATCAACCGTTATTATGTGCGAGCCCCTTGCCGCCTCAAACGCTTCGGTTAAAAAACCGAGCTTCGGTCTTTTTTGCAGAAACGACCATATTTTCACATCGCTCTGCATTGAGCACAGCTCATTGATAACCTCAAGACATTCGGGTGTAGCCCTCTCGGGATAGCCGATTATTATTTCGGATAAATCGGTGTGATCACATACTTCAAGAATATAGCTTACCGTGCGGCGCAGAGAATTTGTTTCGGTTACGGCGCCTGTTATTATTGATACGCCTGTGAACTCACTCATTAACCGCACCCCTTAAATATATTCTACACTCATTCCCGGATTAAGCGTGATTCCGTTGTTACCAAACCACACAGCCTCAAGAGCATAATCCTTCCAATTGGATCTGTGAACCTCGTTGTTTACGTTAACCCGGATTTTCTTTCTCTCAAGCGGTTTAAAATTGCCTGAAAGAGCATTTGTAAAATATTCCGCCCAGTCATATTCAAAATCAACCGAATAATTGTTTTTGAACGGAAGCTTGAGGATTGTTCTCTGAAATTCGATAAGCTCATCCAGATGTTCATCCTCAACTCCGAGATATCTGAGCGAATCCTTGATTTCCCAATAAAATTCCTCGAGGCGGTAAATTGTTGCAAGGTGAGCCACCTTCTTGGGTACCCATGTTATATCGCCGAAAATCGGGTTTGAGTAAAGCGCAATCGGCTTTTCCTCCGAAATCGCCTTGTAATAACTATAAAGAAAATCATATGCGGGGCGTAAAACTGAATCCTTATTCTTTTTCGCATAGCGGATTACCATGTTATAAATATCCTCATAGGGATATCCTTTTTCATAATGCAGGTAAACCGCAATATATTTCATAATTCCGTGATGATGAAGCGATTCCTCGATACAGGCAAAAACATTGCAGGCAATCCAGTCTTCAACGCTGAGAGTGTTTGTGCCGATAACATAAACTGTTTTTTCCTTAACCTCATCGTCAATTTCACTGTGAGCAGTAAGAGCTTCAATCTCTGCCGTTCTGATTCCGTGTTTTTTCATATATTCAGGCTGAGCCATCGGCGAATTGGGAAGAAGCTCGCAGTTATATGTGGTAATGAGCCTGTGCTGACCTGCTTCGAGAAGCATTCCTATACCTTTGCAGAAGCTTTCATAGGTTTCGCCCGGCAAGCCCGTAATAATTTCTGAATAAGTGGTAATACCCTCTTTTTTGTAAAGAGAAAGCAGCTCGCTGAATTTTTCCATGCTCATGTTTTTTCTGCCGATGTTTTCAAGCGTCTGCGGGTCAAGGCTCTGGAAAGAAAGCGTTGCACCCTCTTTGCTCAAGCCGTATTTTTCGAGCTTGCTGCTGATTTCAAAAACAGTTTTCGGTTTATGCATGGCATAATTGATTCTGAGCCTTTCGGGACAACCCGTTTTTGCCTTTTTTTCGATAAGATAATCAACAATATCCATATCTCTTTCTGCCGCACCGAAATTTGAATCAGCACCCCAGATGAATTTAACCTTGTGCTCACTCATCCAATCGATTTCGGCAAAAATTCTTTCCGTCGGGAAAAATCTGATTTGCGAATTGTTGCAGCCCCAATCGCAATAAGCACAGCTTCTCGGGCAGCCTCTGGAGGTTTCGAGAATCGCATCAAGCTGCATATCGGGGTTTTCTTCGAATATGCTGTCAAACCACCCGTTAAGGTAAGGCGACGGATAATCAAGCTTGCACAAAATCTCCGTGGGAGTTTTCATGCATTCAGTTTCATTAACTCTGTATGAGATGTTCGAAATACGGGAAAAATCCTTTTCATTCTTGCAAAGCTCAAGCAAAACAGCCTTAAAGGCCTCCTCGCCCTCGCCGTGAATAAGATAATCGATGAACGGATATTTCTCGAGAAACGAATTATCGGGCGGAACATTATGACCGCCGAAAATGATTACACAATCAGGATAATTTTTCTTGATTTTTTCAGCAAGAACAAGATTATACTGCGTATTCCAGATATAGTTTGAAAAGCCCACAACAGCAGGTGCCTCCAGGCTCTGCACAGCTTTGTCGGTTTTTTCTCTTGTGAAAATAAATCTTTTGAAACTATACTCTTTCTTAATCTTTTCATCCTCAAATGCATATGCTGCAAGGAGCCCGACAGCATACGGTAAATACGCTGCTCTGAACCCTCTGCCGACATATGTATTTGATGCCTGAACCAAATACATATTTTTCATTTTTCTTACCCTTTTCCCCTCATAAATAAGAACAAATCACCCCATGATTGTTCTTTATTTACATTAAACCATTTTTTAAAAAACGATTCAACCCTTTGGTATGTTTTTATACACTTTTCTTTGCAATTGTATAGCTTTATTCTTGTTTATCAATATAATTGATACAGATCTGCTCTCTTGCGTTTGTGCAAATGGTTGCACTTCTCCTTTTGCCAAACCAAATAATTTCTCTTGCGTATTCTGCCCAATCCTTTATGTTCTTTTCAAGCGTAATCGTCATGCGGGTATCAACCTTTTTCAGTGGCTTATATTCATCATCATAAATATTCTGAAAATAGGTATAGAAATCATATCCCGTTTCAAATTCAACAACATGAGTATCGGGCAGCCTGAGAATTGACTGCTGATATCTGAGCAGCTCACCGTAAACCGCTTCATCGATGCCGAGACTTTCGGTAAACTCTGCAATGTCTTTCCAGAAAATCTCTCTGTTATAGATAAGATCAAGGAAAATTCCTTCCTCAAAATACCAACCGACCTTGCTGAAAATATCCTTCTGATAGCACCAGTCGGAAACCTCTGTATTTTCAGTTTTCCATCGGATTTCTTCAAAAAGCCTGTAGATATATCTGGATGGGTCGCTGAAAATATAATCGAGCAGACGGTTATAAAAATCATAATAGCTTATGCCGAGCTCATGCCTTGCGTAAATCGCAAAGCAGCGCAGCAAGCCGAGATGATGGAAGCTCTGCAGGCAAACCGAAAACATATTCGCCTTGACCCACATTTCCTTGCTCATATCCTTTGTTTCAACAACAACATCATAATACTCCTGAACGCCGTTGAAATTTGCAGGATAGTGTATTCCGTGAAGAGGCTGGCGCTCCCAGCGGATTTTATATTTTTCAACCATTTCCTTGCTTGCAATCGGAGCATTGCAATAAACCTGACAGGTGTAAACCGTCATAGAGTTATGCTGACCGTTTTCAAGCAGGCGGCAAAGACCGTTGCAGAAGCTGTCATAGCTTTCGCCGGGCAAGCCGAGAATAAGCTCGGTATAGGTGGGAATTTTCTCTTCGGCATATCTGGCGGTAAGCTCGGAATAATGCTCAAGAGTAAGATTCTTTCTGCCTATGTTTTCAAGCGTCTGCGGGTCGAGCGACTGATAAGCAAGCGTAACGCCCTTATCGATGCCGCTGAGGTTGAGGATTTTGCCGATTTCAAAAACGGTTTCATCGCTGTTTTTGGCATAGCAGGGCTTGAATACCTGCGGATAACCGTTTTTGCGGTTTACCTCGAGAATATAATTTGCGGTTTCAATATCACGCTCTTCTATGCCGAAATTGGCATCTGCGCAGTAGCAGTAAGGTATTCTATGCTCTGAAATCCAATCGATATCGCTTTTGATTCTTTCCATCGGAAAAAGCCTGATTTTTTTAGTGAAGCACCAGTCGCAGAATGCGCATGAATACGGGCAGCCCCTATTTGTTTCAAGCGTTGCATGGAAAGTAATATCGGGATATTTTTCGAGAATTCCGTCAAAAATATGTTCCGCATAGGGCGACGGATAACCCGTTATATCATAAACTCTGTTCTTGTGCGTTGTTATAAGCTCACTGTTCCTTCTGAACGAAATATCGGGTACGGCATCAAAGCCTGTGCCGTTTTTAACCGCCTTAAGGAGCATTGCGAAAGGCTCTTCACCCTCCGAATGCATAAGCACATCGATGAACGGATGCTTTTCAAGCAAAGACGTATCATCGGGAACGTTGTGTCCGCCGAAAGCTATGATGCAATCGGGATATTTTTCTTTTATCATCTCTGCAAGGCGCAGATTATATTCCATATTCCACACATAGCATGAGAAACCCACAACGCAAGGGTCAACGATTTTTTCAAGGGATTCCTCCACCGTGTGCCTTACGCAGAGGATATCCGCAAGCTCAAACGCCTGCTTTATTTCAGCATCGCTCCACGCATACGCCGCAAGGCAGCCTGCCGCATAGGGCAAATATGCTATTGTTTTGCTGTAAGTAACATTGATCTGAACAAGATAAACTTTCTTACTGCTCTTACTGCTGTCCATTTTCTGAATTACTCCGTTTCGATGTTGCTGATTTTAAATTTGTGCTGTTACCGTCTTTTCTTCCGAACCACGCAACAACCCTTGCGAATTCTTCCCACGAAGAAAAGGGCTTAGCGTTGATTACTATAGTATTCTTTTCTTTTATGAGCGGAATTTTTTTGCCGTCAATTGCTTTTCTGAAGTATTCGAGGAAATTATAAGATACCTCAAATTCGGTAAGACCTGCAAAGGGCTGCTTCGGAATATTCCGCTGAAAAACCGAAAGACTTTCAAATATATCATTATCCATGCCGAAGCCGAGAAGGAATTCCCTCGCCTCGTTATAAAATCTGTCCGCCTCATAGCTTGCACAGAGGAAAAGATATTCCTCAAACGTCCATAAAACCTTGCCGAAGCGTTTATCGCAGATGCTGAGCGTACCTCTTTCGGCAAGCACCTCATCAAGCTGGTTTTCGATTTCTCTGATTGCCTTGCCTGCAACGGTTTCGGGTCTTACATAAAAATAATCGATGAACGTACAATAGAAATTTTTATATGTGCTTATTCCTTCACTGTAAAGATAGAGCGCAAAAAACTGCAGAAGCCCCATATGATGCATTCCCTGAACAACCGCCGAAAAAACATTCATTTTCTTCCAGTCACTGTTTGTCATCGAATAGGTTGAAGTAACGATTGATGACTGCTCGGGAATTTCGTCCTCATCATCCGCCTCACGGTGAGGCTGATTAAGGGGTATACGGGATTTGCCGATTTGATAGCGTTCAACATAATCAGCCTGTCCCATTATTGAGCACGGCAGCCACTCGCAATTGTGAACATAAATCGAGTTATGCTGACCGAGGCAGAGAAGCTTATCGACTGAATCAACAAGACTTTCGCAGGTTTCGCCCGGCAAGCCGAGAATAAGCTCGGTATAGGTTGCAACCCCTGCTTCATTATAAAGGTTCATAAGCTCCGAGAAAAACTCCGTGCTTATATTCTGTCTGCCGATGTTTATGAGTGCTTCTTCGCACATTGTCTGAAACGAGAGCGTTATGCCCTTACTCATTCCGTTTTTTTCAAGCTTGTAGCCTATATCAAAAACCTTTTTGCTGCTGTTCTTTTCATAGGATGTCTGGAATTTAACGGGATAGCCCGTTTCTTTTTTTGTTTGAATTATCTTATCCGCTATTTCTTCGTCACGGCTGAAAATTCCGAAATTCGAATCTGCCGAGCCGAGACCGAAAATTTTGTTTTTGCCCATCCACTCAATCTCGCCGTAAACTCTCTCAATGGGGAATTTACGGATTCTTGATTTCATGCTGCTCCAGTCGCAATATGCGCAGGTATTGGGGCAGCCTCTTGAGGTTTCGATAAGAGCCATAAATTCCATATCGGGGTTTTCTTCGAGAATCTTATCAAAATAACCGTTAAGATAAGGCGATGGAAAATCGCACTCGGTTGAAATCATTTCGGGATTTGTCAGAATTCCGTTTTCCGTGCGCATTGAGATTCCGGGAATATCCGCAGCATTATCAAGACCGATAAGCGAGCGCAGCAGTCTACGGAAAATAACTTCACCTTCGCCGTGAAGCAGATAATCGATATAAGGGCATTCCTCGAGCATTCCGCCGCCCGGAGCAACATGATGTCCGCCGAAAATGATAACGCAATCGGGATATTTCTCTTTTATTTGCCTTGCAACCTCTTTGTTGAAATTGCAATTCCAGATATAGGTTGAAAACGCAACAACGCTCGGGTTATCAATTTTTGCAAGAACGTTCTCAACAGGCTCACGGAGAAAAAATATATTCTCAAGACAGTAGTTTTCCGCAACATCATTATCTGCAAAAGCATAAGCGGAAATCTGACCTGCCGTATACGGGAGATGAGCCGACTTTCCGTAAGAATAATTTACCTGAAGAAAATAAAGCTTCCTCTTCAACAAAATTCACTGACCTTTCGGGATTTACATTGCTGTTTAATCAGTTAACACTGTAAAGGGTTGCACCTTTACGCCTGCCGTACCAAACGGTTTCTTTTGCAAAGCTCGGCCAATCCTCATATTTCTTTGCCGCTTTGAATAAGAAATCCGTTTTACGCTCCTGCAGCGGAGCGCTCTTTTCCGTGCCCGCATTTTTAAAATAAGCCGCGAAATCGTATCCGCATTCAAACTGTTTTTCACTTTCAAACGGGCGCTTTATTACATTGAGCTGGAATTCAAGAAGCTCGGAATAAAGCTTTTCATTCTCAAACATCGGCTTCACATAGCCGTCTGCAAGCTTTCTGAATTCATCAAAATTATATAAGAATTCGAGGAAAAGACCTTCCTCAAAAAACCATGTAACATTGCCGAAAACCGGGTTGCTGTGATTCCACTCGCCCTCAAGAGAGCCGTCAAGCTTTTTCTTGATTTCTCTGAAAAGTCTGCCTGCCATGCCGCTGTCATTCAGGCAATATTCGAGCAGGTTTGTATAGAAATCATAGTAATCAACGCCAAGCTCGTGATAAGCAAAAATAGCAAAATATCTGAGCAGGCCGAGGCTGTGGAAGCACTGCAGACAGATTGAAAACAGGTTTGCGTAAACCCATCCGTCACGGGAAAGAGTGCTTGTTGAGCGCACAAGGTACGAATATTCGGGTATTGTATCCTTTTTGCCGCTCGCCGAATGAATATGGTTGAATTTCACCTTCATGGGCTCAATTTCAAATTTCTTCATATAGTCGGGGCTGCACATGGGTGCATTGGGCAGCAGCTCGCAATAATAAACGCTGATTGAGTTGTGCTGACCTGCTCTGAGAAGCTTGCAAAGACCCTGACAAAAGCTTTCCGCCGTTTCGCCGGGCAGACCGAGAATCAGCTCGGAGTAGGTAGGGATATTCGCTCCGGTATAGCTTTCCATCAGCTCGGAGAAATGCTCCATTGTAAGATTTTTGCGGTTGATATTTTTAAGCGCATCATCGCAGAGTGTCTGATAAGCCATAGTTGCACCTTTATCAAGACCTCTGGAATTGAGAGTTTTGGAAATTCTGAAAACTCTGTCCGCGCTGTTTTTTTCGTAGCAAGGTCTGAAAACCTTGGGGAAGCCCGTTTTTTTGTTGAGCTCCACAATATATTCGGCGATTTCGATATCGCGCTCAAACATGCCGAAATTGGAATCGGCGCAGAAGCAGTATTCGATTTTATGGTTTGAAAGCCATTCCAGCTCACCCTTGACCTTTTCCATGGGGAAAAGCCTGAGCTTCTTGTGGTTACTCCAGTCGCAGTAAGCGCAGTTATAGGGGCAGCCTCTGTTTGTTTCGATTATTGTATCAAACATCGTATCGGGATTCTTTTCGATAATCGAATCGAAAACTCCCGTAAGATACGGCGATGGATAATCCTCAACCGATTCGGGGCAGTTGGGCGCCGTCAGAATCTTGCTGCCGTCAACATCCCTGAAAGCAATTCCGCAGCACTCGCTCAGGTCGGAGCCGTCTTTGAGCGCTCTGAGCAGATTTGCCGTAACCTCCTCGCCCTCACCGAGCGAAAGAATATCGATATAATCCTTTTCGAGGAATTCCATTCTGTCCGAAACGCTGTGACCGCCGAAAACTATAATGCATTCGGGGTATCTTTCTTTAACCGCTTTCGCAAGCGCTTTGTTGAATTCAACATTCCAGACATAGGTTGAAAACGCAGCGATATAAGGCGATTCCATTCCGTCAACGATGGTGCTTATATCATCTCTGCGGAAGATAATCTCCTTGAAGTCATATTCGGCTGCAATATCAGGTCTGCTTTTGCAATAGGCAACGATTGTGCCCGTTGCATAAGGCAGATAAACGGATTTATCAAACGCAAACCCGACCTGAACAAAATAAACGTTTTTCAAAATTATAACACCTGCTCAAGCTCTGAAAGGCTTTGATAATGTGCCGAAGCGATTTCGGCTGCATCAGGCTCATCGGAGCCGATAAGAATAATGTTTTCTATACCTGCGTTGATTCCCGCAAGCAAATCCGAGCGGCGGTTGCCGACGGCGAATGAATTTTTGCAATCAATCTCAATGCCGATTTTTTCAAAATCCGAAACGGCGCTGAGAATAAGCCCTGCCTGCGGTTTGCGGCAGGAGCATTCCGCCCTGTATTCCTCAAGCACAGCCTGAGGGTGATGGGGGCAATAATAATAAGCATCGGCAACAACGCCGTATTTTTCCGAAAGCAGGGAATCGATATACCCGTGAAGCACATCAACAGCCTCCTGCTTATACAGATTCTTGGCTATGCCTGCCTGATTTGTGATAACAATTACGAGGTAACCGTTTTTTTTTATTCGGGATATCGCTTCATCCGCACTCGCCAAAAACCGGAAATCTTCGGTGCGGTAAAGGTGACCCGTATCAACATTTACCGTGCCGTCTCTGTCAAGAAAAACGGCTTTTCTTTTTCTTTTCGATTTCAGCATTGATGTTTCGGAATTGGCTCTTGCAAATTCCTCGGGAATGCCGATATCGATGAAATATGTGTCGCTTTCAAAAACCCTGACGGGAATCCGAAGCTCTTCAAGCACCTGCTTTTCGAGCGAAAATTTTTCCTCCGCAATAAAATCAAGCGCATTTTTATTTATGAAATATATGCCGCCGTTGATAAGCCCTGCTCCCGAAGCTCCCTTTTCGCAAAAGCCTGCGAGCATACCTTTTTCAACCTCAAGAAAGCCCGAGCGCTCAACGTTTTTGAGCATTTTTGCCGCAAGCGTTATGCCGCAGCCCGAAGCCTCATGCACACTCTGCATTTCAAAAAGATCAACATCGTAAAAAGTATCGCCGTTTATAACAGCCGCATAATTCTCCCGACACATCCCGAGAGCTTTTTTGATTGCCCCGCCCGTGCCCAGAGGGGTATCCTCTCTGCAATAATCAACAACCATACCCCGATGCTTTCTGCCGATTGCGGCTTCGATTTTTTCCGCCATGTAGCCCGTTGAAATTATTGCTCTGTGAACACCGTTGGCATAGAGATAGTCAAGCAGATATTCAAGAAACGGTCTGCCGCCGACAGGGGCAAGAGGCTTTGGCAAATCCTCAACGCAGGGTCTGAGCCTCGTTCCGAAGCCGCCCGCAAGAATGATTGCTTCCATTATCCGTTCTCCTCCGCAATTATATCCTTTGTGCCGTCGGGAAGCTCAACTCCCCTGTCATAGAAAGAAACAAGAATTGAATCCTCGTGATAATCGAAAGTGTGAACAACATTCGGCTCGATGATAAACATATCGCCCTTTTTGAAATTGAATATTTCTTTCTTTTCGCCGAGCTTTGCTTCAACCGTGAAAGCACCCTCAACAACATAAAAGCCCTCTCGGTTAAGCGCATGATAATGCCTGCCTCTTTCGAAGCCTGCTTTGGAAACAACAACATTAATCTGTTTGTAGCCTTCCCTGACAAGCTGAACAAGGCTGCCGCGCTCATCCTCAAAAACAAAATCGGGTTCAATAATCTTTATCATTTCTCGCTCCGTCAGTTATTACAGATAATTTTTGTGCCCTCGTTTTCAAAAGTGAATTTAACCTCATGCATCCCTGCAAGAGCTTTACGCACGCTTGCGTGCTTCTCCTCGGGAACATAGAAAAGAAGGCATCCGCCTCCGCCTGCGCCCAGAAGCTTGCCGCCCAGAGCACCTGCATCAACAGCTTTTTTATAGCATTCATCAATATAATCAGATGAGATTTTGCTGCTTATGCTTCTTTTGAGAAGCCATGTTTCGTTGAGCAATCTGCCGAAATCGTCAAGAGAGGTGTTCGGCTCAACGAGTATTTTTTCAGCGGCGTCAACCATTTTCAGCATTTCGATAAGCTCTGCCGTTTTACTGTTCATTGCCGCCTTTGTTGTTTTCTGAACCTCAAACGAAAATCTCGAAAGTCCCGTAAAGAACATCATCAGGTTTCCGTTAAGTTCCGCTTTTCTTTCCTCGGTCATTGCAACCGGAGTTACTTTGTAACCGTCTGCGCCGAAATCAATGCGGTTGAATCCGCCGAATGCCGCCGCTATCTGGTCCTGAATTCCGCCCTCCTCCGCACAGAGGTTGCGTTCGAGATAAATCGCATCATCTGCAAGCTCACGCTTTGATTTTGATATGCCCAGCATGGTATAAAACGCATTGAGCATACCGACGGAAAACGAACTGCTTGTGCCGAGTCCCGTTTTAGAGGGCACATCGGCATCATAATTAAGAGCGATTCTTTCAAGACCCAGCCATTCCATCGCATTTCTGATTGCAGGGTGCCTGATTTCTTTAACGGAATTCACCTTTTCAATCTGCGCATAGGAAAGAAGAGTTTTATATTCAAACAAATCGGGAAGCTCGCGCACGTTTACATGGCAATATTTATCAAAGGTTGTTGATATAACCGCACCGCCATACTCCCGAAAGAATTCCGGGAAATCCGTACCGCCCCCGAAGAAAGACATCCTCATGGGTGTTTTTGATATAATCATTCCTGCACCTCCCGAAAACAAGCATCGGTTTCTGCCTGATAATCAGGCAGCGAAGGTTGAAGCGCTTCTGAAAACAGTGTTCGGGGTTGAAATCGCAAACATGAAAGATGCAAGCCAGACTATAACGATAAAAGCAACAACGGGATAAGCCTTTGCAAACGCAGCCGCATCATCCAGCGCTTTTTTAACATATCTGTTGCCTGTTGCGCCAAGCACGGCAACTGTCATAAGAGGAACAAAATTCAACGCTGAAATGCCGCCCTTGCCGTTGCAGATTACGGAAGCGAATGCCATGAAAGCATAGGGCACAACAATAGCCGCAACCGTCTTTATCTTTTCGAAAATGCCGTGTTTCTCGTTTTTCTGTGCATAATCCGCTTTATAGGTAAGAGTTTTGACGATTATATAAATCATAATTGCAACAAGCGGAAGAGATGCAATCAAAGCCTGCACAAGATACTGAAAAAGCATTGGTGCTGAATAGCCAAGCTCAATTCTGTCAAGAGAAAGTGCGTGGCTTTCCGTGCCGCCGAATCTGTTGAATATCTTGATAAATTCGGGCTCAAATCTCAAATCGCCCGATGAAAGCTTTGCTGTAAAATAAGCCGCTGCGGCAGATATCACCGCACCTGCATATGAAATAATCTTTGCAATCACGCTGCCCGATGCCGTTGCTGCAAGAACAATTATGCCGAGAAGAACAAAGCTGAATGCTCCGCACGGCATAATGAATGCAATAATTGCTGAAGCCGCAACCGAAACAACCGCTGCAATAATCCGTGTTTTATCTTTAACGGCAACCGCAATCCAGATAACCGTCAAGATTGCCGCAAGCAGCTGAAAAACGCTCTGCATGTTAACAATGAGCAGCGGCTCTGCAACGGCAAGAACAAGAAGCACCTGACCGCCTTCACCGATATCGCCTGCAAGCTTCATAAGCAGCATTGAATAAAGAACGGAGAAAATCAGAATTCCCGCCGCAAGCGCAAATGTCATCAAAAGCGTTTCTGTTGATGACCTTCCCGCAATTTTTGCTGCAATGTTTTCATAAACAGGCAACGCAAACATTGCTTTCGCAAACATCAAAGCCACCATTAATATAAATTCGGTTTTGTTTGAACCTTTTGATTTTATCTTCATATTATCCCTCGTTTTTCGGGTTATTTATCAGAATGTGTTATAAAAGAACATTGCAATATAAGCAACGAAGAAAGCTGAAATAACGGGCTTTTCTTCAACAAAATTCCATACCTTTCCCGTTACCGAAGCAACGGATTCCTTTTTATGGGCAAGGTAATAGAGCAGCATTCCGAGCTGAACATCAATCATATAAGCGAAAAGTCTGGTTGTTGCCCATGCAATGGGGGTAGCCACAAAAACAATAACCGTTGTTGCCGCACAAAGGAAGAAAATAAACTTCTGGAACTTTTCTTTTTCCGCCCTGATGCTCTTTACCCAGAAAGAAATCAGGAATGAGTAAACAGGAACAACAAAGAAAACTGTGTTAAATATCAGTTCTCTGCCCGAACCCCAATCTAAAAAGTACATGTTGAAAAGCTTTTTGAAAAATGCCGAATCTTTCTTTTCAAAATATTCAAAGAGAAGCTCTTCGGTATCCTGCATTACGGTTGGAATAACAGGCTCGCTGTAACGTTTGAAATAAAAGCTCGCCATCTCATGCGCATCCGCAAATCCGTGCTTGAGCTCGGAATTCAGCGCATAAGCTCCGAGCGCTATCATGCCGATATAGGAAACCGCACAGATGATTATGTTCTTTACCGCAAATCCGCTCTCGTAGCATTTCTGCAGAAGAATGATTGCCACAAGAAACATTGCGCCGAAAAGGAAAACAGGATTTATAAGAACCGAAACAAAACACAGAACCGGAACAAACCAGATTCCGAGCTTCTTTTCGCACAGAAGCACCGAGAAAAGCGCGAGCGCCCAGAAAAACTTATCAAGTTTCATATCGCCGAGGTATGTTCTGAACGTGAACGGAG
This sequence comes from Acutalibacteraceae bacterium, assembly GCA_045589555.1. Lineage (GTDB taxonomy): Bacteria > Bacillota > Clostridia > Oscillospirales > Acutalibacteraceae > CAG-177. The sequence goes on from JAZNPG010000107.1 coordinate 103,656, forward strand.
CAGCGATAAGAAAAGCAATGATTATCATTGCGGTTTTGTGCAGCTCGGGGTTATCTCTCGTTTTGTTGAGCACCGCTCCGAAGCAAAGGCTTGCCGCAACAAGCAAAAGAGCTGCGCCCGAAACTATAACAGTTTTGATAACCGTCGGGGTTACAATATCAACAAACCAGCTGATAACCTCACCAACAAAGCCTCTTGAAAGAAATCCGTGGTCATAGGTGTAAAGATAGCTGAGAGTGTAATATCCGCTCATCCATTCAAATTTATCGCCGATAAGCAGATATAAAAAATATATCAGCAGCGCTGCAAACGGAGCCAAAAAGCAAAAAGCTTTTGAATATATAATGTTGCCGAATCCTGATTTGTTTGCAGATAACTTATTCTGGTTTTCCTGCAAAAGAAGCACCTCCGAGAGGGTCTGCGTTCCGCATTCCCGAAAATTATAAGAAAGCAGAAAAGCGCTTTCTGCCCATAATATCATCTTATTATATCAAATACCGCCGTAAAAGTCCATACTTTTTATATAATAATTATAATAATAAAAGCATCCCGCCCAAGCAGGATGCTTTTTACTCTCAATACATTGTTTCAGATAAAACGAAGCATGTCCACAGAGCGATAACAAAAAGTCCCTCGGCAGGGATTGCCAGCTTTGTGTAAGGGCATTTCCATCCCTTGTCAACACAAAGGAAAATGCTTCTTGTAACAAACACCGTTGTCGCAAAGAAAAGACCGCCCACCATTGAATAAAAAGGCGTTTTCAGGGCAAGTGTCAGATAAAGGAGAAATGCTCCCAGCGCAAACGAGATACCGCCGTAATAAACTCTTATTTCGGTTTTGCCTGCGTTATCAACGGGCTTTACGGAAAAGCTTTCCGCATTCTTTATCGGGTTTGTTATAAACACAACCGCCATACCGAAAAAGTAAAGAACCAGACCGATTGTTGCAACGCTTGCAGGAATATTGACTGCCAGAATTTCTTTGAACGCTTCCATAATTTTAGCCTCCGTTATCTAAAATACATATTGCGCAATCTCGGCTGATAATGTTCATCCTGCGGATTGAGCTTGTGATGGACACATGCTTCCCGAAAACCATAATCTGCCTGCCGAAACACAATATATGTATTATAGCATATAATCACCGATTAGTCTATAACAAAAAACAGCCTGCCTCGCAGACTGTTTTTTAAAATGCGCCGTAACTGCCGAGATTTGATTCTTCGGGTTTGTATTAAAAACTCCTCACTCATAAAAGAAAATCAACAGCAGTCAACGGCACATATGCAGGGTGTTTTTTCAACGCCCTCAATATATAAGATTACTTTTGAAGCGGTTAAGTTCACTTTTCAGAAAAAATTTTTTAATTTTTCTTTTGCAGCCGTCTGATTCCGCATTAATTTTATATTGAATTCCATAAAATACTGTGCTATAATTTATCCATGGAAAAATTAACTAACAAACAGATTCTCGACCAAATCAAAGGCGGTCTCATCGTTTCCTGCCAGGCGTTATCAACAGAGCCATTGTATGACAGCTATATTATGAGCAAAATGGCTTATGCCGCATCCCTCGGCGGTGCCGTGGGTATAAGGGCAAATACCGTTGTTGATATTCTCGCCATCAGAGAAAGAGTCAGCCTGCCGGTTATCGGCATCATCAAGGAAGTTTATCCCGACAGCGATGTTTACATCACCCCTACAATGAAAGAGGTTGATGCACTCGTTGAAATCGGCTGCGAAATCATCGCGGTTGACGCAACAAACCGAATGCGCCCCAACGGAGTTTCTTTCGAGGAATTCTTTAAAGAGGTGCGCGCAAAATATCCCGATCAGCTCTTCATGGCAGACACCAGCTGCTTTGAAGAAGGTAAGCTTGCGCTCGAGCTCGGTTTTGACCTCCTCGGCACAACAATGAGCGGCTACACACCCTACACCAAAGGCACTCCCCTGCCCGATTTCACTCTTATGAAGCGATATAAAGAAGAGCTCGGCGCAACGGTTATTGCCGAGGGCGGCATCTGGGTACCCGAGCAGCTTGTTGAAGCTTTTGCAAGCGGCGCTCATGCAGCAGTTGTGGGCACGGCTATCACAAGACCAATGGATATAACAAAGCGCTTTGTTAAAGCACTTGAAGACTCCAGGGCATAAAACTAAGGGCGGCTTGAAAGCCGCCTGTTTAATTCTACAACATAATCGGAGAAGCAATATGAAAATTCTTGTTTTCGATATCGGCGGCACGGAAATAAAATATGCCCTGTGCGACGGAGAATTCAATCTGAGCGAAAAGAAATCCGTTCCCACCAACGCTCATGAGGGCGGCAGAAGGATAATCGAAAGAGTTGTTGAAATTGCAAAAACCTTCAGCGGCATCGACCGCATAGGCATTTCAACCGCAGGTCAGGTTGACAGCGAAAAAGGCATGATTGTTTTCGCAACCGACAGCATTCCGAATTATACGGGCACACAGATAAAACAGATTATCGAAGCCGAAACAGGTGTGCCCTGCGCAGTTGAAAACGATGTTAACTCTGCCGCACTCGGCGAAGCATATTTCGGCGCAGCAAAGGGCTGCGGTGATTTCATATGCCTGACCTACGGCACAGGCATCGGCGGAGCGATTTTCCTCAACGGAAAGCTCTTCAAGGGCAACGGCTGCTCTGCAGGCGAATTCGGTCATTTTGTTACCCATGCAGGCGGCGAAAGCTGCACCTGCGGCGGTTGCGGCTGCTACGAAGCCTATGCTTCATCAGGTGCTCTTGTAAGGGCGGTTGCAGCAAAAACAGGCAGGAGCCTCAACGGCAGAGAGATTTTTGCCGAATTTGATAACCCTGAAATCAGAGCGGTTATCGATTCATGGATTGACGAAATCGTTATCGGGCTCAAAGGGCTTGTTTATATCTTCAACCCCTCGCTGATTGTTGCAGGCGGCGGAATCATGAACGAAAAATATATCACCGACGAAATAAACAAGCGCCTTACCTCGCAGCTGATGCCGAGCTTCCGCTGCGTTGAGGTCAAAAAAGCGCTTATGGGCAATGACGCCAATCTTCTCGGCGCCGCCCACCTTGCTTCGAAATTATAATTTTAACGGCAATTGTTTTCGCTTCGGGTAGGGGCGACCCTATGTGGTCGCCCGCAAACAATCTGCAAATAAAAATAACAGGCTTGCATCGGTTAACAACCTTTGCATGCCTGTTTATTGTTTTTCAGCTCTTTAAATTTATGTTGTTTCATCCTCGGAGAATGATTTCTCAAGCACATCCGCATATGCTCCGAGCGGATAATCGGAAAGCGTGCAAAGAAGCAGGAAGCATTCATAGGGGTTGGCAATATAAATTTCGCCCATTGTGCATTTATCAAGCATCTGATTGCTTGAATCAAGGAATGCCGCAAAACGCTTCTGGTTATTGGTTATGCTTTCATCCTGCGAAATAACAAAGAAATTGAGCGTTATAAGGTCAAAACGGTCAATATCCGCCTTGCCCTGATTGATATCGTGCAGATGCTGACGGCTAAGACGTTTGCTGCTGAAATGCTTTGCAAGGGTTGAAGCCGAAAACTTTTTGAGGTTGCCGTTATTATCCATCGGCACACCGCAGCAGATGAATTTTTCAACATCGCCCTCGGTAATCTCATCGGCAGACCAGACTTTCTGCTCGCTGCGGATTTTGGCAATAGCGGTAAGCTTTTCTTCTCTCGAGAGCCTTTCCGAATTTTCGGTGCGCTCAATATATTGGTTAACCTTTGCCTTCGTGCGCTCTTCCTCATCAAGGTTAAACTGCTTTGCAACCGCCTCGCGGGCAGCGGCATAAAGCTCATCATAATATTTTTTGGCAGTAACACTGATTCTGCGGTGAGCCTTTGAAAATTTGAGCCTTGCAAGCATGGTCATAAGGGTTTCTTTATCTTTTACGCTGAAAAAGTTATCCCTTATACCCATTGTCTGGTTTGAATAAACCTCGTCATCATCAACGGGCGGAAGTGTCTGATACTCTTCCCAGAGCTCGCGGAAGGTCTGATAGCCATGCCTGTTTTTAAGGCAGTACCAGCAGATTATTTCAAAGGGATTCTTGAAGTCGAAATCTCTCTCCCTCTGAACATTGACAAGGAACGTTGAAACATCCGCTACCGTCATGCCCAGACCGAAGCCGAGCAGAAAAATAACATTTCGGTTAACCGAATTCTGGGTGAGCCAGTTTTTGGCGAGCGTGCTGAGCTTCGCCGTTGTTTTTTCAAACGAAGGCGGCGTTGAACTGTCGCGGAAGGATTCAACAATAATGCTCTGAAATTCTCTTATATCGATTTCTTCAAAGCTGTCCTCAAACCCTGCCTGAAGATAGAGATAACGGCGCAGATATTCCCCGAAAGGAATAATGCGCATCTGTTTTACAAGGTGGTCATAGATTATTTCGGCATCCTGATCGCGGAAGCTTTCAAGGTCTGCCGCTTCATAGAAGTTTTCTTCGGAGCGGAGAGTAAAATCAATTGAACCGTATTCTTGCATAAGATTTCATCCTATTCTTCCGTTATTTCTTCGTAGATTATCGTGTCAACAAGTTTGCCCGACTCATCGTATTCTTTATAACCGATTTCATTTCCGTCGGAATCAAACATATATTCAATATATCCGAGAAGCTCATCTTCTTTATCATAGCGTTCTTCTTCAAAGCAGATGTCATCTCCGTTATATTTTTCAATTGTATATTCGTCGCCATCATCAACTCTTTTTGTGTAGTCAACGGTTTTGTCAACCCCTGCCTCCGAATCCTTCATGGATTGAATCGCTTTCGGAAGAACAAAAGCAACGGCAATTATAACAGCTCCGATAACAAAAAGAACCGCAATTATTTTAGCTACCTTTGCCGCACTCATGCCCTCTTTTTCAGGCTTCTTATGCGAAGCAGGCGGAACATTAACCATCGGAACATGGTTCTGAACGCTTGCCTGAGCAGGTCTTTGAGGAGGAGGCGCAGCAACAGGTCTCTGCGGAGCAGGTCGCTGCGGCGGCGGAGCAACGGGCCGCTGCGCAGGAGGACTGACGGGTCTTGGCTGAGCAGGCGGCTGAATCGGCTGTACAGCAGGTTGAGGTCGAAAATCGGGCCTTGCGCCACGGTTATATTTCGGCGGCGGAAGCTCGCATTCTTTGTCCATCGGTCTGAAAACAGCAGGCTTTTTATTTTGAGAACCGTTCCCGATATCGGGATAGATTTTCGTTTCAAAGCCGTTGTTCTTCTGAATCGGAATTCTGCCTTTTTCAGCAGCGCTGTTACCCGCCCTCGAGAATTTTGCCTGTCCTCCCTCCATAACGGAGAGAATATCCGCCCTGAGCTCTTCAACATTGTTATATCTGTTATCAGGGTTGAATTCGCACGCCTTGAGAACGATTCTTGCCGTTTCTTCGCTTGCATATGCAGGCGGCGGAAGAGGCTCGCCCTTTCTTCGTCTTGCAAGGGCTGCGCTGCGTTCGCTGACGGTGACAACAGCCTGATTCGCATTGATGAACGGGTCGCGGTTGTTGTTAAGAAGCTTATACATAACTGTACCGAGCGAATAAATATCAGCTCTGCCGTCATAATGCTCTTCTCTGTAAACCTCGGGTGCCATATAGGAATAAGTACCCTTTCGGGACATGTTATCCATGGTTTTTTCAAGCTTTCTTGCGACGCCGAAATCGCCGAGTTTATAATTGCCGAATTCGTCAACAAAAATGTTATCGGGCTTGATATCGCGGTGAATTATACCTTTTTTTGAACAAACCGAAAGAGCATTGCAGATATCCCTGCCGAGCTGCAGAACATCGGGCTCCGTCATTTTGCGCGAAGATGCATAATCGGGGAAGCCTGTGAGGAATTCCATGCGGATATAGATATCCCAGCCCAGTCTTTCCGTTCTTTTTATGATTTTATAATTCTCAACCGAAACTATGTTGGGAGCGCTTTTGAGCATTTCCATAACCTTGATTTCATTGGCGAAATCCGTAACAATTTCGTTAAGATACGCCCATGAAGCGGCTTCGGACATTCCTTCAAAGCGCATGGTTTCTCCTCCGTCATCATCCTGCGGAATGGAGATAACCTTTATTGCGCAAACGGAATCGATTCCGTATTCGTTGCGCACACATCTGTAAACCTTACCGTATGAGCCCTCGCCGACTTTATCGGTCGCTCGCCACTCAGGCCATACCTTGCTGAGATCCAGCATTCATATCCTCCTCATGTGCTGACAGAATCAGCAAACCTCACAAATAATAATGGTTGTGTTGTCAACGCCGCCCCGTCTTAACGCTTCAGTGAGAAGCGAGTTTGCCGCAGCCTCGATATTGGGACTGCTGTTGATAATTGCGGCAATTTCGGGCTCTTTCACCATATCGGTAAGACCGTCGGAGCAGATAAGAAATCTGTCACCTGCCGCATAGTTGAGGATTTTTATTGACGGCTCAATAAGATATTCTTCTTTGGGAATGCCCACAAACTGTGTAAGCATCGGTTTTGAGGAAAAAGCAGGATTGCTTTCAACATGGTCGGTTGAAACCTTGAGAAGACCGTTTTCGCTCACTCTGTAAATACCGCTGTCGCCAAGGTTGCAGACCGTAACATATTGTGTATCAAACATAATTATCGCAGCGGTTGAGCCCATGCTGCGGATTGAGTTTTCAAGCATGAATTCGCAAACCGCATCGTTCATCATATAGCAGGCTCTGTTGAGCAAAACAGCAGGCTCTGCAAAGATTGTTTTAAGAGCCTTACTGAAAACATGAGCTGATATAAAAGATGCAATTTCGCCATGCTTTTCGCCTCCCATACCGTCAAAAACAGCATAGGCAGGTTTATCGCTTATCGGATGAGTGCCCGTAAGCGGAGTTTCAAGAGCAAAATTTTCGCTGTATAAATACTTCCAGTCAACAAAGAAGTTATCCTGATTGTTTTTTCTGACTCTGCCCGTGTTGCAGCAGCACACATAACTTATTCTGTCAGCCATGTTTTCCCTCGATTCGTTTTTATATATAGTTTTTGTAAATCACATGTGAACAGATAACAGTGAATAGTTTCGGGCGAGCTCTGCCCACCCATAGGCGGAGCCTGTCCTTAACTCTTCACTATTCGTTCTGCATCATTAACCAAACTATACATAATTTATTATGCCTTTGTTATATAAAAAAGTCAATATTTTTTATATTTAAAAATTAAAAAAGCCGCACGTTAAGGTGCGGCATTCCCTGAAAGTCGGGGCGTTCAAAAAATGTTCCAATTCAAGGCGTTATGCAATTCAGAAAAAGATTGTGTTGCTTTCATCTTCGTTCGCTGTTGAAGCAGAGGAATATGCTCTGCCTGTGCTGATTTTTTCAGCCGAGGGGGCACAATTAAGCCCTGCCGTTATCGCAATGATTGCAATAACAACAACCGCAATGATTTTAAGAACGAGCACGCCTGCAGAATCCTTTTTTGCCGTTGAGCAGGGTGCGCCGATGCGTGACCAGGAGGTTTTTTTATAATCCTCGTAAGTGCAGCCTGAAACCGCATATGAATTGTATAACATTTTTATTCCGCCTTCCTTTGTGTGATTACATCTTCATCATACACCCGATGATTCCGCTGCCGTAGTTTCTGTTTTCTGCGGAAAGCGGAATCATCTATATTATGGCGGCTGCCATTTTGTCACCCGGCTCCCCACGGACATCGCTGCCACCGATGACGGCAACCGCCTTGTTTTAGGGAAAACCTCCCTATTTCATACTATGCCGTTTCTCAAAATCGGTTTGCAAAAAATCCCGCTGTAGGACAAGTATTATTTATATATGAAAATTTTTATTCTTCGGCACGTATTTTTTGTGAAATATATCGGAAAAATAATTCAAAAAAAGCTTTACATTGAAGATCCTTTGTGCTATAATCCTATTTGCACATGCCCGCTTCTCGGATTACGGAGTAAGCCTTTCAAAGGAACTTCACCTGCCGTTATCTGGGTGCAGAGGCAAATATATTAATGAGGTGAAAACAAATGACACAGGCAGAAAAGACCGCAATCATGCAGGAATATGCAACTCACGAGGGCGATACAGGTTCTCCCGAAGTTCAGATTGCTGTTCTCACAAAGAGAATTAACGACCTTACCGAGCATCTTAAGGTTCACAAGAAGGACCATCACTCAAGAAGAGGCCTTCTTATGATGGTTGGTCACAGAAGAAACCTTCTTGCTTACCTTCAGAAGGTTGACATTGAGCGTTACCGTTCAATCATCGCAAGACTCGGCATCCGTAAATAATTTTCGCCAAAGCAAGCAGGCAGGATATTCATTTTCCCGCCTGCTTTGTTATGTTAATTTATTTGAAATTATTTTAAAAAAGCATCCTTTCAGGCGGCCGGATTACGGTTTTAGCAGTGAATCGAGTTTCCGAATGAGTTCGGAAATTGGATTTATTGCTAAGCCGGGTCGCCTGTGGAAATATAAAATTCAGAGAGGTATTACAAATGTTTTTTGAAGCTTTCAAAAAGTATGAGACCGAAATCGCCGGCAGACCTTTTGTTGTTGAAGTTGGCAAGATGGCTCAGCTTGCAGGCGGCGCCTGCCTTGTTCGTTACGGCGAAACAAACGTACTCTGCACAGCTACAATGGCTGCAAAACCCCGCGAAGGCGTAGATTTCTTCCCCCTTTCAGTTGACTATGAAGAGAAGCTCTATTCCGTTGGCCGCATTCCCGGTTCATTCCAGCGCCGTGAAGGCAAGGCAAGCGAAAAGGCAACTCTTGCTTCCAGAGTTATCGACAGACCCATCCGTCCCCTTTTCCCCAAGGATATGAGAAACGATGTCGGCGTTGTTGCAACAGTTATGTCAGTTGACCCCGACTGCCAGCCCGAAATCACCGCTATGCTCGGTGTTTCAATCGCAATTTCCATTTCCGAAATTCCGTGGGAAGGCCCCATCTCAGGCGTTGTTGTAGGTCTTGTTGACGGCGAATATGTTATCAACCCCACTCTCGAGCAGAGAGAAAAGAGCGATATGTATGTTACCGTTGCTTCCACAAGCGACCTTGTTGCCATGATTGAAGCAGGCGCTAACGAAGTTTCCAACGATGATATGTATGACGGCATCATGTTCGCTCATAAAGAAAATCAGAGAATTGTTGAATTCATCAACATGATCAAGGCTGAATGCGGCAAGGAGAAGGTTGATTTCCCCTCAAACGATCCCGACCCCGAAATGTACGAAGCAATCAAAGATTTCGCAATCGAGGATATCCGATTTGCTCTTGATACAGACGATAAGAGAATCCGTGACGAGCGCCTTAAGCCCGTTTACGATAAGGTTCACGAGAAATTCGATGAAATCTATCCCGAAATGGAAGTTAAGATTGAAGAATGCCTCTACAAGGTTCAGAAGTACGTTGTACGCCGCTGGCTTCTTGATGACGGCAAGCGTGTTGACGGCAGAGGAATCAACGAAATCCGTCCTCTTAACGCAGAGGTAGACCTTCTCGACAGAGTTCACGGTTCAGGTATGTTCACAAGAGGTCAGACTCAGGTTCTTTCAATCACAACCCTCGGCCCCATGAGCGATGCTCAGCTGCTCGACGGTCTTGACGAAGAAGAATCCAAGAGATACATGCACCATTATAATTTCCCCTCATATTCAGTTGGCGAAACAAAGCCCTCAAGAGGCCCCGGCAGAAGAGAAATCGGTCACGGTGCACTTGCAGAGCGTTCGCTCATCCCCGTTCTTCCCTCAGTTGAAGAATTCCCCTATACAATCAGAGTTGTTTCCGAAGTTCTTTCATCAAACGGCTCAACATCTCAGGGCACGGTTTGCGGCTCAACTCTTTCTCTTATGGCAGCAGGCGTTCCCATCAAGGCTCCCGTTGCAGGTATTTCCTGCGGTCTTATCACAGAGGGCGACCGCTTCATGACAATGGTTGACATTCAGGGTCTTGAAGATTTCTTCGGCGATATGGACTTCAAGGTTGCAGGTACAAAGAAGGGTATCACATCCATCCAGATGGACCTCAAGGTTCATGGTCTTACTCCCGCAATCATCAGAGAAGCTCTTGATAAGACTTATACAGCAAGATGCTATATCCTTGACGAAATCATGCTTCCCGTTATCGCAGAGCCCAGAGCAGAGCTCTCCAAGTGGGCTCCCAAGATGCTCACAACCAAAATTGATCCCGAAAAGATCGGCGACGTTATCGGCAAGCAGGGCAAGGTTATCCAGAAGATCTGTGCAGAATGCAACTGCAAGATTGATGTTCAGGAAGACGGTAACATCTTCGTTTCCTCAACAGATATCGACGATGCACGCAGAGCAATCTCAATCGTTGAAACAATTGCTAATGACCCCGAGGTCGGCGCAATCTACAAGGGCGTTGTTACACGCCTGATGAGCTTCGGCGCATTCGTTGAAATCGCTCCCGGCAAGGAAGGCATGGTTCACATCAGCCAGCTTGATGTCAAGAGAACCGAGAAGGTTGAAGATGCCGTAAACGTTGGCGATGAGGTTATCGTTAAGGTTCTTCCCAAGGATGACCAGGGCAGACTCAATTTCTCACGCCGCGAGGCTCTTATCGAGGTTGAAGGTCTTGTTCCCGAAAACACCGTTTCAGATGCACCCAGAAGAGCTCCCAGAAGAGATTTCAAGGGCGACAGAGGCGGCAGAACAAGAAGAAATAATGACTAATTTATAATGTTATTATAATAAAAGAACCGTCTGAAGGCGCAAAGCTTTCGGACGGTTTTTGTGTTTTTGACAAAATAATATAAGGCTAAAAAATAAATAATAAAAAAGTCGAAATTTTTTCAAAAAATGTCTTGACAACGGTGTGTTTTTATGATATATTAATCGAGCGTTCCACGCTGGTGTAGCTCAGTTGGTAGAGCAGCTGATTTGTAATCAGCAGGTCGGGGGTTCGAGTCCGTCCACCAGCTCCATACCTGATTTATCAGGGAATTTAATAATCGGAAGAGTTCCCGAGCGGCCAAAGGGAGCAGACTGTAAATCTGCCGTCAACGACTTCGGTGGTTCGAATCCACCCTCTTCCACCACAATGGAGAAATCCGAACTTAATGCCAATCGGCAATGGGTTCGGATTTTTTGTTTTTATTCGGGATATTTCATTTTGAGGTTGTAAAAAAAGCAGGCGGGACTTTCCGTCTCGCCTGCATCTGTCTTACTCATTCTTCAGCAGTCTGTTCATATTCCCTGAGTTCCCGCTGTCCTTCCTCGCTTTCAAAATATTCCTGCATTATCGGAAGTAAGCATCTTGCAATTCTTTCAATTGCGTAATCGGGAATTTCCATACCGCTGTTTGATTTTTCTGACGTCAAATTGGTCTTGCGCTCCTTTCACATTTAAAAGGAGATAATTAAATTATGAAAAATTCATTTTTCCTCGCAAACACATTTTAAACTTTTTCAAAAAATCTGTCAAGCGATTTTGCAAAGTTGCAAATTAGTCAATGCTTACAACTTAAAAATAGGCATTGGAACAATAGAACCGCAAAATTGAGGTTACAGGTCAAACTATACGCACTCCTCAATTACCGCACTCTGAAACCGTTGAAATACAAGGATTTCAGAAGCTCTATTTGGTTAATTTTTAACTGTAATGAAAGTGTTTTTATCACTTGGTTTTTGCAACCTTAAAGTTCATTATGTGGAAAAAGTAACCGCAAAATCGGGGTTACAGGTCAAACTATACGTACCCCTCGATTACCGCACTTTCAAACCCTTATATATCAACGATTCCAGAACGTACTTTTCCTACTTTTTTCAAACAAATAAAAGGAGTTTTTAATTTATGATTAATAATATCATTTCTTGTAAATTCAACATCGACACCGCCTGCGTTGAAATAAAACTTGTTGAGGTGACCTTCATACAAAAAGATGTCCCTAAAATGTCCCACAGCATATTGCATAATGGTGTCAATGATGATAGAATAAACACAGAGGTGACAGTTATGGACTCAATGCAGCCTAAAAAATTACTCATCATCAACATTCTTGATATTCTCAAGAAATATACCGATGAAGACCACCGTTTGAGTCAGAAAGAAATTGCGGAGATTCTTGAAACGGAATATGATATGAAGGTTGACCGCAAGGCAATCAAGCGCAATCTTATGAACCTGATTGAATTCGGTTATGAAATCGAATACAGTGAAGCTCTGCGAATGGTAAAAAATTCAAAGGGTGAGCTTGAAGAAAGCTATATTCTTTCCGATTTTTATCTTGTGCGTGATTTCACGGATGCAGAACTCCGTCTGCTGATTGACAGCCTGCTTTTCTCAAAGCATATCCCCTATTCGCAGTGCAAGGAACTGATTGAGAAAATCGAGGGTCTTTCAAACAAGTGTTTCAGAAATAAAGTGAAGCATATCCGCAATCTGCCCGAGAATATGCCGCAGAACAAGGAGCTTTTCTTAACGATTGAAATTCTTGATGAGGCAATAAGTAAGGGTAAACAAGTAGCTTTTAAATATAACGATATGGGAACGGACAAAAAACAGCACCCGCGCAAAAACGGCGAAGGCAATGTGAGAGAATATATCGTCAATCCCTATCAGATGGTTGCCACAAACGGCAGATATTATCTCGTTTGCAATTATGACAAATACAACAACGTATCAAATTACCGACTTGACAGAATAACGGACATCCGCTTGCTTGATGCTCCCGTAAAACCGATGAAAAAGGTTGAAGGTCTTGAACACGGACTTGACTTACCTAAACATATGGCAGAGCATATTTATATGTTTGCCGACAAGACCGAGAAGGTCACATTCAGAGCGAAGAAATACATTGTTACGGAAATTATTGATTGGTTCGGCAAGGACGTTAAATTCAGCGACGAAACCGAAGACGAGGTTACGGCTGAGGTCAGAGTCAGCAGAATGGCAATGAAATTCTGGGCAATGCAGTACGGCGAGCATATCACCGTAACATCCCCCGAAAGTCTTGTGAATGATATAAAAAATGCACTGCAGAAAGCAGTGGAGAAATACGGAGAGTGAAAAATGTACGAGTTTTACAAAAACAGTCAAGGTGAAACCATTGAAGGATATCTTGGTGCTACGGATAAATTTAACGGAATTGTGTTTCTGCTCAGAGAACCAAATACAAACGAAAAAGAAAACAGTAATAATGAGCATAACATAAATAAAGCAGAAGAGTTTTGGTTTAAAAAAGTATTATATAATTCAGAAGCCTATCATAAAGAGTTGGAAACAAAAAATGAAGATTTAAAAAAGATAACGAATAGTAAAAGGGCTTCTGTAAAATACATAAACCGCTTTAATGAAATGCTCGAATCAACAGGTTTTAATAAAGATGATTTATTTAATGCTATATTCTGCAATACTCATCCGGAATATGGCGAAACAAGTGCAACATCAGAATACCAAAAAACTATGGAAGTTCAAGCAACATCAATAATTAATCATTTATCGTCAATTCACAATAATCTCTACATATTTACTTGCAATGACATTTATGACTGTTTGAAAAATCATTTGAAGCCTGTCCGTGAAGAAAAAGGGTTGAGATATAAAAGAAAGGTTCTAAATTGTTTTCAGGCAGAAACTAATTCTTGCAAAATAACAATTTATAAAATATATCATCCTTCTTTCAGCGGAAAAATAATTAAACCAATAACATCTCCCTAAAACAACCCACGCCTCCTGTTACAATGTATTTACAAAGTAACGGGAGGTGATTTTTTGAACAGATGGAAGGTTGTTTGCCAGATTAACAACGTGCATTCCGAGCCGATTGTTTCCGCAACAGGCGCTGCAGAAGCAGAAAAACTCGTCAGAAGCATGTACGCAGGGCAGACTGTCAGAATAATGTATATCGTTAAAGTCTGATATGCACTGAAAAAAGACCATCTCTTTTGATATTCTTACCTCAAGAGATGGTTATTATTTTTGAAAGGTGATATTATGAGTAATAATAACAATGTAAAGTGATTTTCAACACTATATCGTAGCCTGCAACGGTTTTGTTGCAGGCATTTTTCATTTCTTATAGGGTACTCTTGCGGAGGGGACAAGCTTTGATGCGGGGTCGGTGTGGGTTGCCTGATCATCAAAGAATATGTTGGCATTGAATGCTTTGAGAACTTCGCTTTTCTTAACTCCGCCAAGGAAGAAAACCTCGTCAATTCGCACGTTCCACGCACGCAGAGTGCGGATAACTCTTTCGTGTGCGGGAGCGTTTCTTGCGGTAACAAGTGCTGTGCGTATAGGCGATTCGTCCTTCGGAAACTGCTGCTGGATGAGGGAAAGCGTTTTGAGAAGCTTTGCAAACGGACCTTCGGGAAGCGGATTCTGTGCGTTTTTCTGCTCGTGCTTTGCAAACGCTTCAAGACCTTCCGCTTGGAATATTCTTTCCGATTCATCGGAGAAAATAACCGCATCGCCGTCGAATGCAATTCTGATTTGCGGTATCTCGTCATCGGGGTTAATCGGCAGATTTGAGTTGTCACAGATGATGCCTGATGCGATGTTTGCGTTGATTGCCTCCTGAACGTCGTTTTCATTTGCCGAAAGAAATAAATCTGTTTTGAACGCACCGAGATAGGGCGAAATTGATGCACCGCCTACCAGAGCCGCACGGCTGATATCAAGCCCGTAATGCTCAATGGAATTGAAAATACGCAGGCTTGTGTCCGAACTGTTTTTGGACATAATGATAATCTCTGTCAGGTATCTGCCGTCTGCATTGAGCTTCTGCAATGCCTTCACAAGCGGAAATGCCGTGCCGGGTTTCAGAATATCGTTCTCGTGCTCGGTCTGATATTTTGAATATGCCTCCAGACCCTGCTCTTCAAATATTCTGTTTTCTTCTTCAAGGTCAAACAGTGCTCTCGACGAAACACCGATAACTAACTTATCATCTAACGATAATGCCATAATAAATACCCCTTGTGTGATATGTTTTTATAATATTATTTTTCTGCGGATTTGTAAATACCGTAGGCTGAATTCAGTCTTTCAAGCGGTAAATTATCATACGGTATAAACCTGACCTTGTTTTTGTTTGCATACATCTCCGCAAACGAACCTCTTTTGCCTGCGATAATCATATTCGGGTTGGCATCGCAAAAAGCTGATTTTGAAATACTGATAACTGACGGCGGAATAAATATCATTTCAAGCTTTTTACACTTTTCAAAAGTATAGGGCATAATCGCTTCAACCGCAGGCGGAATTGCGATAAAACTTATTGGTGTGAGCGAAAAAGCATCAGATGCAATTTCACGGACATTTTTCGGAAGAATGATATATTCAAGGTTTTTGCATCCGCTGAAAGCCTTTTTGCCGACAACCCTGACTTTTTCATTAAGTTCAACCTTTTCGAGGTTTTCGCAGTTCATAAAGCTTTCGGGTTGGATTTTTCCCGTGCCGAAAGTTATTTTGTTAAGATATCTGTTGCCGCAGAATACGCTTTTTTCAAAAGCGATGCCGTCAAAGACCACCTTTTCAGCGGTTGTTCTGTGAGTGTTGACAAGATATTCCGATTCGGGAACAAGTCTTTCGCAGGGATAATAAAAACCGATATCTTGTCTTACGATTGACGGAATGAATGCAAAATCTCCCGTTATTTCGGGAAACCTCTCGCCTTTGCGGTAAACATTCAGGCTGTGAATAAGTTTCACCTTCTTGCCGCAAAAGCGGGTCGAAATATTAACTTCTTTCTGTTCGCCTATAACACCCACAACAGCGATTTCGGGCAGTTCCGTTCTGATATCATTTCCTCTCAAAGCTTTGAATTCGGAACAGTTATAAAGCAGTTTGCCGTCTGTTACCAGAACACGGTTTAACGGACACAGCATTTTTCACACCTCAATTCTTGCAATTTTACCCCACGGGGGTTCAACGTTTTCATTGTTCAGAAGCCACAAAACGGGTATTCCGTTTGCTTTTTCTTCATCGGGAAACGGAGCATAACCGTCGGTCAGGATTATTATGCTCGCAGGCGGTTCATCGGTCATATGCTCGGCAACGTATCTAAATATGACCTCAAAATCCGTGCCTCCACCGCCTTTGGGTTTAATGACCATAAATTCGTCCTCATCGGAAAACGGCTCGGGTTCTGTTACGGCTGCATCAAAAAAACCGAGAAAGCCTTCGAGCTTTCCGTTGAACTGGTCGATTGCGCCTTTGACTTCGGAATAAGCGGCGGTTATCATATCGTCGGACATTGAACCCGACGTATCAATCATAAAGAGGATGTTTTTAACGGTTTCGTCTTTTTCGTTGAAATCGGGCAGAAAGAAATCGGAATCACCGAATCTTCTGTCGGGCGGATTGAACGAATAATCACAGATTTCTTCCTGCACAAATTCATTCAGGATTGAACGCCAGTCGGTCTGCGGCTTTCGGAGTTCTTTGATTATCCTCTTTGCAAATGCAGGTAGCAAACCTCTTTGGTCAGACGGGTCACGGATGCTGATCGCTTCCGCCGCATCAAGGATTCTCTTTTGCCATTCTTCGCGCAAAATGTTATCATCTGCGGTGTTTTTCCATTTTTCGTGGTCATCAAAAACACCGTTGCCGTTACTGTTGGAATCGTCGGAACCGCCGTCCCCGCCATTCTTGCCGCCCGGAGCGCCTCCGTTGCCTTTCGCTTTGCTTCCCGGCATTTTATTTTTTGATTTTTTACCTTTCAACGCAGGCAGCATGGCATAAACCTCTTCGGCAGTGAATTTTGCACCCTCTTTTCCGTCGGGCGTTTCGTGCATAAGCTCGCCGTATTGACCCAGATGAATGTTTTTTCTGTTGCCACCCATCGATTCAAGAATGAGCGAATTAACAACTATATCGCAGGCAATGTTGAATCTTTCAGGCTCAAAATCACCGTAGCGTGAGCAATGCTGTAAAGCAACGTGAAGAATTTCGTGCATCATAACGATATCAATCTGCGAATCGGTCAGATTTTCAAGGAAATCAGGGCCGAAATATATTCTGATTCCGTCGGTTGCGGCGGTTTCGCATTCTTCGTCGATAGTCAGCACCATATGCATCAGAAGAAGTCCGTAAAATCCGTTTGTGCAAAGCAGACGGAGTCTTGATTTCATAAGCCTGATTGAATATTCACGGATTTTCTGTTCAGACAGTTCCATTAAGTAACCTTCCTTTCGTCTGAAGCCACCTTGCAAATTCGGGAATCTGCATAAGCCTTGATTTGTAGCTGTCTTCTATGTACATATAATCTTTAAGCAATACGGCAGAAAAATCAGCAGGCAGCTTTTCGGCATATACAATTGAATTTGCGATTCTCTGCATTTCGTCCTTATGGCTTTGGGCATAGACCGCCATTGCCGAAACAAGGGCATAAAGAGCATCGGTTGAATTCGGAACAATCGGCATTTTACCGTCAAAAATATCTTCGATTGAGGGCAGAGAATTCCACACCTTGCACCACGTTCTGAATTCGATTGCCGTACCCGTGCCGACAAGTCCTGCTACCATCGGATACATTTCTTCAACATTATCGTCAACGCTGTTGAGCAGATTGCTGACCATTTCCCACGAACGGGGTGTCGGGAAAGCAAGGTCATCCTTGCCGCCTTCAAAGCCCATAAGCATATTCTGTTTGAACGAAAGAAAACCGATAATTTTGGGACTGATTGCGTTTCTGATTGCCCATTGCTTCCACGAATTGAAGTTGCCCTCAACCTCAATGTGGCAAAGGCGGTTTGCGAGTGCCTTCGGCATTTTGAACGCAACGGATTTATCCGTCACTCTGTTACCTGCGGCGATAACGATGCAGTTATCGGGGAGTTTATGTTCACCGACAACACGGTCAAGCGTTATCTGATAAGCCGCTGCCTGAACGGATTGAGGTGCGGCAGAAATTTCGTCAAGAAACAGAATATTCAAGATTGAATCATCTGCATCCATCTGAAAAATCTGCGGTCGGAGCCAGATTGCAAGGGTTTTGTCTGCATTTGCCGTAGGAATGCCTCGCAGGTCAATAGGGTTGAAAAGAAGCAATCTGACGTCGGTCACAACGGATTTTTTGCCCGTTTTCGCTTCAATATCCTTTGCAAGCTGACGGACAAGCTGCGATTTGCCGACACCCGGAGGTCCCCACAGCATAACAGACGGTAGAGTTTTTATCGGCAGACCTGCGTTGATGACGCCGCAATACGATTTTGAGAGAATATTTATTGTCTTCTGCACCGTTAAGCTCGGCACGCTTGACATTTTCACTTCGTTCATTGTTTGACCCCCAGTTTTTTATCAATATTTTTGAGCTGTTTTTTCAGTTCTTCAATTTTATCGGTATAGCTTTCATCCTTTGCAAGCTCGGCTTTTATCCCGATTTCTTTTTCACGGAGCTTTTCTGCGGCATCGGCAAGCTTCCCGATATATTCCGTAAGACCGTCAAGATAATTGTCGATACGGATTATTGTACCTACCTCCGTATCACCGAGATTCACATAGTGTCTGCCCGTATTCTTTAGAATAACAAACGGCTTTTCTTTGAGCATATTCGCAGGAAGAATAACCTTGAAGCCCTGATATTCGAGAAGCTCTTTTTCGGCAGGAATCATATTGTTTTTCTGAACAGCATCAAAGATTCGCTTTCGGATTATCTGCCTTTGCGCCTTGTCATATTCACGCTTGTTTGCTTGATAGAAATCTCTGTCTGCAACGCATTCGTCGGTTATTCTTTTATTATCTGCAAGCTGTGCAGGAATCAAATTCAGCTCGTTTTCAAGTGCTTCACGGTTTGCAACAAGACCTCTTTGCAGAGCCATATATTTTTCAAGCTCGTTTGCGGTTTCAACCCTCTTTTTGATAAGCGGATTGCCCACCGCAAGAGCCTTGACTTCGGCATAGTCAAGCACCGTGCCGTCAACATCAGAACCGCTTCTCTGCGTTAGCGAGCCTGAAAGAAGCTGGCTGATGAATCTCTGCTTTGTTTCGAGCAGCTGCCACGAATAGGCATCAAAGCTGCCCTCTGTTATGTATCTGAAAATCTGCACCTTGGGATTCATATTGCCCTGGCGCAGGATTCTGCCCTCTCTCTGCACCATATCCGCAGGGCGCCACGGTACATCGATATGATGAAGGGCAATGAGCCTGTCCTGAACGTTGACACCCAGACCGAGCTTGAATGTTGAACCGAGAAGAATGCGGATTTCGCCGTTTCTGACCTTTCCGAAAAGCTCGCTTCGCTTTTTCTCCGTCTGTGCATCGTGAACGTAAGCAATCGTTTCTTCGGGGATTCCCATTGAGATGAGCAAACGTGAAAGCTCATCGTAAATATTGAAAGTTCCTTTCGGTGTTGAAACGTCGCAGAAAATGAGCTGTGCGCTTTTCTGAAGATATGTTTTCATATAAATATCAAAAACATTTTCGGCGCAGCGGTAAACCTTTGAATCATAGGTGAATGCCGCATTCGGCTCGGCAAGGCGCAGATCAAGAGCCGCCTTTCTGCCGTCAACGGTGATTTTGAGCATATTATCATCTGTTCTCGGCACCATATGATTCCTCACGTCTTCAACTCTGTCGGAAATCTGGTCAAGATAAGCCTGAAATCCCTTCGTTTTGGGAATAAGTGCATCTGTATAGCCGTCAAATTCAGGTATGCCGTCGGAGCCTTCCATCGAATGAAAATCCGCAACGGAAGCGAGCAGATTTGTAAGCTCGGGCAGATTATGGAATTTTGAAAGCCTCGTTGCCATTCGGTATTCGCTTGTGTCAACATCTATTTCAAAGCTGTCCTCTTTTTCGGCAAACATACCGACCCAGCTGTCAAAACTCTGCAAATCAAGAAGAGCCAATTCACCGCTCTGCAGGTATTTCTGCATAACGTAAACGTCGGTCACGGAATTTGTTATGGGCGTACCCGTTGCGAAAACAACGCCTCTGCCGTTGTTCTGTTTTTGAACGCATTGCACCTTTTCGAGCATTTCGGCGCATTTCTTTGAACCTCCCTTTGAAAGACCGAGAACGTTGGCGATTTTTGTTTCAATCGGGAGATTCTTGAAATTGTGAGCCTCATCAACAAACAGAGTGTTTATACCGAGCTCATCAAAGAAAATCTCATCGTTTGCAACGTACAACGCTCTTTTTAACTCTTGGCAAGCCTCACGCAGCTTACGGCGTTTTTCCTGAAGGCGTGATGTGTTCTTAAGGCTGTTACAAAGCTTTTCCGAAACAGAATCAAGCAATTCCTGCAGCTGGCTTTCGTGAAATTCCCTTGAAATTCCGATAAGATCAAAGCAGCTGTAAGCCATTATCACGGCATCATAATCGTTATCTCTGATTTTCTCCATAACCTCATCACGTTTATCGGGCTTGAAATTTTTTGGCTCAACGCAGAGAATATTTGCCTGCGGATACATTCTGATAAATATATCCGACCACTGACACACAAGGTTATTGGGTACAACGTAAAGATTCTTTTTAGATATGCCCATGCGGCGCATTTCCATGCCTGCCGCAACCATAACATAGGTTTTGCCTGCACCAACGTCGTGGGCAAGCAGAGTGTTGGGCGTAAAGAGAATTCTTGCAACTGCGTTTTTCTGATAAGGATAAAGCTTTATTTCGTCTGACATCGTCGGGAAGTTGAGAAACGAGCCGTCAAAACATCTTTTACGAACGCATGCAAACTTTTCTTCGTAAATCCGCTCGAGTCTTTCCTTGCGCTTCTCATCTTTCCATATCCATTTCTGAAATTCATTTATCAGCTTCTTCTGTTTTTCGATGGCAAGTGCGGTTTCGGCGTTGTTGACAACTCTTTTCTCGCCCGTTGAAGAAGTGGGACTCTTAACAGAATCCGTAACCCTGATTTGCCTTAAATTAAGAGTTCGCTCAATTATATGCAGAGCGTTTATTCTGCTTGTGCCGTAGGTTGAGTTTGCTTTTGTTGCCATTCTTGTGCCGTTGAATCTGCTTTTGAACCCTATTTCCCACGTGCCTGTAATTTCATCGTGTTTTGTGGTTATACAATTATCCCAATTTGAATAAAGCTTTCCGCACGGGCAAAAGAGCTCATCAATAAAATCGTCAATAACGTCGGGCGGAATCCATGGCGAGCCGAGAGTTACATAAATATCCTCGCACGCAACCGACGGAGGAATCACCTTTTCAATCGCTTCAACGTTTGCATCAAAATAACCGTTGAATTCTTTGGTTGCCTTTTGTGCCGCTTTCCATTTTCTTTTCAGGTTGCCCGTCAGGTATTCATCGGCGGTTTCCCAGCCTTTATAAAAGCATTTATCCCATGTTTCGGGATTCTGATAAATCGAGCCTTTGAGGGTTTCGATAACTGTTTTGCAGGTTTCGCCCGTAATCTGCGAAATATATTCAATATCAACCTTACCAAGGTTATTGAGAGACAGAATCAACGCATCGGGAATGCTTTCGGTATGCACACCTGCCGCACGGTCATCGCCTGCAAAGGAATTTTCCCAGTCAAGCGGCAAATCCATGCTTGTAACTTCGGCAACATATCTGTCGTGACACTCTTTCTTAATGCGTTCTTTTTCAAGTCTTTTGGCTTCACGCTCTTTTGCCAGCTGCTCCTGCCTCTTGCGTTCAAGTTCTTTCTGCGCAAGGCGAAGCGATTCCGCCGCCACGTCAAGATCTTCTCTCGAAAGCATATGACCCAGCTCTCTTATATTCTTGAAAAATTCATTAAAAACATCAAAAGCCTCATTTGTTCTTTTTTCTGCCATAACACATCCGCCTTTCATAAAAAGTATATTACATTGCTTGTCCCGTTTTCTGTACTTTACAACCGTATTTACAAAATATGATGAGG
This sequence comes from Acutalibacteraceae bacterium, assembly GCA_045589555.1. Classification (GTDB taxonomy): domain Bacteria; phylum Bacillota; class Clostridia; order Oscillospirales; family Acutalibacteraceae; genus CAG-177. Next base: position 125,431 of record JAZNPG010000107.1, read on the forward strand.
CAAAAATAAACCATCTCATGATGTTACAGAAACTTCAGAGATGGCATGTTTATTATTATTTGTTTGTGGTATTATTTTTTCTCCATTGGCGTTGTTTTTCTTCCATCTGTTCAATCTGGACTTCAACGCTCGGAAGAGGTTTGTCATTATTCTTTTCGGATATGAGCTTTTTTATGTTTTTTCTGTAGTTTTCGTGATAATCGTTCATCTGCGTCCAGTGGTTTTTAATTATTGTAGCAAGTTCAAGAATATAATCACTATCCATGCCGACCTTGTATTCGGATTGGTGATAACCTTTAACTTTTTCTTCATCAAGCAACCCGAATGCCAGTCTCATTGCATCAAGAATATCAATGATTTCAAAGCGGTAAGGAACCTTTAGGTAATGCTTTTGGTCATCGATGCTTTCAAGCAAATCGGTGAACTCGCCGTAAATTTTCGTGTAGTTTGTGATTCTCATCATTTCGCTTTCCATATGTCCGAGTTTTTCACCTATGAACATATCTATTCTTTCAATCGTATCTTCCTGTTGTTTTTTCAGTTTGTTGTATTCTTCGCTGAGGCTTGTTTTATCATTTTTTCTGAAATATACCATCACTCGGCTTGTGTCTTTTACGGTTTCATCGGATTTATATTTGAAAATATCCTTATCATGATACCTGAAGAGAAACATTGCCTTTTCATCCAGCTGCTGTTTTTGTTCTTCTGTTATTTCACCGAAGAAGCATTCATCGATTCCGAAAAACTCTGAAAGCTGTCGGAGTCTTTTGGCGGAGATTTCTTTTCTTGAGTTTTCCCATGCACTGACTAACTGCCTTGACACATTGAGAATATCTGCGATTTCGTTAATGGAAAGGTTGCATCTGATTCTTATGATTTTTAACCCGTTCATATTGTTTCTCCTTTTATTTTTTTGTTTGTAGCCAAATGATAATTGGGGTTTACAGGTTTCGTCAATCTGAAACTTAATAAATTATTGGTAATTTTTCCGAAAATGCAAAGAGCCGCTAACGTCAGTTAACGACTCTTCACATTTATCCATACCAAAAGCCAAAAAAGAAAGAAAAGTTATTTTTTTAACAACTTAGACAGCCATTTGGCTGCACCTGCACCCGCAATGCCGGATGCAAGAGGGAGAACAATTCCCAAGGGAGAAATTAATCCGGTTAAGATTGTAGCCAACGTTGCACCGCCTATTCCGCCTGCCGCAGAAACTGCCGCAACAGAAACGGCTTTTTTTACGTCGTCATATTTGTTTTCATCAATATCATCCTTATCAAGAAGGATTGTTACTACCTCTGGTAAAACTGTGTTTTCAGGGTTATCTTGAATTTCATGATCAATAACAGATCTTATAGCAATATATTGTGTCAGATTCATCGGACTCTTATTGTTTTCAAGATTGCTTATTGTCTGTTTTGTAACTCCGATTTTTTCGCCAAGCTGTTCTGCAGTCCAACCTGCAATTTTTCTTATTGATGAAAGATTATCCTGAAGACGGCGAATTTGGTTTTGTTGATTCTTATCCATAAGCATCTCCTTGTGTAAACAATATATCACATTAATTTGACTTTGTCAAGTATTTTGACCAAATAAATTTTTTTGAAGTTTCATATTGACAAATGGGAGCAACCAAATATATAATATAATTGCAGAAAAATGCGGAGGTGATAAAATGTTTACACTGATTAATGTAACAGAAGAAAAATATAAGCTTAACTTCTGTTTGACCGATTGCGGTCCCTCTGAAGGATGTAGCCCCGATGACAGCTACAGCAATGACAGCGGTGACGACGATGATGACTGATTGATTTTGAAATCAAACAAAGCAAAAGGGGCACTTTTGAAAATGAAAGTGTCCCTTTTTGAATGGAGTAATTATGATAGAAATAAATAAAAATATTGTTTTTGTTCAAGGTGCTCACGCAGGAGCAATATATAATTTGAATTCTGGAGATGTTTTTTCAATAAACAATAGCTCCTGTGATGCTATTCATAAACACATAGAAGGTACGGAGTTAAACAATGGTGAAAAAGAATATATAGATTTGCTCATTACAAACAATCTTATAGATGAGAAATTTGTTTTTTCAGATTACATACCAACACCGCCTGATTGTACTCTTGATTTGTGTTGGCTGGAAATTACACAAGCATGCAACTGCCGTTGTGTTCATTGTTACGAAGGGGACAATCATATCAAACAAAAAAATCCACTTTCATTAAAAGAATGGAAAAAGCTTGTTGATCAGATTGAAAAACGCGGAGTGAAAAGAGTTGTTATTATCGGCGGGGAACCATGTGTTCATCCCCATATAAATGAAATTGCAGAATATGTTTCTTCAAAAAAGATTAACACTACAATTTTCACAAACGGAACTCATATAACAGATTCCCTCAAAGAAATCGTAATTAAGAATAAGATAAAAATGAAGTTTTCGCTTTACGGTCATTGTGCTGAAATTCACGACTGCATAACTAAAAACAAAGGAAGCTTTGATAAGCTTACTGAAAGCATCCGTTATTTTCTTGAACATAAAATCATGGTTGATGTTGCAGTTGTAATTATGCGTGAAAATGAAAATTATATAAATGAAATAAAAGGTTTTCTTAATGAACTGGGTGTTTCAAAATACAGATTCGACGTTATCAGAGAAGCTTTTTGCGGAAATCAGTCTGCCCATATTCCTTTGGCACAGGATGTTATTGATTCCGTTAAAAGAAATCGTCCGTCTTTCTCAAAAATAACCAAAGAAAAATTTGACGCCGCATGCTTTAGAAACACGTGCTGGAATGGTAAAATTGTTGTTTGTGAAGACGGAAACGTTCTTCCTTGTGTATTTGCAAGAAACATTTCATTAGGAAATATCAAAAACAATACCATTGACGAAATAATTTTGGCAGAGGAAACACAGAAATGCTGGAATATGACTTTTGATAACGTTGAAGGATGCTCTGATTGCGAGTTCAGATTTGCATGTAAGGATTGCAGACCTTTGGCAGAAGCGTCATCCGGATACTATGCAAAAAATCCCAGATGCACTTATGATGTATACAACGGTGAATGGAAATGAAAAAAGAAAATTACAAAATCTTATTAACAGCCATAAACGGAGCGTGGAAGCACGGCAATATTGGTATAGATCAGCTTACGGGATATCTGCGCACCAAAGGGTTTGACGTTGACGTCAGATATTTCAGGACGTCCGATGACGTTGCCGATGTTTTTGAAAAAATAAAAGGCGGTTATGAGTTTTACGGCTTTTCCGTGACTTCAGCAAATATTGACATATGTCATAATCTTGCAAGAATGATTAAATCATATCGAAAGAATGCAATAATTGACTTTGGCGGAGGATATGTAACGAGATACTTCAAAGAGGTGTTTCTTGAAAATGAGTGCATTGATTTTATGACCTTGGGTGACGGCGAAGTACCGACAGAAATTTTGCTTAAAAACATTATTTCCGATTCATCTTATATATATAGTAAATCAACAAACCACTCTTCGATTGCATCAAAAACTGATACGGAAGATAAGATTCCTTACATAAATACAAATATAGATTATCACCCTGCATATGATTATTACGAAGGCGATTCTGCTGTCAGAAACTCAAGGAAAGTTCATTGCATCCAAACAAAAAACAACGTTTGCACCGGCAACTGTTCTTTTTGTACTGAAAGACACGGAAAGGTTTGTTATAAAAATATATCGCATATAATCGAAGAAATCAAACATGTTCATCTTAAATACGGTGTGCAGAAGATATTTTTTACGGATGATAACATATTTGATCCAAATGATAATTCAGGCAGAGAACATGTAAAATCACTGTGTCTTGAGCTTCTCAAGCTGAAGAACGAATTTGGATTTAAACTTGTTTATCAATGTTATATAAAAGCTATTTCCTTGCATGATACTCCCGAGGACAATGAAATTCTCCGCTTAATGAAAGATGCAGGCTTTGTTGAAGTTTTTGTGGGAATTGAGTCGGCAAATGAAAGCGATCTGGAACTTTACAACAAACACACAACAGTCAAAGATAATTATGTGATAATCGACCTGATAAAAAGACACGGACTGTTTCCGATAATGGGATTCATTGCTTTCAATCCTTATACAACTCTTGAAAAAATCGAAAACAATTTCAGGTTCCTTTGTGACGTTGAATGTACCTATTTGCCGAATTATTTATACTCATTTGTTAATATGAATAAGTATACTGCATTGTTTGATAAGGCAAAAAAAGATGGATTAGTATTATCTTCCGATGATATATATGTAAACATTAAGTATTGTTACAAAGATAAAAATGTTGCTCCGATTCTTGATTATGTTGAAAATGTAATGCTTGAAAAACTGAAAGAAATCCAGTATGAAACCGATTGGATAATTTACAGTTATATGGAACATTGTATTCTATATGATATCGAGGATTATTCTGAAGAGTTAGCTGATATAAAAGAAAATGATTTGTCCGTAATTAAAAAATATCTCAGCATTCTTTTTGCAGAGCATAATCTTGAAAAATTTAAAAAAGAAGAGAATAAATTTTGGGGTCACTTTTTAGCTCAGCAGGACCGTATAAAAACAATCTATCGCAAACTTATGAAGAAACATACCGTATCATCTTGTCTGCATGTATATGCACGGCAACTTGGTGTTAACGGAAACCTTGAGACAAGAAAATGTGATGATGTTATTGTCGGTGAAATCAGAGGCGATGCCGCAGAATATTGGTTTGATAAGGCATCAAGAAAATCGAACGAAGAAAGATTGAAAAATTTCAGTGAAAACAATACGAAAAATGTTGTAATCATACTTGAAAGTCCGCATACGGCTGAGTATGATGGGGATTTTATTTCTCCCGCTCTCGGCACGACAGGCCGTAATCTGCAAAAACATTTTCCTGATATTTTTAAAAGCATTTTCGGTAAGGGTAATTACAGAATTATTCTTATGAACAGCATTCAGTATCAATGTTCACTTGGAGAAGACACGAACAAATACAGGGATAACATATGGCTTAAGCTTTGGTTCAAAGAAAATCTGCGAAACAATTTTATCAAAAGACTCGTTTCGTACAAACCCGATATCATTTTCAACTTTTGTACGTGCGGAAGTCACACTTTGGAAAGCGGATTGCCTAAAGGTTGCAAATCATCCATAAACAAGAAGTACATCGAGCATTGCATTGCACCCATTGTTTTTGATGGGGAATCACCTTCGAGTTTAAAGAAACTTGTTGCCGATGCAATAGCTGAATCCGGAATAAAAGCCGATATATACACAGGAAGTCATCCTTCTGCCTGGAGAATAAGAAACAATACCTCTCCTGATGCAAAAAAGGATTTCGTAATTGTTGAAACTTAAAAACATGTATTAAAAGCTGATGTTTCATTTAAGAAACAACAGCTTTTTGTTTCTATAGTGTAAAATTTTTGTACACACCTTGCCGATTTTTTTAAAAAGATATATTATAAAATCAACCGAACAATTGTTCTGCCGCCGAAACAAGGGATTTTATTTTTTTAAAAAAATTAAGCTTCGGAGAGGCGCAGCTCGGAGAGAAGATTTTTAAATTTTCTCTCCGATTTTTGTTAGGGGTTTGGGGAAGAAATTCACCAACAAGCGGTAAAAAACCGACGAGAAAAATTATGAACGAATTGTAAATCGGCATAATTTGAAAATGAGGTTTTTGCAAAAGTGGGTATCCACTCGCCCTGCTTGCAAAGTTAGTGAGCGGTGAAAACGGAAACGGATTTGCAAGCAGGTTTTGCGAGAGTGTATATACACTTGCCCTGCTTGCAAAGTTAGTGAACGGTTGAAAAACGGAACAACTTGCAAGCTGATTTAGGCAAGGTTGTATCCACGTTTGCCTTGCTTGCCAAGTTACAAATAGGCAAGCAAAATGCAAATCCTGCGTAGGTTTGCACTGCTTGCTAAAGAATGAGCAAGCAGAGAAACAAGGTGTTTATCAATAAAATTTTTATAAAAATCAGCCTGCGGAATTATAAAATTCGCAGGCTGAAGTTCTATTTAGATTAAATTATGTCGTATCTTCTGTTTATAATTTCATATCCGTAATCAACAGAAGTGAAATTCCCGTGAGTTTTTGCATAATCACCGTGCTGAATATCATCAAAGGGCAACGCACCCTTATTCAATATATCATTGGTTACGAAAGCGAATATTGTGCGATACAAATTTTCGTTTTCTTTGTTCTCGGCAAAACGGATTGCACAGCAGTTGTTCAGCTTCATTCCGTGAACTTCATCAATGCCGCATCCAGCGACGGCAATCAATTCTCCTTTTTCAAAAACTCCGTATTCAAGATTGTTTTCATCGAGATAATCTTTATTATTGAGCAGATGATTTATATAACCGTCTTTCTTTCCGTTTGCCCATTTGAGAATTGATTTTTTATCTGAAGGATTCAGAAAACGGATAACAATTCCGTCAGGTAGTTTTGCTTCAATCGGTTCACCCGAATACAATGCTTGCGGTGTTGCTTTCAGCTTTTCTTCAACTCCGTAAGACTTCAGAATTTCATAAATTTCTGTTTCATCTTTTGCTGAATAAAATGTTTTTCTTTGCGGAAATCGTTTTATCCATTTCGATAAAAGTTTAAAATCATCCGTCATAATTTCGAGATAACTTTTACCGTTTCCGCTGTCACCGATTCCGATAAAACCGTTTTTGAAATCTCCGCTCGGTGCGGCAATTTCAAGACCGCAATATTTTATTGTTGTGCAAAAGTAACCGTATCGCTTTGCGTCTTTTTCAAGAAGATAATCAATAACGATGTCGGAATCAACAAGTTGAAAATCAGGATTGCTGTGAATGAAACGGGCAGCAACGGTTTTATCGGTTGTTTCACCAAAATACATTATTTGATTTTTTGTTTTGGAACGGTAATTGCTCGGAGTAACTCCGTATTTTTTCTTGAACGCTTTTGTAAAACCCTCGTGAGAATCATAACCGATTTCAAGAGCAATTTCCAAAACGGATTTGTCTGTGGTACGAAGCAACTTTGTTGCATTTTTCAAACGGACATAATTCATATATGCCGTTACGGTAAAACCCGTGTGAGTGAGAAATATGCGATTGAAATAATCAATGGAAAAGCCTGCGTTTGCGGCAACATCTTCAACGGATATTTCGTTGTCGGATGCATTTTGTTTTGCAAATTCAACGGCTTTGAATATGAGTTCTGTGTTCTCCATAATACATTCTCCTGTGTTCAGATTGATTGTAAAAATCGATTTCTACAACACAATTATATCTGCAAACGAAAATGTTTTCTTGAACAAATACGATTTGTTTGGGTTGTCATATACTGAAATTATATATCTGACTCACCGTCAATTCAAGTGTTGCAAAAACAAACCGATAAAATATAATTATATTTGAAATTCTCACTTTATGTCGTGTTCAAAATCCACGTTTTTTGATATTATCATTGTGAAAGGAGACGAAATTATGGATGTGCGAAAAACAGGTGTTTTTCTGAAAAATCTGCGCAAAGAAAAAGGACTGACACAGGAACAACTTGCCGAGATTTTTGGCGTAGCCGGAAGAACTGTATCAAGATGGGAAAATGCATCGAATATGCCAGATTTAAGTATGATTATTCAAATCGCAGATTTTTTTGATGTAGAAGTCAAAGAAATTCTGAACGGTGAAAGGAATGATGATAAGATGAATCAAGAAACAAAAGAAACGCTTGAAAAGGTAGCAGATTACAACAAGATAGAAAAAGAAAAAAGAATAAAAACTTTTGTCACATCATTTTTAGCAACAATAATTGTCGGAGTAATAATACTGAATATTCAGTTAATTATGTATTTAGACATCAAGTACATTGCAGGCGAAGCAATAATTATATTGGTTGGCAGTATTACGGCAGCTGCTATGACTATAAGAGATGGGCTATGGGGAAAACCAAACCGCATATCTGCAATCAAAAATGATATAATCACAAGTGGAGTTATGGCTGCATTGTTTTCAGTTGTCGCAGCATTTTTAATTTACAAATTTACAAATAATATTCAAAGGTCTGTTATATGTGCCATTGGATTCTTTTTTGTGATTTATATTATTGGATTT
>JAZNPG010000108.1:0-2702 GCA_045589555.1 Acutalibacteraceae bacterium
CGGTAAAAAGTATTCCTCATTTGCTTATTATGTGGATAACGGCGAATATCCTCTGGTGGGCGTGGTGCGACACTATGCCGATCCATTGACGATTGCCATTGCCTCCACCAGCGGCAACGCCTTTACCAAACGGGAAGAAGAGTGCCGCCGTCTGCGGATATTGTATCCGCAACTGGACGAAGGAGCTTTGCTTATAGAGTACCTTAACCGGCAGAAAATCGACAATCCACCATTACTGCTGTTGCGGCAAATTCTCAAAGACCATGATTATTCTCTCCTGGAAAAACTGCATGAAGCTCTGATCCGTCAGAGTATGATTTATGCCGGATTCACCCCGGCGGAAATCCAAGACAGAATTTCCATGGAACAACAAAATTTCTCAACTGAAAAGGACTTTTCAAAATGAAAAAACAAAATTTACGCTCCTTTACCGGTACTCTTCTGACGGGGATTTGCCTGTTTGCAAGTACATCCGTATTTGCGGCAAGCGTTACTCTTACCGGTCCGACCGGAACCAGCAGTTCCGTAATTGTCATTCCCCCTGAATATGAAGGGTTGGAAGGCAATATTGTTGTAACAGCAAGTTCTACCAATCAAAACTCCGTTTCCTATGGACAGCCCTACATAAATGGCAATTTTGCTTATGTTGAAAAATACATAACTACATACAGCGGGGTTTCCAAAAATATTTCTATGCCGTATCACGATAATGGGACACAAGGTACGACCTCAAATCTGGCCTCGGGGAGCTGCAATATCAGCTGTTCTCAAACCAAGACCGTTCAGACTTATGGATATTCTCTGCATCAAAACTATTGGGCAGATACGGAAGCTCAGACTTTTCAGGAAATGCTGTATTATGCTGAACATGGTACTTTCCCCGCATCATCCGGCATCAGCAGTCATCCCAGCCGGGCAGATCGCGGCACAACGAAGACGACAGTCACTTCCGGTGTTGTTATCAACTCCGCATATCTGGTTGTTTTCGGTGTAGATGATGGCAGTGGAAATGAAACTCCGACGCCGCCACCTGCCACCGGTGACACCTCCGATGGCGGCGGAGATACCAACGTCAATGTAAATGTGACGAGTCCGGGGACGGATGACGGCGTTTACACCCTCATATCTTCTCTGTTTGATTACATTGCAGAGATGCAAAATGTTTTGAGTGCCTCTGATGAAGCGATCCGTTCTGAACTTCTGGCATATATTACTGAACTTCAAAGTGCCTATCAGATGGCAGATTCACAGCTTGCGGCAACCATTCAGAACCAGATCAATGCCCTCAACAGTGCATTATCAAATGATATTGCTTCTTTGCGGAGTTCGCTGGAAGGGCAAATTGCAACACTGCGAAATCAAATCAGCGGATTACAGACTCAGCAGAATGCTCTGCTTTCGGAGTTCTACTCTCTGAAAGCGGATTTGTTGACTGCCATTCAGAATAATTCTGCTGACATTGGCAAACTTTCAGAAGAGTTGAAAGAAAAATATGATGCTCTCGTCAGTGCCAATACGACACTCCGGGCGGATTTGCAAAAGGAAATGGCAGACCTTGCCAATGCTTACAAAGAAGCGGATGCTGCTTTGATTGCGGATTATTCCTCCAAACTTTCAGCATTGCAGACCTTGATGCAGCAGGCGGATTCCAGTTTGGCAGATAATATCAGAAATTTGCAAAGTGCCTATCAGACAGCAGATTTGCAGTTGAAAGAAAACCTTGAACTGCAACTTGCCAATCTCCGCAATCAAATGAATGATGCGGACAAACAGATCATGCAGGAAATTGCAGCTCTTGAAATGGCAATGAACAATGCCGATGATGCACTGAAAGCGGATTACACCAATAAGATCGCCGCATTGGAACAGCGTCTTTCCACTGAAGCTGCCTCTTTGCGAACCGAAATGAGCAATCTGCAAAAGAGTTATCAGACGGAAATTGCTTATCTCAAAGAAAATCTGGAATTGCAAATCAAATCTCTGAAAGATCAGACGCAAAATGTTACCAATGATCTGCAAAAGCAAATTGATGCTTTGAACAAAGATTTCTCAAAGCAGATTGCCGATCTCAATGCAAAACACGATGCTGAACTCGCAGCTCTTGCGGCAAAAAGTGAAAAGACCGATGCCGAACTCAAAGCGGCAATGGAAGCATACGTTATTGCGTTGCAGCAGCAGATGAAAAATGCGGATGATGCACTTAAAGCTGATTTGCAGGGGCAGTTGGACAATCTTTCCGGAGCTTTCAATGAACGGCTCAAGGTAGTGATTTCTGAATATGAACAGCGGATCAACGCGGTCAAGAAAAATATCAATGACCTTGAAAGTGATACCAAAACCAAACTCATTACCCAGAAAGCGTTGCTGGAACAGGAGTGTGCCAATAAGATTTCCGCTTTGCAGAAAGAGTACGCAGAACTGATAGCCAAATCAGATAATCCGGAAAAGTTGGAAGCGGAACTTGCTTCAAAGAATTCAGAAACCAATCTGAACTACCGCAAACAGATCCTTGAAATTGAAAAATCCCTTGCCGGACTTTCAGAAAAAACTGCTGCGGAACTCCTGGCAGAACTTGCTGAACTTCAAAGCAAAAAAGAGATGGCAGAAGCCGCTTTGAAAAGTACCGACTACAATGAAAAGTTGAGTTTGATTGTTCTGGGAAATAAAGACAATGCCGATGAAGCTCACGCAGAATTGGAAGC
>JAZNPG010000109.1:0-16519 GCA_045589555.1 Acutalibacteraceae bacterium
GAAAACGCCCATGCAGGCAAGTGAAAGGTAAAGGCTTTTGTTGTTTCTGATAACGGAGGGTCTGAAGCCGTAGGTGAGGCATTCACCGAAGCTGGCGGTTGTTTTAACGCTGTTTCTTGAATCCTTGATTGTAAACAGACCAACAACACCGCAAGCGGTAACAAGCAAACCAAGACCTACAAAGCAGGGACCGTATCCGAATTTGCCCGAGAGTGTGCTGAACGCGGCAGTAACAACAACCATGGCAACAACAGGGAGAATCGCAAGAATTGTTTCGGTTTTTGTGCGATTGCTTGTATCTGTAACATCTGTTACCCATGCATTAAATGCAGCATCGTTGCTTGTTGAACCCATAAATGTCATAATGCAGTCCATTACGATAACGGTTATTATTGTTGCGGGGATAGCTGCGCTGGCTGATGTGCCCATAATTTTTGCCATTATGTCAGGATTTATGAATGCAAATGACATAACGGTGAAGCCCCATACAATGTAACCGGCGCAGATAAATATCTTTCTTTTGTTGACCTTATCGCTGAGGCTGCCCATGAAAAGGGTGGTAAGAACTGCGGTGACAGAGCTTGCCGCAACCATGTTTGCGATATCGTTGGCATCGCCTCTTACAACATCAAAAAGATATGTGTTGAAGAAGTTGTTTTCTACTGCCCATGCAACCTGACCCATAAATCCGAAAACTATGAGGTTCATGAGAAGATTTTTGCCGAGTTTTGAGCTTTTTTCCATTGTTTTATCCTCCTATTTTGTCAGCGAGTTTTTTGATTGCGATGCCTGCGCCGATAACTGCAGCGGCGCCTGCGGCAACTTTTGAAGCGATATGAAGATTGGTGCTCTGTCTGTCAGTCAATCTTTTGAAAATCGGACCGAGACATTCGCATTTGAGACCGAATTCCTTGAAGTGTTTGAGCTCATGAGTGAATGTTGAAAGGTCATTTTCATCAAGAGTAACAAGTCTTACACAGCTTCTGCAGCCGTCTGTGTAAGCTCTGAAGCCGGCTGTTTTATGTTGAGCAAGGAAGATGCCGTCAACAAAGCCGCTGAAATCGTTGAGATGGTCATGACCGAAGAATGCGCCAAGCACACCGCCGACTCTTTTCCAGCTTGCAAACTGACCGCTGTTTATTTCGGGTGAGCAGGGACCTTCGCCGAGGTATCCCTCACAGCCTTTCTTTTTAACATAAAAATGCTTGCTTTCGCAGCCGTAGCCTCTTGTTGCCCACGGAATTTCCCATGGCATAGCTTTGCGCATGAGCTTGTATTCTTCAGGTACGGGAATATGCTGAAAAACAAATGATGGCATTGGTTTGCCTCCGTTGAGCTCCCTTAGCTTTGCGCTTTCTTCTTCAAACCATCTTATCTGGTCGCGATGCACATAGTCATAGTGTGAAAGCTTGCGGTCACAGCATATATTGTTTGAATCGATAAACCAAAGGCAGAATTTCGGCGTTTCGCCGTCGGAGGAATAGATGATATCCTTCCAGTTTGCGTTGCCTGAAATTTCAGGGGCTTCGTTCCGGGTTATGCATCCCCATGTGTTTTCATAGATTTTTACTATTTCGTCTTCGTGTCCCTGGTCATGCTCGTGATTGCCGAGAATGAGTGCGTAGGGAATGTTTCTGTTTATAATCGGCTCACATACAGCGATAAGCATTTTTCTGAATTCCTCGGGGTCTTTGAGATAAACCTCCGTGTTGCAGTTATCGCCGAGCAAAACGCAAAGGTCAGGCTTGTATTCATCGAGCGCAGCATTCATAAGTTTGCGCATATCTTTGAAATTCGGGCTTGTTTTGTAGTCCTCATGCTCGTGAATATCGCCGAAAAGAAGGATTTTGAATTTTCCGTTATTGAATTTCAGCTTCATTTTGATCTCCTTATGAATAGTTTACCGCAACCGCAAGCAGCATGAGTGCAACGGAAACAATGCCCTCAAGAGCAAAAAGCTTCCATGAGAATTTCAGCCACTTGCCGTATGAAATGTTAACAAGGCCGATTGCTATAATCATGATTCCGCTTGTGGGATAGAGAAGATTAGTGAATCCGTCACCGAGGCAGAATGAGAGCACAACGCTCTGGCGTGTAACGCCCACCATATCTGCAAGCGGAAGAACGATAGGCATGATAAGGAATGCTTTTGCCGTGCCGCTGCCAACAAAGAATTCGAGAATAACAATAAATACGAAAAGCATCAGGATTGCCGAATAGGGAGAGAAATCCTGAATCAGATTGTAAACATAATTGAGGATTGTGGGAATAATGTTGCCCTGGTCAAGGATATATGTGATTGAAAGAATGATAAGAATAATCGGGATAATCGGTGCAACGGTTTTGATTCCTTTGCCGAATGAGCGGGCAAGATCTTTGCCTTTAAGACCCGAAAAGCTGCCTGCAAGCAAACCGCCCAGAGCAAAAAGAATTGCCATTGCAGGCATCGAAATCATGCCTCCCGTGCCTGCGATAAAGTCGATAACAATTCCTGCGAGAACACCGCAAAGACAGCTGATGAAAGCTTTTGCAGCCTTTTTGATTTGAGGGTCGGAAAGAACTGAAAGGCTGTCATCAAGGTTATATTTTTCTCTCAGAGCAATATCTGTTTCGTAACAAAGAGATTTTTTGGGATTCTTTTCAATTCTTTTTGCATAAACGGTAAGAAAGCCTGCAAGAACGGCATAAACAACCGCAAAAACAAGAATTCTGAAGCCAAGACCCGAGAAAATCGGAAGCCCTGCAAGCTCCTGAACGGTTGCAACGTTGAACGGGTTAAAGGTTGCCGCCGTAAAGCCGAAGGCAACTGCTATAAGGCTGATTCCGAGACCGACAAATGAATCCCAGCCGAGTGCAAGCGAAATTGCAACCGCTATAGGCACAAGGGTAACCGATTCTTCGAGAATACCTGCCGTTGAGCTTAAAATCATGCAGGCAAGAATCATAATGTTAAGCAGAAGATATTTTCTGTTGCCGAATTTCCGGATAATAACAGCCATTATGTATTTGAGGATTCCGCATTCATCAAGAATCAGAAATGTGCCGCCGATAACTGTTATGAAAAATATTATCGCAATTCCCGTTACTGCGTTGCTTGTTGTAAAAACAAGCAGGGGAGCGGCAAAGATTTTCCATATGGGCATTTTTTCTTCAACGGGGGTATATGTGCCGTTGATTATGCTGCCGTTTTCATCATATTGATAAACGCCGCGCGGCATTGTCTGGGTGAGTATGCCTGCAAATGCCATGATTGCCGCAAGCAGAATGCATATAAGTACAATCGTTTTTTTGTTCAGAGTTATGCCCGAGGAAGATTTTTCTTTTGGTGCAACTTCCGCCATTTTCAATTCCTCCCGAAAGGATTACATTATATGTAAAAGGGATTATAACATATATTATATATTATTTGCAATATAAATAACAAAATTGTAAATATTAAGATTGCTATTGAGAAATCGAAACATTTGTGGTAAAATATGAAAAAACACCAGAAAGAGGTTGTCGGAATTGAAAAAAATAATTGCTGTTATTCTCTCTGCCGCAATGCTTTTCTCGCTTTGCGCACCTGCCGTTTATGCTCAGCAGAGCGGCTGCACATGCGGCGTTACTCCCACAATTTATGTTGGTCCTCTCGGTAACACGGATATTTATGCTAATCGCGGTACTGAGAATGAAAAAACTCTTTTCAGACCCGATACGGGCACAATTGTTAAAATAGTTTTTGATATTCTTCCTTCACTTGTGTGGATGGTTGTTGCAAGGGACTATGACACTTTCGGCGATGCGCTTATCGAGTCTGTTTACGGTGCAATGGGCGATATGCGCCTTGACGGCGACGGCAACTCCCTGCCTCACGTTGACGTTGAAATCGAGCTTCCCACCGAAACCTCCCATAAAATAGGCGAGAGCTATTATTTCAACTATGACTGGCGCCTTGACCCCGTTGAGGTTGCAGGTCAGCTTGATGAGTTTGTTCAGCATGTTAAGAAGCTTACCGGTCACGATGTTGTCAATTTCCGAGCATCATCAATGGGTGGCGTTGTAACTCTTGCTTATTTTAATGAGTATGGTTATGACGATGTTGATGCCTGCATTTTCCAGTGCTGTCCTCTTCTCGGTACAGATGTTGCGGGTGACCTTCTGAGCAGAAAGCTTGCTCTCGACCCGAAGGCTTTGCTTGATTACGGCGTAACAGGTATTCCTCCCTATGATTTCGGCAGCGCAGCGCTGAATGTTCTTTTTGGAGTGCTTTATTACAGCGGTCTTATTGACGTTGTTTTCTCGTTTGCGGATGTTATCCTTGAAAATCTTCAGACAAGAGTTTTTGATGAGCTTCTCACTCCCGTTTTCGGAACACTTCTCGGATTATGGTCATTTGTTCCGGATGCTGCTTATGAGGAGGCAAAGGCAATCAATCTTGACCCCGAAACGCAGGCAGGTCTTATTGCAAAGGCTGACTATTATCATTATCAGATTCAGGGCAGAGCCGAAGAAATTCTCAACGAAGCAGTTGATAACGGCGTGAGAGTTATGATAGTTGCAGGCTATGATGTTCAGAGAACTCCTCTTGTTGAAAATATGTATAACGACAGCGATGCTACCGTTGATACCAAATACGCTTCCGCAGGCGCAACCGTTGCATTGAGAGGCGAAACTCTCGGCGACGATTATGAGCAGGCAAACTGCGATTGCGGTCATAACCATGTTTCACCCGAGGGCGATATCGATGCTTCAACCTGCATCCTGCCTGAGCATACATGGTTCATCAAGGGCATGCTCCACTCCAACTGCCATGACGGTATTATGGAAATGTATAACTGGTTCATGTATACCGATGAATACTATGACGTATGGTCAAACCCCATGTATACACAGTACCTTGAGAATGATAAGCCCAATTTAAGAGTCAAGGCAATGGGTAACTTTGCAGAAGGCGCAGAGCAGCCCACCTATGAAGAAGGCGATTCATTCCACGACAGATATCAGAAATATGCCGTTCCTGTTTTTAATGTTATAACAGGTATTCTTGATAAGATTAAGGCAGCATAAAAAACAGAATAATGTAAAAAATAATCGGGAGATTCGGACATCTCCCGATTTTTATTTTTACGGTGATATTTTGAATAAATCAATAAAGAGCAGAGCAAGAAAAGCATTGAAAAGCAAGAAAAGAAGCGTTACGGCGATTCTGTTTTCTTTTCTTTCCGCAGCGGCAGGCGTGTTTGTTATCCGTATGGTAATCAGCGGCGCAAATTTTGCTTATGCCGTGTGGGCAGGCATAGCTTTATCGGCAGTTTACTTTGTAATAAAATCGTGCACAAATTACAGAATGCAGGCGCAGATGATTCTGCTGCTTTCAAACGGAGAAAAGCCGCAGATAAAGCCGAAAGAATATTTAAAAAACGCCGCACTTTATATCTGTTTGTTTATTTTAAAAGCAGCGGAATTTGCGGCGTTTGAGTTCTTGCCATTGTCTATGATTTTCCTTTTGTATCAGAGCATAAAAGCAAGTGCCGTCAGCATGGCATTCTGCATAACCGTGCTTATCGGAGCGGCTTTGCTTTCGGCTGCAGGGCTTGTTTTCTTTGTCTTTTCAGTGCAGAAATATGCGAAAGCTCCGTTTCTGCTTGTGGCTTATCCTGCGCTGACTGTTAAGGAATGCATAATTTTAAGCGTGGAAAAGGGCGAGAAAAAAGCAGCGGATTTGCTGCGCTTCAAGCTTGGCTTTCTGCCGTGGCTTTTAGCCTGCGCCGCAATATTTCCGCTGCTGTATGTTGTGCCTTATTATAAACAGAGCTTAACCTGCTGGTTTACACAGGTATCTTGAACACCGCTTTTTTTATTTTATCGCTTGTGAGCTTAACGCAGGGCTTGTGTGCATCCTGCGGAGCAAGAAAAACAAAGGTGCCTGCTTCAAGCGCAACGCTTGTGCTTTCGCAATTCTGCGCATAAAAGAATTCTATATCGGGTTTGTAGCCGCTTGATTCCTTTGCTTCGCTTGTGGGGATAACCTCAATTGTTTCGTTGCCCGTGATTGAATACTGAACATCGTGATAATCCCTGTGCGCCTCAAATTTATCGTTGCCCGAGGGCTCGTATTCCGAGATGCTTACCTTAACTCCGCCGCCAACATCGTAGCTGCCGCAGGGGAGAGAAGCAAAATCGTTTTCTTCAATGAATTTTACCATGTCATCGAAGTGGCTGTTGAATGCCGAATAGAGTTTAAGATTTTCTATTTTGTCAAATATCATTATGCGCTCATCCTTTCAAAGCGTTTTTTGCCTGAAGTTTTAAAGAACTTTATAAAAGCAAAGCATATTGCAATGCAAACTGCGGATTGAATCAGAAGATATATTTCAGCAGAAATATATTTCATAAGAATAAATGCAGGTGCGTAGAGGGTCAGCGTTACAGCCATGCCTGCAAGCATTGCCGCAAGCACCGCCCCGCCCTGCTTAATAACGATGACCTCGCTTGTCCATGAGAATTTGGGCATAAGCGTGTTGCAGGTGAGGTTGATAAACGATGTGACCGCAAGGAAGCTGACCGCCGAAAGATAAACCGTAATAACAGTCAGAAAACCGAGCTTCAGACCGATTTCAAGAGGAATAAACGAAACCGTCATGGGCACAAAGCCTACAACAAAATTAACCGCATATTTTGCAAAATAGAAGTCATCGGAATTAACGGGCATCGAGCGAAGAAGGTTGATTCTGCTGCCTTCAAGCGAAACTGCCGCCGCACCCGTGTTACACATTGATGAGCAGAAGCCTATAACAGCCGCAAGGATGGCAGGCATCATTCCTGCGATTTCGGGCTCTGCGGCAAACATCAAGGAAAGCCCCATTGAATCGCCTTTGATTGCGATATAAACGGAGAGCATAACAAGCATCAGGCAGCCCGTTGCCGAGTTGAGAATATATATCGGCAGCGAAAAAAATCTTGCAAGCTCTTTTTTGAAAAGCGCTCCTTTTGCGGAGCTTGACGAAAGCTCCTTTGCAACATATTTCTTTTTGTCAGCCGATTTCTTTGCGGTAGCAATTTTTATGAAGCTCTTTGAAATCAGAAGGCATGCAAGGGCAAACGGAATTATCGAAAAAGCTGCGAGCAGGGCAATTGCCCAGATTTTTGTTTCGGCGCAGGCAATGCCGAACAGCCAGAATAATGGCAGAGCTTTTTTGATTGCCGCAGCGATTGCTTCGCCGTTCATAATCAGCTTTTCCATATATGTCTGCATGTTCATTATAATAACCATGTAAACACCGAAAAAAGCAAGGCTCATAAAGGTCTGGATGATGTTTGATTTTTTGAATTTTGTTCCGATAAGCGCAATCGCCCAGCCGAAAAATGAGGTTACCGCCGAGGAGAGAATGACCGTCAGCAGAACGCAGATAACATAGATAATCAGCATTGCGGCAGAAAAGCCGTGGTGGTAAAAATAAACTCCGATAAGCGGTGCGCCGAGCATAACCGCATAGAAAATGTCGAGCACAAACAAAACAACAATTCTGCTTGCAAGGATATAATGAGTCGGCACAGGCATGCTCAGAAGCAGTTCGTTATCTTTGGCTTTAAAGATAATGTTTTGCGTTGAAAAAACGCTGCCGACGAATGTGAGCATAAAAATCAGCATCGAAGAAAGAGCAAAATAAAACCATTCAAGCCCTGGCGTACTGCCGAAAATGCTTGCAACCGAAGAAAACATCAGCGAAACCGAAGCCACAAGCGTACCCAGAACATAAATAACGAGAACGGCAATCAGAAGATACATCAGCGGATTTCTCTTCTTTTTCTTTTTTTCTGCTTTTGCGCCGCCCGAAAACATAGAGAGAAACAGGTTTTGCAGGTTGATTTTCAATAACGCTTTAAACATCATTCCGCCTCCAGTTCGAGGAAAACATCCTCAAGCGAGGTGTTGCCGATAACGTCAGCAGTGTTGCCGCTTATAACAAGTCTGCCGTTTTTGATTATTGCAACCTTTGTGCAGAGCTTTTCCGCAACCTCAAGAACGTGGGTTGAAAAGAAAATTGCGCCGCCGTTTCTGCAAAGCTCCGCCATGATTTCTTTGAGAATGTGGGAAGCTTTGGGGTCAAGACCGACAAACGGCTCATCAAGAATCATCAGCTTCGGCTTGTGGATGAGAGCTGCAATAACCGCAAGCTTCTGCTTCATGCCGTGGGAATAGCTTGATATGTTTTCCGCAAGCGAATCCGTCAGCTCAAACATATCCGCATATTTCTGAATCAAAGGGTTTCTCTCACTTTTGGGAATCCCGTAAATATCGGCAACAAAGTTGAGATATTTTATGCCGCTGAGAAAATCGTATAAATCGGGATTGTCGGGGATGTAAGCCATCTTTTTTTTGCATTCAAGCGGATTTTTTGTGATTGAAACACCGTCAACAAGAATTTCGCCCTCGTCAAAGCCGATAATTCCGCAGCAGGATTTGATGGTAGTTGTTTTTCCTGCACCGTTATGACCTATGAATCCGTAGATTTCGCCCGGCTCAATATGAAGAGTGAGGTTATCAACGGCTGTTTTGTCGCCGTAGCGTTTTGTAAGGTTTGTTATGGTAAGCATATAAATCACCTCTTGTCTTTAATTTTATTCCGTTTCTTATAAATGTCAATGATTAATTTTATATGATTTATCTATCACAAGTGATATGTTGACACTGAAAATCCGATATGTTAATATCTATAAGGAAAGGGGATGCCGGAAATGATAACAAGGCTTGTTTGTCTGTTGCTTGCCGCAATTCAGACGTTGATTTTCAATATCTGCACTCATAATGAAGAAACACAGACCCTGGGCATAATAAGCGCCGAAAGATATCAGACCTTTGAGGGCTTCGGCACAAGCTCCTGCTGGTGGTCGCAGAATATTGATAACGAAGAAACCGCAAAAGAAATTGCACGTCTGCTTTATGATGACGAAACGGGTCTCGGGCTCGACATTTACCGCTATAATATCGGTGGCGGTGAGCATGATAACCCCGAATGCAGAATCTGGGATACCTCGCGCCGCACGGAAAGCTTCTATGTGCTGAATGAAGAAACGGGCGAATATGAATATGATTTCACAAGGGATGCCAATGCAAGAAGAATGCTTGACTATGCCGTTGAATACGGCGCAAAAGAGGTTATTCTTTTCTGCAACAGCCCCCATTTTTCCATGACGAAAAGCGGCCACGCTTCGGGCGGTCTTGAGGAATACACCTCAAACCTTCCCAAGGAAAACTATGCCGCATTTGTTGAATATGTGCTCACGATTGCCGATTGGTTTGTTGAGCAGGGCTATCCCGTAACCGCAATTTCTCCCATAAATGAGCCGCAATGGAGCTGGGGCGGAGCATGGGTCGGTCAGGAGGGTTGCCACTATACGGCAGACGAAACCGTTGAAGTGCTTGAGCTTTTTGCTGTTGAAATGCAGAAAAGGGGAGTTTCGTATAAGCTCAGCGGACCCGAAAGCGGTCAGCTTACCGAAGAATATTATGAGTATATAGATAAATTTTTTGCAAGCGAAATTCTCGATGAATACTGCGATTCAATAAGTGCTCACAGCTATTGGATTGATAATAACTGGTGGGCAAAATCCTCTTTCGGCAACAAGATGGCAGAGCAGTATCCCGATAAAAAATTCGAGATGAGCGAATGGTGTGAGCTGCCGATGAAAATTGACCCGAAGTCTATTGACAGCGGATTATGGATGGCAAATATCATTATGCAGGATTTAAGTTGGATGAATGCCGTTTCATGGCAGAGCTGGACAGCCGTTAACGGCGACGGAGTGCTTGATATTGTTAACGGTGAACTGATTCATTATAACCGTTATTATGCCTATAAACAGTTTTCCGCATTTATAAAACCCGGCATGACAAGGGTCAAGGTGAAAGACAGCGCAGGCGACCAAAGCAGGATTTCAACCGTTGCATTCATGGATAGCGAGCAGACCGTAATCGTTATCATCAATAACGAGGATTATGCGCAGAATATAAATCTTTACGGCAACTATGATTCCATGAAAATTTACCGTACGGACGCAAATAACAATTGCGCCGAAATTTATTCGGGCAATAAATTTGAGCACACAAACCTTACTCCCAAAAGCATAACAACAATTACATATGAAAATTAAGAAAAGCTTGCTCAGTTTATCGCTGAGCAAGCTTTTGATATATCAGCTGAAGTTGGTGCCGTCGTTTGTGTAAAGAATTTCAACCGTGGAAAGATTTTCGTTATAGATAATTGAAATGTAAACTCCTGTTTCAGCGTTTGAACCGTCATAAATGTATGCTGCGCAGGTATCCAGTCTGCACGGAACCGTGCTGCCTTTGAATCCTTTTTTTTCAAGAGCCTTCACATAATCATCGAATATTTGTCTGTCTGTGCCTGTAAATGAGCCTTCAAAGGCGTAAACGATCTGCCATTTTTCGTGGAATTTCCCGTCAAACTCATGCGGAATTACCTGACCGTCATCAAGAATTTCTTTATATTTTCCCGAATAGAGCGAGTAGCCGTCAAAAGCAGGATAATACTGCTCAAGCTCGGGATAGAAAGTGCTTTTGCATTCAACAATATCAAGGGTCAGGTTGAAGCTTCCGTCCATTTCTTCAAACCAATTGATGATTCGGATAAGATGCTTGCCGTTCTGCCATCCTCCCTGCCAGCTGTTGCCGTAATATTGGTAACTGCCGCTGCTGTCTTTTATATATTTTATGTTTCCTTTATAACCCGCATTCTGCAAATCGGTGGAAAACTGAATGATGCTCTGCATGGGTGCAGAAAATTCAACTCTTACCCAGTCCGAGCAATGACCGTATTCCGACTCCTCCGCCTTGTGTTTGGTTATGGAAACATTTGATGTTCCGTCAGGGATTTTCGGGAAACCCTCAGGCAGGTCATCGACGGTTGCAATGTTTTCAACGGAGCTGCCCGAAGCGCCTTCCGTTGGTGCGTTGTCAAACCAGCCTGTCTGGGTTTCTCTCGGGATGCCCGTATAGTCATTTGCGTTTACATAGTCAACGTTCGGGTTATTGGGTGTATCCTCGCATGCACAGAGGAGTAAAAATACTCCGCACAGAAGCAGAGCGATTATTTTTTTCATGGTTAAAAGCTCCTTCTCGAGTTTGTGACACAATAATATCATATTTTTTTGCTGTTTTCAACCTGTACTTGCTTTAATAATTCGGATTTGTTATAATGCAATCAGCAAATAATCGGAGGGAAAAGATGCCCAGAGAAATAAAATATACCGTTCCCGAGGAATATGACGGCAAAAAGGTTGTTCATTTTCTGAGAGGGTATTGCGGATTTTCGTCACGGCTTGTGAGAAGCATAAAATTCACACCTGAGGGAATGAAGCTCAACGGTGAAAAAACACGCACGGTTGACAGAATAAAAAGCGGTGATATCATAACCGTTTTTTTGCATGACAGCGGCGAAGCGCCTGCGCTTGCAAAGGCGGATTTAAACATCATTTACGAGGATGACGACATCCTTGTAATCAATAAATCGCCGTTTATGGCGATGCATCCCACTCACAATCATCAGGGAGATACTCTTGCAAATGCTGTTGCCGCCCACCTTGCGGCAAGGGGAATCAGCAGCTCATTCCGCTCTGTCGGCAGGCTTGATAAGGGTACATCGGGCATTGTGGTGTGCGCTCTTAATTCGCTTGCGGCATGCAAGCTTTCGGGTAATATCAAAAAAGAATACTGCGCTCTCGTCAAAGGCAGGCTTACGGGTGCAGGCAGCATAGATGTGCCGATTTACAGACCTGACCCGATGAAAACTCTGCGTGCCTGCTCGTATGAAAAAGGCGTTGAATCCGCCCTCACTCATTGGACCGCCGAGCAAACATACGAAAACGCAACACTTGTGAGTCTGAAGCTTGAAACGGGCAGAACGCATCAGATAAGAGTGCATATGGCTTTTGCGGGTCATCCGCTTGCAGGCGATGATATGTACGGCGATTTTATGCCGCAAATCGGTCATCAGCTTCTGCATTGCCGCCGCTGCAGCCTTGTTCATCCCGTTACGGGTGAAAAGATGGAGTTTGAAGCTCCGCTGTGGCAGGATTTTGAAAAAGCAATTGAAGAGGTAAAATCCCGTTCGGATTGAATAAATATCCGATAAAACTAATAAAAATACATATTTAACTTGATTTTTATTATTTTAATGTTATAATTGAGTTACCGAATTTAAAATGGAGGTCAACATAATGAAAAAATTAATCAAAGTTATTGCTCTTGTTATGGCAATTGTTTTTGCTGCAACTGCTTTCTCGGCTTGCGGCAAGGGTGATTCAAACGGCGGCAACAACGGTAAAAACGGTAAAGACGATGCAGAAAAAACCGCTGCAGTAAAGGTTATAGACCTTGAACTTACACAGGAAGATTATGCTTTTGGCGTTGATAAGGCTCAGCCCGAGCTTCTTGAAAAGGTTAACGCTTTCATCAAGGAAATCAAGGCTAACGGTAAGTTTGATGAAATCTGCAACAACTATTTCGGCGACGGCACACCCGTTGCAGTAAAGTCTGCAGCTCTTGATACTTCAAAGGATCAGCTTGTTGTTGCAACAAACGCTGCTTTTGAACCCTTTGAGTATACTCCCAATGCAGGCGAGGATTACTACGGCATCGATATGGAAATCGCTGCTGCTCTTGCAGAGTATCTCGGTCAGGAGCTTGTTATCATGAACATGGATTTCGAGTCAGTTTGCCTTTCTGTCGGTCAGCATCAGTGCGACATCGCAATGGCAGGTCTTACAATCAAGCCTGACAGAGAAGAATATGTAATGTTCTCAGATTCCTATTATGCAGCATCTCAGAAGCTTATCGTAACAGGCGATAACAAAGCTTTTGATGAATGCAAAACAGTAGCTGATGTTGAAGCTATTCTCAAAACATATACTGCTGAAACCAAAATCGGTGTTCAGGCAGGTACAACAGGTCAGTTCTATGTTGAGGGTGACGAGGACTGGGGCTTCACAGGTTATGCAGCAACATGTGTTCCTTATAAGAACGGCTCCCTTGCAGTTCAGGATCTCATCAACGGCGGTGTTCAGGCAGTTATCATTGACTCTGCTCCCGCAGCATGCATAACAGAAGCTATCAACGCAGTTAACTGATAAATAAAAATTGTTTAAGTAACCTCACCCTTGGGTGAGGTTGCTTTATCCAAAGGAAAAGTAATTATGAATTTTGATGTAAAAATAGAAAGATTCATTCAAATCCTTGTAGACCAGAAGGGATATATCAAGGTTATTGAGGGTCTTGAAAATACGCTTAAAATAGCAATTTTCGGTCTTGCTATAGGTATTGTAATCGGTACACTGATTGCAACTGTAAGGGTTTTGCCCAAGTACCACGTTTTTCCGAGGATTCTTAACGGAATCTGTTCATTTTATGTTGCCTTTTTCAGAGGCACGCCCATGGTTGTGCAGCTCCTTGTTTTCTATTATGTTGCCTTGCCTCTTATGGAGATAAGGCTTCCGTCTGTTACGGTTGCGATTGCCGTTTTCGGTCTTAACAGCGGTGCTTACATATCCGAAATAATGCGAAGCGGCATTCAGTCGGTTGATTACGGTCAGACGGAAGGCGGCCGTTCCGTCGGTCTGAGCTTTTCAACAACAATGCTCCGTATTGTTATTCCTCAGGCGGTCAAAAACATTCTGCCTACCCTCGGCAACGAGTTTATCGTTTTAATCAAAGAAACCTCAATAGTTTCTTTCATCGGTGCCGCAGACCTTTATGTTGCGTTCAATTACATCGGCTCCAACAGCTATGAATTCATGGTGCCTTATCTCACAATGGCTCTGATTTATATTGTTCTTGTTTGCGTGATAACGCTTCTTATTAAAATTATGGAAAGGAGCCTGAATAAGAGTGATAGACGTAATTAATCTTCGCAAAAGTTTTGGTAAGGTTGATGTTCTCAAAGGCATCGATATCAAAATCAATAAGGGCGATGTAGTAGTTGTTATCGGTCCTTCCGGCTCCGGCAAATCAACTTTTCTGCGCTGTCTCAACTGTATGGAAGACCCTACGGGCGGCAGCATAATTTTCAATGGCGTAGATATTGCAGACCCGAGCGTTAATATCAATATTCATCGCCGCCGTATAGGCATGGTTTTCCAGCATTTTAATCTGTTCAACAACAAAACCGTTATTCAGAATATCATGCTTTCGCCCGTGCTTTGCGCAAAATCCGACAGACGCAAGGATATTGTACGTAACTTTTTCTCAAAGAAAAAAAGACCCGTCAGATCTGTTAAGGAAATCAAGAAAACAGAGTATGAAAATGCAATGCGTCTGCTGAAGAGAATCGGTCTTGAGGATAAGGCTGATGTTTATCCTTCAACTCTTTCGGGCGGTCAGAAGCAGAGAGTTGCAATCGTTCGCTCTCTTGCAATGAATCCGGATGTTATTCTTTTCGATGAACCCACATCTGCGCTTGACCCCGAAATGGTAGGCGAAGTTCTTGATGTTATGAAAGAGCTTGCAAAGAGCGGCATGACAATGGTTATCGTTACTCATGAGATGGGCTTTGCAAAAGAGGTTGGCTCAAGAATCGTGTTTATCGATGACGGCATTATAACCGAAGAAAACAATCCCGAAGAATTTTTCGGCAATCCGCAGAATCCCAGACTCAAGGAGTTCCTTTCAAAGGTGCTTATGTAAAGTTCAGAGCAGGTGCTTTATGCGCCTGCTTTATTTTTTTTAAAATTTTTGTGATTTTTTATAGACCGAATGCATTTTTGCTTCGTCATATAGGTGAAAGGGAAAACAATCCCTGAAATCAAGGAGGAAAAAATCATGAAAAAAACATTCAAAACAATCTTTGCGGCAGTCCTTGCATTCACTCTTGTTTTCTGCGCTTTTGTTCCTGCTTTTGCGTTTGAGCAGAACGATACCGTGGAATGGTGCTTCTGTTCTTATGAGTATGTTGATACTTACAATTATGCGGGCGAATTATCCGAAGGTGAGCACGAGCTGATACTCAATGACACATATAATTGCTTCAAGGCGGATTTCGAAAAAAGCGGCTTCTATCTTCTGACGTTTGATCAGGAGCTGGTTAACCGTATTCTTGTTTCAAAAACGGTTCACAACGGTATGCCCTGCAGCGAGGCAAATGTTCTGTTTTCGGAGGAAGGCGGCAAGGCAATTGTATACATTCCCGATGAAGAAACATATATCGGCCTCTGGATGGTAAGCGATTTAACCGTTGCTGATATCGAGATTTCATATTACGGTTATGAAATTGAGGATGTTGCTTTCAAAGACGGTTTGTTTGAAAATGTAATTTACGGTGAAGACTTCCGTATTTTTGCAGATGAAAACAGAATCTCTTTCTGGAGCTATGCCGAGGTTATATTTGAGAACGGAGAGAAATACTGTGCGGATTACGGCTGGTTTGATTTTGTTCTTAACGGTGAAATAGCTTACGGAGAAAACGAGGTTACTTATGTTTTCGGAGATTATTCCGAGGAGATAACAATAACCGTATGCTATGCAATGAATTATATCCAAAAAATTGAGATCACAAATCTTGAAAACTACCTGCATTCCGTAAGATATTATGACGGAACTCTTGAATCCGATTTTGAATACGGCGCTCTTGAGGGCGAAGGTGTTACAATCACATTTTGGGACGGAACAACTGAAGTAATTGAAGAGTTTGATGTCTATGACATGGTTCAGCTTCCCAACGGCAGATATTATGAAATGAATATTATGGAAATCGATAACGGCGATTCTGTAGAATTTGCGTTTTCGGTTGCGGGGCAGATTCTTCTTTCACGAAAATGCGAGCTTGAAAATGCAGGTCTTCTTCAGAATATTGAGAGGCTCAAAGAAAACATTCATCGCCAGACAAAATGGATTGTTTATGAAATCCGAGAATTTGTAAACGCATTGGGTAATCCCGGACATAATCTGACAGCATCAGAGATTGCATGCTGGATTTCAGGCATCGGAAAAACTGCAGAAACAAGAATGGGTTATGTCAAAGAAGAAATTGCAATGTTTTGCGAATACTACGGTTTTTAATGAGACTTAAATGAAAAGCAGGCTGCTCTCGTGTGAGTGCAGCCTGCTTTAGCTTTGTGCTTTGATTAACAAACGGTATTCGCCTCCCTTGAAGGGAAAGCATACTCAGACGCAATTAATGGCTATGGGTCCTTTTGAATGGAGCTGCCTGTAGTACGGGACTGAGGATTGAGATTGCAAGGGCATTCAGCAATTGAAAATTGCCGTAATTTCCCCAAAAGAAACCCATCGTCATTTTCTTGCAAAATGCTGCCTCCATTGTAAGGAAGGCTAAACAAAGTATACTTTGTTTAACAACAACACATAAGTCTGAAATACAATAACATCACGCACATTCGGGCATTTTTCTCTTTGACATACGCGCGTATGCCTGCATCGAAGAAATGCCCGACTGCACGCAATCTATTGCATTTCAGATGCAAAGCAGTTTTGAAAGAGAAGATTTTCGTCACGGCAAGGCGAAAA
>JAZNPG010000110.1:0-31356 GCA_045589555.1 Acutalibacteraceae bacterium
TAAGAACTTTGCCTGTTTCAGCTTTGAAAGCTTTTTCGATTTCATCAACATCATAGGTGCCGAAGATATCCCAGCGGATTGCGTTCATAACTGCGGAATCCGTAATCATATCAACATATGCGGGCATTGCCTTATCAGCAATGATAATTCCGTCCTCTACCTGTGAATCCCATACCTTTTTAACTTCATTAACGAATTCCTGTCTCTGGCAGAGAATATTGAAGAGTGTGGGAACTGCATGAACATCGGATGAACCGAAAACGGTGTTTCTGTACTGTCTGCCAAAGCAAACGGTGAATTCCTTGGGATTCTCATAGTCACAGCCGAAACGCTTGCCGCCGTTGTTGCCGAGAGCGATATCATAGTCCCATACAGGACCTGCATAAAGGACATCGCCTGCAGGCTTATAGAGATATGTGCTTGTCAGACCGCAGTCCATGTTTGAAGTCCATTCATTGAACGCATAGTAAACTGCGAAAGATTCAACATCGATAAGCTCTGAATAATGCTCACCCTTACTGTTTTTGCCATCGGATGAGAGAACGGCGTCTTCAAATCTCTGATAATAATCGCTGATATATTCGATTTCAGCCTTTGAAGCATATTCGGGGGATTTCATTGTGAAGGGCTGGCCAAAGGTTGTAACAAATCCGCTCATTTCGTCTGCGTATCTGTTTGCAAGCTCCATTTCAAGAATGTAGCCGCCTGTTACATCCTCGGGTTCATTGGGCATTTCAATCCACTTGCTTGTGCCCTCAAGAAGACCTGCATATGTGCCGTAAGCACCGCCTCTTGCGCAATCCTCTTCAACATCGATTGTGGGATTTGCTTCTTCGTTGGCATCCTCAAGGTTTTCAATGTCAACTCTTGTTTCGTCTACCTCAACTCTTGTTGTAAGAAGATACTGACCCTGATATTCATTGTTGATATAAACATCGCAGGGCATTGCCATAGGAGTATATTCAATACCTGCAATAAGAGCTGCATAATAAATGTATGCATTTCTGATGAGGGATTTATCGGTGTGGTTTGCAATAAGGCTCCATTTTTTGCTCTTGCCCATACCGAAGAGGTCTGTTTTCTTATCAAGCTTTATGTTATAGGGCTTCTTTTCCATTTTCCATGTTGAGTTGCCTCTGCCCTTGATGGTATCAAGAACGCCGTCATAAACAGGAATACCCGTTGCATCGGTAATTTCGATAAGACCGGATTCCTCATGGCTCTTATCGGCATGAATTGCATCAAGCGAGCCCGACTCTGTTTCGATATAAACATTGGGGATATCAGAACCAAAAATTGCTCTTACGGTGAATTCGTTGCCGTCTGCCTTAACAGTAATCTGTGTTTTGTTGCCGAAAACATCTGCAACGGTTGAATCGGTTTTGATTTCAACGCCGTCAGCATAAGCCGCGCCGTCGCTGTTAACAACAAAAACAGCAAGGTTTTTGTTAATTGAAGAAGGAACAAAGAAATAATAGACACCGTCGATATCATAAGCATCTACCTTGCGTTGAGCGCCTTTGTTGCTGATTTCAAACTGAAGAATATAAGCATCCAGCTTTGCATTATCATCCGCATATGCAAGCACTGCAAACGATGAAAGCATAAAAACCATTGCGAGAATAACAGAAAGAATTCTTTTCATTTTTTTACCTCCATTTAAACACATTGATATTTCACATTAAACCTGCTTTACAGCAAGTATTAAAGTCCCATTATTTCCATAAGCTTTGCGGAGATTGCAGACTGCCTTGCCTTTGCAACATCCGAATTTTCACCCTTAACGGAGAAATAAAGCTTGAGCTTGGGCTCTGTGCCCGAGGGTCTTGCAGCAGCCCATGAGCCGTCGCTGAAATCGAAACGGAGAACGTTTTCCTTGGGCAGACCGTCTATGCCGAGTGAATAATCCTTGAGCGCAGAGAGGTCATCGAATGCTTTTTCGCCGTTTACTCGAAGAAGCTCCATGGATGCCTTGATTTTTTCTGCACCTTCTTTGCCTTTGAGGACAATGGTTTCAAGGCAATCGAAATAATAACCGTATGCGGCATAAATATCGTTGAGAGCATCAACAAGAGTTTTGCCATTATTCTTATAGTAAGAAGCCATTTCGGCAATAAGCATGGAAGCGGAAACGGCATCCTTATCCCTTGCGTGAGTGCCTGCAAGATATCCGTAGCTTTCTTCGTAGCCGAAGAGGAAGGTCTTTTCGTTGTTTTCTTCCCAGTTGCAGATTTTTTCACCGATATACTTGAAGCCCGTGAGAGTCTGAACAGTTTCTGCACCATGGCTTTCGGCAATAGCTGCACCCAGACCGCTGGTTACGATTGTTTTAACAACCGCTGCATTTGCAGGCATGCTGTCTTTTCTGAATTTGAGAACAAAATCAACAAGCAGAGCACCTGTCTGGTTTCCTGTGAGAAGAACATATTCGCCGTTATGGCAAACACCTACGCCGACTCTGTCGCAGTCGGGGTCTGTGCCGATAACGATATCAGCACCCTCTTCCTCTGCCTGCTTAAGAGCAAAGTTGAGAGCATCCTTTTCTTCGGGGTTTGGTGAACGTACCGTTGAGAAATTACCGTCAGGCAGCTCCTGTGATTTAACAATTGAAACGTTCTTGCCTTCAAGAATCTTTCTTACAGGGATATTGCCTGTGCCGTGGAGTGCGGTATAAACAATTTTAAGCTCGCTGTTTTCATTATAAACGCTCTGCTTTTTAACCTCTGCAAGGAAAGCATCGAGAGTTTCCGAGCCGATTTCAACAAGAAGTCCGTTTGCCTTTGCTTCATCAGCATCCATAAACGGAATGCTCTTGAGGTCGATTACGGCATTAACATAAGCAATAACCTTATCCGCATACTGAGGAACAAGCTGGCAACCCTTTGAATCATAAACCTTGTAGCCGTTATATTCCTTGGGGTTGTGGCTTGCGGTCAGAACAACGCCTGCTGTGCAATTATGATATCTGACTGCAAAAGAAAGAACGGGAGTTGGCATAAGAGTATTGAAAAGATATACTTTAACGCCTGCCGCATTGAGAACGGATGCTGCATCTGCAGCAAAAGCAGAGGAATTATTGCGCGAATCATAAGCGATTGCAACCGATTTTTCTCCGCTGAATTCAGCGTTGAGATAATCGGCAAGACCCTTTGTTGCTTTTGCAACGGTATATTTATTCATTCTGTTGGGGCCTGCACCCATAATGCCGCGAAGACCGCCCGTACCGAACTCGAGCTCCTTATAGAATCTGTCCTCAAGTTCTTTCTTGTCTGTGATTGCCTCAAGCTCTGCCTTTGTAGCTTCATCAAAGGTAAGCCAGTATTCATAGCCTGTCATAATATTTCCTCCTGTAATTATAAATCAAATCCGAGTGTTAATATTTCAAACGGTGCATATTCAATTTCGCTTGCCGCACCGATTTCATCCTCAAGCATATTGAGAATTCTTGCTTTCTTCGGCAAAGTGAGAATGCCTCTTTCGCCGTTTTGCTCGCTTAGCCTTATAACAACCTTTTTTCCGTTTTCAGAAAGCTTCACAGCCTGAAGCCAGAGCTTATCAGTAAACGAAATATCGCATTCAACATCAGCTTTTATAAGCGGAACATTATATTCAAAAGCAGTTTTGTTTATTCCGGCATCAACTGCATCGCCCGAATGGGGATAAATCATATAGCAGAAATCGTGCCTGCCCATATCCGAAGTCGGGTCGGGGCGGATTGTTGCACGCAGAAGCGAAAGCGCCATAACGCTGCCCTCTGCAGAAACACCGTATTTGCCCTGATTGATAAGAGCAACGCCGCCGCCATGCTCGCTCATATCGCACCATTTATGGTGGCAAACCTCAAAGCGAGCCTGCTGCCAAGATGTGTTGCGATGAGTTTCTCTGCGGATGATACCTGCCGAAGTATCGCAGACAAGCTCTCTTGAAAGCACGTTGCAGCCGAATTCAACCTTTGCAAGCCTGTGCTTTTCATTCCAGTCAACTATGTTTTCAACCTCAATTCCTCTTGAGCGGCGGAAAAGGCGGATTATCATCTGCCAGCTGCTTTTCACCGTTGCAAGAGTTACACCGAATTCGGCACATTCAGCGTCACTGTCTAAAAACTCAAGAGGCTTTAACACTCTGATTTCTTCCTGTTTATCTTTGTAATTCGGAAGAATATCCCAAGCATCATAGTTGCCCGGTGTATCGTGATAAATCTTAAGCTTATTGAAATCGCCCTTTGCCCATTCACGGCAAAGCTCTTTATCCTTAAGCGAAAGAATACTGCCGTCAGCGGCAAACTCAACCGAATAAAAGGGCGTCTGAACCTTCATGCTGTCAACAGAAAACCAGTTTTCAGCGTTTTCGGTTCTGATTTCTCCGCATGAAAGAGCAGGAAGATCCGGCACGGTATAATAACCTCTCATTCCGTTTCTTGAGATTGAACCCTTCTCATCGGGAATAAATGTGAGCGATTTTCTTTCAAAATTGAGCGAATTGAAATATTTTTTGCCGCTTCCGATTATTTCGGAAAGCTCTTTTTCCATTTGCCCATAATCTTCCATGGCATCACGGTAAACAGGTGTTATGTGGCTGCCGGGAATAATATCATGGAACTGATTTATCATCAGCTTTTTATAAATTTCTCTGATTTTTTCGGCAGGATATTCAATCCTCTGCTTCATGCGGAGAACAGAGAGAAGCTCCGCTTCACGCAGCATAAACTCAAGCCTGCGGTTCATTGCCTTGAGGTTTGACTTGGTGGTGAATGTTCCTCTGTGCATTTCGAGATAAAGCTCGCCATCCCAGACAGACAGCTTGTTGTTACCGTCAAAATTTCTGTGCAGGAATTCTTTTCCGGTTACATGCTCTGTTTCGGGCATTACGGAAAGCTTTTCAAAGCGATGCATAAGCTCAACCATTTCTTCGGTTGCGCCGCTGCCGCCGTCACCGTAGCCAAACATCTGCAGAGTTGCGCTGCCCGTATTTTTATCCTGATATGCTTCCCAGTTATCCATAACCTGGCTTGGCATATTCCAGGAAATAAAGTGAGTCGGAGGCACGCACGCATAAACCTCGGAGCCGTCAATGCCTTTCCAGATAAAGTTATTATGCGGGAATCTGTTTGTATCGTTCCATGTTGACATCTTGTTTGAAACAAAATAATCAACACCGCTCTTTTTAAGAATCTGCGGCAGAATCCAGCTGTTGCCGAAAACATCGGGAAGCCAGCAGTTGTCAACCGTTATGCCGAACTTTTCTCTGAAAAAGCTCTGACCGTAAAGACATTGCCTTATAAGGCTTTCGCACGCAGGCACATTGCAATCGGGCTCAACATACATTGCGCCGACGGGTTCAAATCTGCCCTCTGAAATTCTCTGTTTGAGCTCTTCAAATATTTCCGGATAATATTTTTCAACCGTTTCATATGTATATGCCTGCGTATGAGCATATTTGAAATCGGGATATTTATCCATAAGACGCAGCTGAATGAGAACGGTGCGCAGATTTTTCTGCACCGCATGAATTCTGCGCCAGTAATAAGCTATATCAAGGTGAGAATGGGCAACAAGCGCAACCTTGCCGCTGCCTTTATAATCCTTATTGGAAAATATATTTTTATCAATATATTCGGATGCTTTTTTTACATCCTCTGTTCTGAGCTCATCGAAATCGATGAAATTCAGAGCCTTATCCAGCCCGTCAATAACAAGAGCCGAAAAATCCTCATTGAATGCTCCGCTTAACGCTGCATCAAGAAGCATTTCAATATCGTAAACAAGGGAAGTTACAGCTTCGTTGACAACCGCAATATAACCGCCCTCAAAAATCTGGCGGCATCCTCTTACGGAAAGACTCTCGGGATTGCGCTCGTCATCGGGTTTTGAGCGGTTATAGCCCATTATTTCAAAATGAAGCTTTCTGCCCTCAACATATTCGGAAAGATTCATTCTTTCTCTGTTGGGGTCAATTCCGCCTACATATCTGCCGTTGACCCTGACAATCATTTCAGCCGCCGTTTTAAGCGAGAAAACAAACTTTTTACCTTCAAGATGCTCAGGCAGCTCATAATCCGCCTCAATAAAAGCGGTGCCGTCGGGAGTGAAATACATATCTCCCCTTTTGAGCGGTCTGAATTCATCATCGTAATATTCAAAATTCATTTCGGAGGTCTGGCGTGCATCACGAATCATGAATGTTTCAATTTCGTGCTTTTCGGAATAAATTTCTCTTTTCAGCCAGCCGAAGCGCAGCTTCACCCATTCTTCGGGACGCATGCTTCTGCGTTCAACCTTTATATGAGCCATGGCGCACCTCCTTAAAAATCCTGAAAATAAGGTTTTTTGCGAATGCCCTTAACACGGATTTCTTTGTTAAGATCTTTCTTTGCTCTTTCTTCAATCCATTTGAGGCATCGGTCAAGAATCAGGCATTTTGAGCATTCACCCTGCAAAAGCACGGTAACCTCATCGCCGTTTTCTTCAACAAAGGTTATTTCGCCGCCATCGCCCTGCAAACGGGGTCGGATGTATTCATTGATATATTTTTCCATTCAAATCGGCATCCCTTTCAAATTTTTCCATGATAATTATATCACCATATATTTTCAAGCGCAATTATCTTTTAGAAATTTTATTAAAAAATTTAAAACATTATATAAATATTGCGGAACAATAAAAAACTGCGGATATTTTTTGAAAAACTCTTAATTTTGTGTCTTTTGCCATAGAATAACCACAATATCTTGTGTTATTATTTCGTCACCAACCAATTATTTAGTGGTTTTTGCATTTCAGGAGGTGGTTTCCATGAATATTCAGGGTCTTCAGAAGCTGACTCTGCTGGATTATCCGGGCAAAATGGCTTGCACAATTTTTACGGGCGGCTGTAACCTGCGGTGTCCGTTCTGCCATAACGCATCCATTGTTCTCAATCCCTCGGCTGACGGCGAGTTCAGTGTTGAAGAAATCATGCAGTTTCTGCAAAAACGTCAGGGTGTGCTTGACGGCGTTGCAATAACGGGCGGCGAACCTCTTATGCAAAAAGACATTGCAGAATTCATTGAGGGCATAAAAGCTCTCGGCTACAGCGTAAAGCTTGATACAAACGGCACATATCCCGACAAGCTGAAGAACCTTATCGACAGAGGTCTTATCGATTACGTTGCAATGGATATCAAGGCATCCCCTGCAGGCTATCCCCCTGCGGTAGGCATCGGAGGTTACGATATTTCAAAAATCACCCAAAGCGTAAACCTGCTTCTTGAAGGCAGAGTTGATTACGAATTCAGAACAACCGTTGTCAGAGAATTCCACAGCATTTTTGATATGAACGCTCTCGGCGAATTCATAAAGGGTGCAAAACGCCACTATCTGCAGGCATTCAGGGATTCGGGTGAGCTTATAGGATTCGGTCTTTCGGAAGTGCCGAAAAAAGAAATGGAAGAAATGCGCAAAATCTTGCTCGGCTATGTTGAAAGCTGCGAGCTTCGGGGTGTATGATTGTAAAAACGCCCAAAATATTGTGCACATATAGTGCAGTTTCAACAAACTTACCCCAGCAGCCACAATATCTTGTAAAACCCATTGACAGAACCACAATAATTTGATATTATCTTTAAGCTGCCGATTCGGCGGTATTTTGCCGATAACACATTATTCAGTCAAAAATTAATTGAGATATAATTATATTGAAAGGAACGAGTTGCATGTATCAGGTAATTAAAAGAGACGGCAAAGTTGCTGATTTTAACATCAGCAAAATTGCAGAAGCTATCAAGCTCGCATTTGAATCCAAAGAGAAGCAGTATCACCCTTCAACAATCGATTTCCTTGCTCTCAAGGTAACAGCCGATTTCGAGCCTAAAATCGAAAAAGATCTCATCGCAGTTGAAGACATTCAGGACAGCGTTGAGCAGGTCCTTATTCAGGCAGGCTATGCAGATGTTGCTAAAGCTTACATTCTCTACAGAAGACAGAGAGAAAAGCTCCGCAATCTCAAATCAACAATCCTTGACTACAAAGAGCTTGTTAACAGCTATGTTAACGTTACAGACTGGAGAGTTAAAGAAAACTCAACCGTTACCTATTCGGTAGGCGGTCTTATTCTCAGCAACTCGGGCGCTATCACCGCCAACTACTGGCTTTCAGAAATCTATGATGACGAAATCGCCAACGCTCACAGAAACGCCGATCTCCACATTCATGACCTTTCCATGCTCACAGGCTACTGCGCAGGTTGGTCACTCAAGCAGCTTATCCAGGAAGGTCTCGGCGGCGTAACAGGCAAAATCACATCCGCTCCCGCAAGCCATCTTGCAACCCTTTGCAACCAGATGGTCAACTTCCTCGGCATTATGCAGAATGAATGGGCAGGTGCACAGGCTTTCTCATCATTTGACACCTATCTCGCCCCCTTCGTTAAGGTTGATAACCTCACCTATGATCAGGTTAAGAAGTGCATCGAGTCCTTTGTTTTCGGCGTAAATACTCCCAGCCGTTGGGGTACTCAGGCTCCCTTCTCAAACATCACTCTTGACTGGACTGTTCCCGCTGACCTTGCCGAGCAGAACGCTATCGTTGGCGGCAAGGAAATGGATTTCAAATATAAAGACTGCAAAGCCGAAATGGATATGATCAACAAGGCTTTCATCGAAATCATGATTGAAGGCGATGCAAACGGCAGAGGCTTCCAGTATCCCATCCCCACATATTCAATCACAAGAGATTTCGACTGGTCCGAAACAGAGAACAACAAGCTTCTCTTCGAAATGACCTCCAAATACGGCACTCCCTATTTCTCAAACTATGTTAACAGCGACATGGAACCCAGCGATGTCCGCTCCATGTGCTGCCGTCTTCGCCTTGACCTTCGTGAGCTTCGCAAGAAGAGCGGCGGTTTCTTCGGCAGCGGTGAAAGCACAGGCTCCGTCGGCGTTGTAACAATTAACCTTCCCAGAATTGCATATCTTGCCGAAAACGAGGCAGAATTCTATAAGCGTCTTGATAAGATGATGGATATTGCTGCACGCTCACTCAAAATCAAGAGAACCATTATCACAAAGCTTCTCAACGAAGGTCTTTATCCTTACACCAAGCGTTATCTCGGCACATTTGAAAACCACTTCTCAACCATCGGTCTTGTTGGCATGAACGAAGTCGGTCTTAATGCAAAGTGGCTCAGAGCAAACATGATTAACGAAAAGACACGTCAGTTTGCAAAGGATGTTCTTAACCACATGAGAGAACGCCTTTCCGACTATCAGGAAGAATACGGCGATCTCTATAACCTTGAAGCAACTCCCGCAGAATCAACATCTTACCGTCTTGCAAAGCATGACGTTAAGCGTTACCCCGATATCATCACAGCTTCCGACGGAACACCCTATTACACCAACAGCTCTCACCTTCCCGTTGGCTATACAGAGGATGTTTTCGAAGCTCTTGATATGCAGGATGAGCTCCATACTCTTTACACCTCAGGTACAGTTTTCCATGCCTTCCTCGGCGAAAAGCTTCCCGATTGGAAAACAGCTGCAAACCTTGTAAGAAAGATTTCCGAAAACTACAGACTCCCCTATTACTCAATTTCTCCCACATATTCCGTGTGTAAGAACCACGGCTATATCGCCGGCGAGCATTTCACATGCCCCGAATGCGGTGAAAACGCAGAAGTTTACAGCCGTATCACAGGTTATTACAGACCCGTTCAGAACTGGAACGACGGTAAATCACAGGAATACAAGGAGCGCAAGGTTTACAACATGGCAAGCTCCGATATCACAAAGCACGGCACAGTTAAAAAGACTGATGCTCCCGTTGCTGAAGCTGAAACAGAATGTCCCCTTGCTGACGGCATCTATGTTTTCAAAACAGCAACCTGCCCCAAGTGCAAGGTAGCTCTTGCTCAGCTTGCAAAGGCAGGCATTGCGGTTAACGAAATCATGGCTTATGAAAATCAGGACCTTGCCGTTAAACTCGGCATCAGACAGGCTCCCACACTTGTTGTTGTTTCGGGCGGCAAGTTTGAAAAGTATGCTGATGTTCCCGAAATCAAAAAATTCATCGACGCTAACAGCAGCGCCGCAATCTAAAAGGATTTGAAATTCAATGCATGATATTATTATCGTGGGTGCGGGGCCTGCAGGTTTAACTGCAGCGCTCTATGCCCTCAGAGCTGATAAAACCGTTCTCGTGCTTGAAAAAGGCACGTTCGGCGGTCAGATAACCTATTCTCCCCAGATTGAGAATTATCCCGGTTTTGCAACTATGAGCGGCAATGAATTTGCCGATAAGCTTGTTGACCAGGTTATTTCTCAGGGCGCAGAAATCGAAATGGAAACCGTAACCGGAATCAATGATAACGGCACAACAAAAACCGTTGTTACAGAAGACGGCGAGCATGAAGCCAAAGCAGTTATCATTGCAACGGGCGTTAAGCACAGACAGACAGGTCTGCCCAATGAAAATGAGCTTGTCGGTGCAGGCGTTTCTTACTGCGCGGTTTGCGACGGTGCTTTCTTCAAGGGTCAGACCGTTGCAGTTCTCGGCGGCGGCAACTCCGCATTGCAGGAAGCCGTTCTTCTTTCCGAAGGTTGCAGCAAGGTTTATGTTATCCAGAATCTTGATTATTTCACGGGCGAAGCAAAGCTTGTTGAAAAGCTCAAAGAAAAGGATAATGTTGAGTTTATCATGGGCACGGTTATCACCGCTCTCAACGGCGAGGATTCTCTCAAGGGTCTTACACTTAAAAAGGAATCCGACGGCAGTGAAAGCGAGCTTGCCGTTGACGGTCTTTTCGTAGCAATCGGTCTTATTCCCAGCAACGGGGCTTTCGCTGATGTTGCAGGTCTTGACGAATGGGGTTATATTGATTCAGACGAAAGCTGCCTTACAAAAACCGCAGGTGTTTTTGTTGCAGGCGACTGCCGCAAAAAGCAGATAAGGCAGATAACCACCGCTGCTGCTGACGGCTCCGTTGCAGCTCTTGCAGCCTGCAGATATATCGATTCTTTATAAAAAATAATCCGTAAAAATATTCTTTCAACGGAATGTTTTTACGGATTTCTTATAAACATATACTGAAATAATACTATTGAAAGGAGCAGGCATATGCGGAAACTGATTGATTTTTTTCTTGAAAGCAAAAAAATGACGGCTATTCTGCTTGCCTTTCTTCTTATCGGCGGAATCGCCTCGGGTATTTATTTCAACAGATCGTCAATAAAAGATAAAATTTCTCCGAAGCCCGAAAAAGTCAGCGTTGTTATTGATGCAGGTCACGGCGGAAAAGACTTCGGCGCATCTTACGGCGGCAGAAACGAAAAAGACGATAATCTTCGCCTTGCGTTGAAAGTTAAGGAGCATCTTGAAGAAAAAGGTATCAGCGTAGCTTTAACACGCTCGATTGATATTTACATGAGCCTTGAAAACCGCTGTAATTTTGCAAACATCCGCTCTGCAGATTTGTTTGTATCGCTTCACAGAAACAGCGTTTCGGGCAATGCAAACGGCGTTGAAATATGGATAGGCAGCGAGGATTCACCCGAATCCCGTGCTCTTGCGCAGAGCATTCTTGACTCACTCGAAGATGCAGGAATATCTGAAAACAGAGGGGTTAAGTCAGGCTTTGCAAGAGAAGGCAATGACTATTATGTCAACAGCCACACCAACATGCCGAGCTGCCTTGTTGAACTCGGATTTATAACAAGCAAAACAGATAACACTCTCTATGACGAAAACCTTGACGCATACGCAAAGGCAATTGCCGATTCAATCGAATTACAGCTGACAGAAAAAAAGACACCTTAATGCAAGGTGTCTTTTTGATTTATTCTTTTATTTCCGATTCATAGTAGGTTCTGATAACTCTCGGCATAAATGTGCAGATTATTTCATAATTGAAGCTGCCTGCAAGCTCTCCAAGCTCCTCTGCAGAAAGAACTTCATCTCCGTTTTTGCCCATTATAACAACATAATCACCAACATTAACGCCGTCTATGCCTGTTATATCAACCATAATCTGGTCCATGCAAACCCTGCCAATAACAGGCGCACGCTTACCTCTTATCAGAACAACACCTTTGTTTGAAAAAGCTCGCTGATAGCCGTCTGCATAACCGATGCAAACGGTTGCAACCTTACGTTTTGAAGGGGCGACATATGTGTGACCGTAGCCGACGGGTGTACCCTCATCAATTTCCTTGATGTGAATAATATGGCTCACAACCTCCATTGCAGGCAAGAGGCTCAAGCCCTCTTTTTTAACCTCATCGGAGGGAAAAAGACCGTAAATTGAAATTCCGAGGCGAACCATATCGTAATGCTCGTCAAAATCTATTGCGCCTGCACTGTTACAGATATGCTTAAGAGGCACTCGGATTCCGATATCTTCAAGCAATCCGATGAAAGCATCAAATCTCTTTTTCTGGTTGTTTGCAGAGGTTTTGTCGGCGCAATCGGCACATGCAAAATGGCTGAATATCCCTTCAATAATCAGATTGTCAAGCTTGCTGATTTTTTCGATAATCCCTATGCTTTCTGCGTTATCTTTAAAACCTACTCTGCTCATACCCGTATCAACCGCAATATGAATAAGCGCATTTTTTCCGAGCCTGCTTGCAGTTTCGGATATTTTTTTTGCGTCCTCGAGAGAGTAAACCGTTGCGGTAAGACCGAGATTTATCATCTCCTCATACTGGTAAGGGCTGGTGTATGAAAGAATCAGAATAGGCGCAGCAATGCCGTTTTCGCGAAGCTCAACTGCCTCAGCAATATCGGCAACAGCAAAATAATCTGCCCTGCCCTCAAGCGTTTTTGCAACGGCAACTGAACCGTGACCGTAAGCATCGGCTTTGACCACAGCCATGGTTTTTGTTTCAGGCGAAAGACGCTTTTTCAATTCGTCGAAATTGTTTCTGATTCTGCTCAAATCAACGCGTGCATAGCTGCGATGATAATGAAGCGATTTATCAAAATTCATTATAATTCAACCTTTTCGGATTATTTAATCAAAACTGAAATGCCGTTATAGATATTCAGAGCAATAAGCAAAAGCATAACGGCTACAAAAATTTTTCTTATCAGCTTATCATCAAACTTTCTGTTGAAAGATGAGCCGAGAATTCCGCCGAGAATTGCGGCAGGAAGAATGAAAACAAGAGTTTTCCACTGATGAGCATAAGGCTCAATACCCGAGGTGGCAAAAATTGTTATAAGCTTTGAAAGCTGCGAGAAAAATATGATAGCAACGGAATAAACCGCAGATTCCTTAACGTTCATCGAAAAGAAGAGCGTTAAAACCGCAACATTTATCGGTCCGCCGCCGATTCCGAGAAATGAAGCTGCAAACCCGAGTGCAAGCCCTACGGCAAGGATAACAGCCTTATTTTTAATATGAAATGAAAAGCTGCATTTACCGACATAAATGCTCACGGCAGAGAGCAAAACGGCAAGCGAAAACGCCTGAATGCATCGGATTATCTGCTGGTCGGCAACCGTGCCCAGAGCCGTCATTGCGCTTGAGCCGAGGTAACCGCCGATAATCGAGCCTGCCGCTATAAATAATATGATGCCTGCATCGAATTTTTGCCTGCGTTTTATATATTTGCCCGTTGAAACAACGGACATTGTAAAAACTGCGGCGGCAGAAAGAAAATCAACCTGCATTCTGGGCTCCTGACCGATAAAATCAAGAACGGGTTTAATTATAACACCGCCGCCGAGCCCAACGAATGCGCCCAGGGTTGTGGCGATAAGAATTACCGCCGAATAAATTGCAATAAGCATAAGAACTCCGAAAATCAGCAATCCTTGCCGAATTTATAGATACTCTGTTTCTCGATATCAAATGTGGGAATAATCACGGGCGGCAAGCCTGCATTGACTGTTAAAGAGGAAATCATTGTTCTTGCATAAGGAAAAATCTCCTTGAACGTTTCAACATGAAGCACCTCTTTTTTAACATCGGGCTTGAAGCTGAAAATGCCGCACATAACCGCTTTGATACGGAACTTTTCTTTGTTATTCTTATCAAATATCTCAACGGTGAATTCGCCCATGCAAACATTGTTTGCGCTGTATTTCACGTTATAGGTATACTTGTTTTCAAACTCAATACGGGTGCCGTTATCGTGCTTGTTGACAAATTCAATTTCGGTTGCTCTGAAGCTTTTGAAGCTGACGTTACTCATGAGATAACCTCCGCTTTTTCAATAACAATCGGTGTAACGGGCTTCGAAAGCGCTCCGTCACCGCCGACGGTTCTTTCAATATCAAGGAAAGCGTCAACAACCTCCATGCCTTCTGTTACAAGACCGAAAGCGGCATATCCGCCGTCAAGGCTGTAGGAACAATCGTCATAGCAGATAAAGAACTGTGAAGATGCCGAATCATAGCTGTCGCCTCTGCGTGCCATTGAAACAACACCTCTTGTATGAGAAAGGGTGTTCTGCTTAAAATCGTTGGCATAGAATTCGCCATGGATCTTTTCTTTTGAACCGCCCGAGCCTGTTCCCTCGGGGTCGCCGCCCTGAGCCATGAAGCCGGCAACAACTCTGTGGAAGGTCAGACCGTCATAGAAGCCCT
This sequence comes from Acutalibacteraceae bacterium, assembly GCA_045589555.1. Taxonomy (GTDB): domain Bacteria; phylum Bacillota; class Clostridia; order Oscillospirales; family Acutalibacteraceae; genus CAG-177. Next base: position 14,568 of record JAZNPG010000110.1, read on the forward strand.
CATTGACAAGCTTAAGGAAATTGGCACAGGTTTCGGGTGCATATTCAGGATATAGAGCTATAACAAAGCTGCCGCCGTTTTCCATTGTGAACTTAACCTTTGTTTTATCGGCAAAATCAACTTCAACACTTTCGCTGCCCTCAGGAGAGAAAAGCTTCATTTCAGGAACATACTTCGTGGGGGCTTCGGTAACCTTATTTTCAAATGCATTATCGCTTGTTCTTTCATAACCGCTGATATCATTTTTGCTTATTTTCTCTGTGCCGCAGCCTGCAAAAGCAAGCATAAACGCAGCGGCAAGAGCAAGAATTCTGATAATTTTTTTCATAAGCACACCTCAGTTTTATGCAAAGCACTCTGCAAATTTAATTTTACCCGTAACTGAAAATTTATCTTTTGCATTTTCGGGAAGAAGAAAATAATCGCCTTTTCCGATTTCCTTTTCATAGCCGTCGCCGCTGATTTTGCCCTCACCCTCAAGAACAACATAGATTGCTGCTCCCCTACCGAGAACAAAGCTGCCGCCGCTTAAGGTTACCATTCTGACTGAAAAACTGGTTGTTATGCTTTCATCAATCATCGATTCATAAAGCACTCCGTTTTCATCGGAAATAACCTTGGGCTCAAGCGGAGCAGGATATTTTTTATCCATTTCAAAGCATTCAAGAGCCTGCTCCCTGCCTAAACCGAGATACATCTCTCTGTCAGAAAGCTTATATTCTCCGCACCAACGCTCGGGCTGAATTGTGAAATCCGTAGGTTCCTGTACTTCGAGAAGCAGACAGCCGCTGCCGATGGCATGAACCATTTTTGCGGGAATATAAATCACATCGCCTGCCTTGACATCGATTGAACAGAGCAGGCTTTCCATTGCATCGCCGCCGTTTTCGCTTTCTTCAATTGCGGCAATAAAATCATCCATGCTTGTGCCGTCTTTAAAGCCGTAAAAGATTTTAGCACCGGGTCTTGTAGCAAGGATAATCCAGCTTTCTTCCTTGCCGTATTTTGAATTGAAATATTTTTCCGAAAAAGCTTTATCGGGATGAGCCTGCACAGGTAGCCTGATTGCACTGTCAAGAATCTTTGTGAGAATTCCGATATCTTCACGCTCACCTAAAAGCTCCTTGCGGTATTTTTCAACAGCTTCGTTCAGATATAAGTCTGTTCCGAGAATTTTCGAAACGCCCTCATATTCATCCGTGCTGCCTTCATTGAGCGCACGCACGCTTGAAGCAACCCACTCCTCGGGATAGAAGCCGTCAGTTGAATCATCGCCGAAGAAGCCTGCAAACAGCTTGCCGCCGGTATAAACTCTGAAAACTCTGTTCTTTTCAAAGAAAACAGGTTTGTTATAAAACATAATCATTCATCCTTATATCTGATTTTTGCGCATGCGGAATCGATATCCGCATAAACACCGCCTGCAACCGTTGCCGAAAGAGCAGCACCGTAAGCGGCTTCTTCCTCATAAAGAGGAATCCTGATTTTACAACCGAACATATCCGAAACTATTCTGCGAAGAGCGGCATTTTTACGAATGCCGTTACCCGAGCAAACAATTTCTTCTGCTTGCTTATCAGCTGCGGAATACATATCGCAAAGCTCCTGTGCCATACCGCTCAGCGTAGCAAGAGCAAAATCGGCAGGAGTAAAGCTGTTTTCGGATATACCCGAATATGAGCCCCTGATTGAGGGGTCATTCCTTGTGCCGCAAAAACGGCAGTCGCCCGAAAGCTCTGTTTCGCTTTTGTTTTCAAGCATTTTATCAAGCATCGGATAAAACGATTTTATATCCGCACCTGCCGCATTTGCGATTTCACGGCAGAAATTTTCAAACATCGCGTAGGCTCTTCCGCCGCAAAGCGAGCAGCCTGCCGCAAGATAACGCTTACCGTCAAAGGGTCTTGTTTCAACAGAATCCGAGGCAACAGGAGAATCCGAAAGCCACGAAATCTGCGCACCCGTTCCGACATTGAGAAGAGCATTATCCGTATCTTTTACAGAGCCGATAAAGCTCGCCTGATTATCTCCGAGAGCAACACACACGGGCACGCCCTTATATTTGCCGCAGGAAACAAAATCCGCCGTAACCTCGGGCAACCTCGGATTATCCGTTCTGAAGCTATTATTTACAACGTCAAAGCAGCCGAGGCTTGCAGCATTTGTGATATGGCAAACAGGCTTTTTATTACCGCATATCTGCATAGCCGCATAGTCGGCAACCGTACAAAGATGCACTGCGTTTTCGGGAATGAGCCCGTTTTCGGAATTATAAAAATCCGTTGCAAGACCGTAGCCCGCAAAGCTGCCGAGATAATCGGCATAGCTTTTGCCGTTTTTATATTCAAGATTCGCCCTTGAATCCTGCCATGTATAAAGAGGGCTTACGGCATTGCCGTTTGCATCGGTATAAACTATGCCGTGCATTTGACCCGAAAAGCCTATTGCACATGCATTTTCGGCAACAAGCTTATCAAGAAGCGAACGAACGGCTTTCATGATAATTTCCGTATCCTGAATTCGTTCATAAGGCTTATCGGATTCAATAAAAGATTCATTGGCAAGCGTTACGGATTCAAGAATGCTTCCGTTCTCGGCATCAGCCGAAACACCGCAAATGCTTGTTGTTCCGATATCAATTCCTATAACTTTCACTCGGCACCCTCCTCAGCAAATTGCAGCGGATTTAGGGTCAAGGCGTGTTATAATATCCTGCTGAATTGCAGGCGAAAGATCAAGGAAATTAACGAACGTGCCGTGAATTCTCATGATATACACACCGCTGGGTGCATATTTTTTGGGGTCTGCAAGCACCTTGCGGAGAATTTCGGCGGTTGTAACATTTACATAGAGATAGAACGGAGATACACCGTCTTTAAGAGGATTGAAGAAGAGAGGTGCGATAACCTTATCTCTGAATTCAACGCCCTTTTCTTCATAGGATTCGGATTTGAAATATTTGGGGTCAATGCCGAGATGTGAAGCGTAGCCGCCGTTCATCTTTTCAAAGGGCATTTTCATATTTGAAAGCATACGGAAGCCAAGACCGTTTTCTGCACTTCCGTAAAGAGGGTCAACTCCGTAGCCGAGCATATCTCTTGAACGTCTGCCGTCAGGCGTTGCGCCTACCCAGTAGCCATAAAGAAGATGCGTTGAGGGCGAACTGAAATCAGGTCTGAATGCGTTGCCGAGATAGTTCTTTTCGCCTGCAACAATATCTGCAACCTTTGAAGCGATTTCACCTGCCTCAATATCAACCTTTTCAATGTTGTTGCCGAATTTATCGGCTGAAAGAAGAAAATCACGAAGCTCTTCATAGCCCTTGAAATCTGCTTTAAGAGCATCGACAAGCTTGTTCTTATCTTCGGGTCTTTCGGCAAGAAGCTTATCTATTGCGCTGAAGCTGTCGGCAATAACGGAAACGCCGTGAATCAGGCAGCCGCTGCCGTTATATTTTGTTCCCTGTTTTTTATAATCTCTCGCATCAATGCCGTTTTCAAGACCGCCCATGAGGCAGGAAAGGAACGGTACTCTCTGGGTTGAAAGAGCCTTTGAAGCTCCGTTTGCCGCATCAGCCATTGCGTCAACAAAACGCTGAACATTCTTATAGAATTCTTCTCTGACATTCTCAAGGCTGCAGGCATCGCATTCAACAAGCTTTTCGCCCGTTATTGTTGAAACACCGCCAGTAAGAGTCATTTCAAGAATCTTGGGCAGGTTGAGCCAGCTGTTGGTTGTGTTTGCGTTATCCTTACCCATAATCAGCGGTTCCTGACATCCTGCAACGGAAATATCGGGAAGGTCGCATTCATCAACACCCTTTGAAGCAAGAACAGCAAAAAGCGAATCATCGTTGAAGAACGACGGAGTGAGTACACCGGGGCTGAAAAGGAATCTGCCCATTTCCTCATAAAGCTTTGCAGGGGTATTCTTATGAAGCTTTACGGAAAGAATCGGCTGCGGTAAGTTCATATCATAATATGCATCCATGAGAGCATATGTTGTTTCGTTTGTAAGGTCATTACCGTCAACATCTCTGCCGCTGACAATGATATTCTGCGAAATAGCCCAGCTTCTGTCAGCAACATTAAAGAAAACAAGAAAATGCTTGAGAAGAGAAGCTGTTGTTTCACGGTCAAGACCGTTTCTGTAAGGCTCGAAGATTCTGTCGGCATTACCAACGGAAAATGCGAACGGATTAGGAGTCTGCTCAAGGCACATAACCTGCCACATGAGAATAAATGACTGGATTGCCTCGCAAAGGTTTTCAGCACCGTTTTCAGGCACCTTGCGCAAAATTTTCTCCATAATTTCAAGCTGAGCCTTTCTCTCGGGAGAAGCTGTTTTTGCCTGCTCAGCAGCAATATCGGCATAACGGTTTGCAAGGATGATTACGCTTTCGAGAGCAATTGCAAAAGCCTTATAACCATCGCCCTGCTTACCCTCAATCTTTTTGAGCATTTCTTTAACGCCGTATTTAAGAGCGAAGCGCATATCGGGAATAAGATGACCCGTTACCTGCTCAAAGAAAAAAATAACTTCCTTTGTATAGCATTCGTTTGCGCCGTAAACCTCACCAAGCTTTACTGCATATTCGGTTTTGGCAAACTCTGCTCTTGCCTTTTCGATTCTTTCGGCATTGAATTCTTCGTCAGGCACGATATCGCCGAAAACTGCGGCAGGGTCACAATAACCGCTGAATTCCTCAACCTTGAATGCAGGGTTAATCAGCGCATAGCTTCTTGCAAAGGCATCGTCCTGAGTACCTGCAAAAATCTGATAATCGCTCAGGTAAAGCGGAATTGTTTTAATGATATCACGGAGAATGAGAGCTTTTTTAACCTCTTCGTTTTCGCCCTCATAGACCTTGCTGAGCTCAAGCTCCTTTTCTTTTGCAATAAACCAGCCGTCAAGGCGGTTACCTGCTCTTTTTTCTGCAAAAAGAGCCTTTGCAGTTTCGGTAATTTTTTTGGAATCAAGGATATTAGTCATCATTTTTCTCTCCTTATGTAACAACGGTTTTGAGTCCGTGATATTCAAAAATACGGTTGAATTCTTCTATGACTTCATTTGAAACAAAGCCGTTTTCAATCTGATATTTTCCCTGCCATTTATCCTTGCCGTATTCATGATAAGCAAGAAATTCAAAAACTGCTTCTGACGTATCGAATGCGCTGAAATATTCCGCAAACGCTTCGGGGTTAACGTTAACGCCGTTTATGACGGGAATGCGTATATGAATCTGTCTGCCCGATGAAAAGATTTTTTCAATGTTCTTTTTAACGGGTGCAAGAGGTGCGCCGACCCATTTTTTATGCTCCGATTCGTCATAATGCTTCATATCAACAATAAGATAATCAACATAATCCGAAATTTCAGGAAGCCTTTCGGATGAGCCGTTTGTTTCAATACAGGTGTGAACACCGTTTGATTTAAGCAGCTTTAAAAGCTCAATCAGCTCATCCGCCTGCACTGTAGCTTCACCGCCTGTAAAGGTGACTCCTCCGCCGTCAAAAAACATCATTCTGCTGCGGAGAATTTCATCAAGAAGCTCCGATACGGTATATTCTTTTGCTTTGGGGTTGCTTTTTGGAATGCTGTCGGCATTCGAGCACCATTTGCAGGCAAAGTTGCAGCCCTGAAGATGATAGACAAGCCTGTTACCCGGCCCGTCCTGCGAATAATTAAAACCTTTGTTAAGAATCTTCACACCTGCACCTCCCCACATTATTTGTATATTTTAACTCTTTTTAAATTATAAGTCAACAATATAATACAGAAGCGAAAAAAATTTACACATTGAAAAAAAGCTCAGACTGTGTTATGATTATTTAAAATGGGGAAAGGCGGTGCATTTTTGAACATATTGGAATTTGATACCCTGCCTTCTACCAGCACCTATGCAAGAGAGAATGCTGATAAGCTTATGCTCCCCTCTCTGATAATAGCGGATTCGCAGACCGCAGGCAGAGGCAGACAGGGCAACAGCTTTTTTTCTCCCGAAAAAACGGGACTGTATATGACGCTTCTGTTTGAGTCAAATGGCAGCATTCCGCTTATAACGCCTGCCGCTGCGGTTGCCGTTTGCGATGTGCTTGAAAGAAAACATTCAATTTCAGCCGATATCAAGTGGGTAAACGATGTTTTTCTTGGCGGTAAAAAGGTTTGCGGAATTCTTTCCGAATGCTTTTCGGTCGGCGAAAAAACTTTGATTGCCGTCGGAATAGGCATTAATCTTTCAACCGAAAAATTCCCCGACAATCTTCCGCAGGCAGGCTCTCTGGGCATCAGCTGCGGAAAAACCGAGCTTGCCCGTGACATAAGCGAATTTATTCTGCGATACACCGAAAAAACCGACGAAGAATTCATTCTGTCCGAATATGAGAAACGGCTTTTCGTTATCGGAAAAACAATAGCTTTTCACGAGAATAACAGGCAGTATTCTGCCGTTGTCAAAGGCATAAACAAACAATGCAACCTTATTGTTGAGCTGCCCGATAAATCGGTTAAAATTCTGTCTTCGGGCGAAATTTCAATCATTTTGTGAGGTAACAATGAAAAATAAACTTTATATAATTTCTTCACTCGTTCTTTGCATCAGCGTTGCTCTGTGCGCTTGCGGCAAAGATGAAAACAATACTGTAACAACGAAAGAAACCGTGCAGACTCATTCTGTCAGCAGCACGTCTTTGCAGGAAACAACAACCGAAGTGCAGACCGTAACATTTGTTGACGAAAGCGGCTATCATGTTGTTTCAAGAATAGAACAGACTACGCAGGAGAGAACGCATCCGCCTGTTCCGACGGACAAAACAGAGCCAACATACAAAACCGAAACAATCCCTCAGACTCAGGCAAATTCTTCCGCCGTTTCTGCCCCTGTGCATAACAAACCCACGCAGCAGGTTATTATCACGGCTCCCGAAAGAACAACGGCTGATATCAGGGAATATTCAACCGTACCCGAAAAGGCAAACGGATTATCCGTTCAGTTCAAAAGCGCTTCCGTTATAAGAGGCGACGATGCAACCGTTGCAATAAACGGAGAAGCAGGCAAGGAATACACAATCGAGGTTTACAGAAACGATACCGATTTGCTGACCGTTGATTCGCTTAAGGCTAAAAAAGCAAATTCGGGAGGCGTTGTTTCCTGGACTTTCGACACCGCCAACTGCGAAAGCGGTTACAGAAAAATAATCATCAAAGAAAAAGGCTCGGATAAATATATCCAGACATCAATAACTGTTTTTTAAAGGAGATTCACAATGAGAAAAGGATGTTACAAAAGCAACAGCTTTCCCCAGAGATTCTGCGATTATTACTATGCATCAAACGGTCTGCTTTCGGATAAGGCTCTCTGCCTTGAAGCTGATAAAAACGGCACGGTTTATATCGGCACGGAAAGCGGTCTGAACTATACAAAGGCTGACGGCAGCTTCGGCTCATTCGCATGCGGCAGCGTAAATGCCGTTCACGCTGCTGACAGCGGAGTATTTTTCGCAGCAGACAAAACTGTTTACGTTTTTGCTGACGGAAAAATAAGCGAAATTCAGAGCTTCGAAGAAAAAATCGAAGGCATCAGCGGCAAAGAGGATGTTTTCCTTATCACAAGCAGCGTGCTTTATAAATTCAACGGTGAAGAATTTGTCCGCTACCATTCAACCGAGCTTCCCTGCGAAGGTCTTGCAGTTTCAAAGGGCAACATAATCTCGTTTTCAGGCAGGTCTCTCTGCATTCTCACAGGCAAGAGAAAGCATTGGATGTGCATTTTCCCCGAGCATTCAACAATGCCCGAATTCAGAATAAACTGCGTTGCCTTTGATGAAACTCTCGGTTTCATCTGGCTCGGCACGGATAAAGGCGCTTATATTTACGATAACCGCTGCGGCTGGTACGGTCACAAGGAAATCAACTGCCTGCCCGAGGAAGAGATTTTCTCAATCGATTTTGCAGCTGACGGCAGAGTTATTCTCGCATCCGATGCGGGTCTTATTGTTATCAGCAACGGTGCCGCAAAGCATCTGCCTGCAACAAGATGGTCTTGCTGCGAAAAAGTTAACTCCGCTGTTGCAAACGGCAATGAAATCTGGACCGCAACCGACGAAGGCGTTACAAAAATCAGCGAAAAGGAAATGACACTCGAAGAAAAAGCTGACTACTGCTTCGAGCTTACAAATAAATATTTTGTAAGAAAAGGCGGTTTTGTTACAGGTCTTCACAAGATAATCAACAACGATATAACAACGGGTGAGCCCTGCATTACGGATAATGACGGTCTCTGGACTCACACTTACCTTGGCTCTCTTTGCTATTGCTATGCGGTTACAAAGAACGAAAAGGTGCTTGAAGCGGCAAGAAACAGCATGCATGCAATGGTAAAGCTTGCAAAGGTTTCCGGTATAAAAGGCTTTACCGCAAGAGCCGTACGTTTTGAGGGCGAAGACGGTTTCGGCACAAGAGTTGACCGTGCGGGCGAAGAATGGCATTCCGCTCCCGACGGCTCATGCGAATGGCTCGGCGAAACCTCAAGCGATGAAATGACGGGTCACTTCTTCGGCTTCTCCCTTTATTATGATTTCTGCGCAAACGACGAAGAAAAAACTCTCATCAGAGAAGTTATCTGTGATATGGTTGACCACATGATTGAGCACGATTACAAGCTCTGCGATATCGACGGTCTGCCCACAACATGGGCAATCTGGGATCCCTCGGAGCTTAACAACAACAGCATGTGGCTCTGGGAAAAATGCATCAATTCCCTTGAAATCCTTACATTCCTTGATGTCGCCTATCATGTAAGCGGCGATGAAAAATACCGCAGCGAATTCATGCGCCTTGCAATAAACGAGCATTATCTTATCAATGCCGCACAGCACAAAAAAGAGGATGCAAGAGTAACTCACATTGACGATAATCTCGGCTTCCTTTGCTCTGCAACAATTCTGCGCATTGAGAAAGATGAAGCAATCAGAAAATATCTGCTCATGGGTATGAAGCATCATTGGGATTACGAAAGACCTGAAAGATGCGTTACCTGGAATCTTATCTACGGCGCATTTACCGACGCTGTCTGCGATATCGATTCAGCAGTCAAGGCTCTGCGTGACCTGCCGATAGATTTCTCGGGCAGAAGAATGATTAACAGCAAGAGAAGAGATCTTGTTTACGATACCGAGCAGGAGCGTTGGGGCGGCGAAGAGCAGCTTCTCATTCCGCTTGAATGCGACGAAAAAGTGCCTTACAATTATGACACCAATCCCTACGAAATCGATATGGGTGACGGCACAAGCACCTGCTCACCAAGCTGCTATCTTCTCCCCTACTGGTTCGGAAGATACTACGGACTTATTGAGGAATAAGATATGAATTTAACAAAAATACTGACATCGTTTATCACAATTATAGGACTTCTTATTGAGCTTTTTGCTTCTCTTATCGGCGGCGGCACGGTTGAAGACCCGACTCAGCCGCCGACAGATGAGCCCTCCTCTTCAGTTACAACCACGCAGCCCTCAACAGGCGGCGATGAAGGCAGGTTTGTTTTCACAACCTACGGATGGGGTCACGGAGTGGGAATGAGCCAGGACGGTGCAATCAAAATGGCGCAGGACGGCAAAACCTATGAAGAAATCCTTGCGAATTATTATATCGGCACAACCTTGAAGACCGATTCCGTAACACCTGCAAACGTTAAATACGGCGGCAAAACAATTCCGCTTGTTGAATATCTTTGCAGAACAGCAAAAAGGGAAATCGGTCCGAGCGCTCCCACGGAAGCTCTGAAAGCACAGATAGTTGCGATTTACACATTCGCAAAGTGGTATAATTTTGATGTTGATTCTTCGCGCCACGCCTATGATTCAACATATAATTACATCGGAACAAATCTTCATAAAGCCTGCCTTTCCGTGCTCGGCATGGCAGATGACTCATCATCACCGAAAGCAAAATATGTTGATTACAACGGCTCCGTAGCATTCACCTGCTATTTTGATTCCTGCGCAGGCAAAACAACCGCAGCCGCAACAACATGGGGCGGAAATTATCCCTATCTTTGCGGAGGTGCACCAAGCCCCGAAACAATTGAAGTTGCAACCGCTGAATTCACCGCTGAAGAAATGAAAGAATACATTCTTTCTTATAACAGCAGCATTGTTCTTGAGGATGACCCGTCACAATGGCTGAAGATTATTTCTCACGATTCCGCTTACAGTTCATCTGTCGGATATGTTGAAAAGATGAAAGTCGGAAACAAGGAGTTAAGAGGCAACGCATTCAGAGGCAGCGTTATGGGTTACTCAATCCGCTCACACTGTTTCAAAATGGAATACATACCTGCATAAATAATACCGCCCTGTGGGAATCCACAAGGCGGTTAAATTTTTATTCAGCCATTTTATCAAGAGTTTCGCCAGTCAAGCGGTAAGTTGTCCAAATATCCATGGGCTTTGCACCGAGCGACAAATAGAAATCGATGCTCGGTTTATTCCAGTCAAGGCAAGCCCATTCAAGCCTGCCGCAGCCTCTTTCAACGGCAATCTGTGCAAGCGCACTGAGAAGAGCTTTGCCGTAGCCCTTGCCTCTGTATTCGGGCATAACAAACAAATCTTCAAGATAGATTCCCGCTCTGCCGAGAAAGGTTGAAAAATTATGGAAAAACAGAGCAAAGCCAACCTTTTTACCGTTTTCAACCGCAAAAATAACCTCCGCTTTTTTCTTTTCAAAAATCCATTCTTTCAGAAGCTCTTCGGTTGCAACAACCTCGTCGCTCATCTTTTCATACTCTGCAAGAGCATTTATGAAGCCGAGAATTTCTGCGCAGTCTTTTTCGGTTGCGGCAACAATTTCAAAAGGAATCATTTAATGTAATCCCCTTTCATTGCGCTGCTGTTCATAACATAGCGGAGAATTTCAGCTGCATTTCGCTGAAGCTCACCGAGAGTTATGCCGTTATAGTGTCCGAGAGTTTTAAGCAGTGTGCCATCAGGCTTTCTTCTGCCTGCTCTGCCGCCGCCCGGCATAAGAACATTAACACCTGCACGAACTCTGTAAGCCTGGTCACGGATTTCAGGAAATTCGGGTGACTTTGAGGAACGCATCCACCAGTCGGTCATAATGCAGCCTTTGTAGCCCCATTCGCCGCGAAGAATACGTGTGCAGAGCTCGTAATGATAGTGACCCCAGACACCGTTGATTTTATTATATGAGGTCATGATATTCTGCGGTTTTGCTTCTTTAACGCAGATTTCAAATCCCTTGAGATAAATCTCGCGCAGAGCTCTTTCGGAAACTCTTGAATCATTATAGATACGGTTTGTTTCCTGATTGTTGCAGGCGAAATGCTTCGGGCAGGCGGAAACACCGCTGCTCTGCAAGCCGCTTACAACAGCCGCTGCCATTTTGCCCGTGAGATACGGGTCTTCGGAATAATATTCAAAGTTTCTGCCGCAGAGCGGATTTCTGTGAATATTCATACCGGGAGCAAGAAGAACATCCGAGCCAAGGATTTTCATTTCCTTGCCGACCTCGGCATAAAGCTCGTTTGCAAGCGCAGTATTCCACGAACATGCAATCTCTGTGCCGATAGGCATCAGAGAAGCGCACGAGCTCAGACGGATACCCGAAGGACCGTCGGTTGTTGTTACGGGAGGAATGCCTTTTTTGCGCATGGATTCAAGCACACCGCCGTAAACCGCAGCGTTACCCTTTGCACCGAGAGGGCTGTTCATTGTGTAATCGCCTCTGCTTATTGCTTCAAGCTCATCGGCAGAAAGAGTTGACACAAAATCTTCCATTGATACCTTGCCGTTTTTTACATCGGCAAGCGTGCAGGGCTTTGTATATCTCGGAGTTACATCGGGGATGTTATCAAGAATAATCTTTTTAATATCATAATCAGCAAGAGTAACAGTTTCATAGGCGATTCCCTCGGGAGTTGCTTTCATCCTTTCAAAAGACTGCGTGGGGGCAGCTGTCTGAGAAAGTTTCAGAGTGATTTCATCGTTCTCCTGAATATATGTGCCGCAAACCTCCGCAGAGCGTACATCGCAGCCGAGATAAATTTTATATTCGCCCTTTTCAAGAATATAGGCAAATTCGTCAACATCGTCATAGGATGCCATATCGGCAATGTTGAATTCAAGCGATATCTTTTCGCTTTCGCCCTTACCTAGTAAACTTGTTTTTGCAAAAGCGACCAGCGAGCGTGAGGGCTTGCCGAGCCTGCCGCAGGGAGCTTCAAAATAAACCTGCAGAACCTCTTTGCCCGAATAATCGCCGATATTTTTAACTTCGGCGGAAATAAGAATTTTGCCGTCGGAAACAGAAAACTCCTTGTTTTCTATGGCAAATTCTGTATAACTCAAACCGAAGCCGAAGGGATAAAGTACTCTGTGCTTCTTGAATGTTTCAAAATATCGGTAGCCGACATAGATATCCTCTGTGTAACAATTGAATTTTCTGTCACCGAAATCGTTACAGCCGGGATAACGCTTATAGCTTGTGGCAATGGTATCGGTCAGCTTGCCGCTGGGCGAAACGTCGCCCGAAAGAACATCCGCAACCGCATTGCCGCTTTCCATGCCGCTCTGCCATACATAGAGAATGGCGGAAATTCTGTCACCGAAAGCATTTATGGCGCACATATCCATTATGCTGCCGCAGTTGAGAAGGAGAACAACCTTTTTGAACGAATGAGTAACGGCATCGAGCATTGCGTGCTCTTCATCGGTCAGATAATAGCTGCCCTTTTCGAGCTTATTTTCTCTGTCCTCGCCTGCCGCTCTGCCGATAACAACAATAGCGGTATCGGATTCCTCGGCTGCTTCTGCAGCAAGCGCATCCGTAACAGGCATTTCGTCATAGCACATGGGCCAATGACCCCAAAAGCCGTCATCAACAGGGTTTTCTTCACACCATTTTTTATAAACAGAAGCAAGCTTTTCGTTAACCGTTATGTTTTTGTTTGCTCTCAAGCCGTCAAGCAGACTGATTTTATAAGGTGCGTTAACATCGCCGCCGGAGCCGTAGCCGACATAAAAATAATCACGCTGAACTCTGCCGAAAACGGAAACCTTGCGCTCCTTTGAAAGAGGCAGAACGGAATCCTTATTTTTCAGCATAACAATACCCTCTGCGCCAATCTGACGGCAAAGAGAAATTATTTTTTTATCAGGCTGATAGCCGTTGCCGATTTTGGAGTTAGAATCCTGAGCAGTTGCGGCATTTGTAACTGCATTTACAACCTTGCCGACTAGCTTATAAGCTTTCTTTTTAATGATGTTCATTTTCATCACCTCTTAAATAAAATATAGCATATGAATAAAGTTTCGTCAACAAAAAACAGCCCTGCATATGGCAGAGCTGCTTTTCTGTTTAAAGTTCGTAATCGATTGCAACGCTTGATTCTCTTACGGCGTGCATATGAGTTTTAACAACGGAGCAATGATACGGGTCATTCTGATAATCCTCAAGAGCCTTTGCATCATCAAGAACAACCTCAAGAATTATATCATACGAACGCTCGGAATGAAGAAAATCAACACCGACGGCAATATCACGGATAAGCGGAACATTTCCTTTCATCGAAAGCAGAACTTCCTTTGCCTTTTCGCAGTTTTCGGGACTGTTATCCTTTAATTTGAAACACACAATATGCTTTATCATCATTATCTCTCCTTAAAAATTATCCTAAAAGAAGCTTGAAGAATTTCACATCGTAGCCCTTATCATTCTTCAAATCAGTATAAACACCGATATTGTTGAAAACGGCATAAACCGTGCCGATAAATCTCACGATGAAATTATAAAGCGGAGGCATTTTATCGCTGTGACCGCCGTCTTTATTTGTTTTTTCAACGGTAAATGAGCTGAAGCAGATATCGCTTTCAACCGCATAGGATTTGACGGTTATCGAATCTTCGGTGAAATCGATGAGATTATAAATCTTATCCTGAGTGAGATATTCGATGCCGATATTCTTGCCGAGCGAGATCTCCTCCTCTTCTCTCGGTCTGTTAAGCGAACCAGAAACCATATATACCGTGCCCTCGGGATCGGTTACCGTGCCGCCGTTCGTGAGCGGTGCAACGGTTTCGTTATTGTATACAACATTGGAAACGGTGTAATAGTGACTGTGACCGAGAAGAACAAGGTCGATACCGAATTCATCGGCAATCGGTGCCCAAAGAATGCGAAGAAGCTCGTTTTCGCTTTCTCTGCGAGGAATTCTGCCGCCGTAAAGGTCATGATGGAACATCATAATCTTCCAATCAACATCGGGATTATCCTTGACTGCCTTTTTAACAAAGTTTCTGTGGTCAATTGCGCTTGCGTTGTTGCTGTCCATAACAAGGAACAGAACATTATTCTTAACGAAATAATAGTTGGAACCGACATAGGATGAAACCATCATATCCTGCTGATTTGGCATATTGGTAAAGGTTTTGTAATCAACACCCTTTCGGTCATGGTTGCCGATGGTTGTGGCAATGGGGATACTCTTTACTTTCGGAGTGGCGGTAAGACCGATATATTCGCACTGCAGACCCTCGCTTGCCTGATCGCCAGCTGAAAGAATAAGAGAAATATCATCATTTGTTTCAAGCGCTTCGTTAACGGTCAGATCAAAATTATAGGCTGTTTCTTTGATATGCTCGGGATTTTTTGCATCATAGCTTACATGGATATCCGTAACATAGAGAGCTGTAAAATCGTTATCCGAATCAGTTTCAAAGCTGTAAACTGCTGATTTGAAATCGCCTGCAATGCACTGATAATAATAGGTTTTACCGTTTTCAAGACCGGTAACGGTTACTTTGTTTGCATAGTCGCCGCCGTAAGTCTGAACGGAATATCCCTTGAATGTTTCGTATGAGCCTAAATTCTTATCAAGAGAAAGACGGATTTCGGGCACCGCATCATCATCTGTATACCATGAAAAATTGCGCTGTGAATCATCTGCACCGGGAAACATAACAATGCCTGCCTGTGCGTCGGCGGTTTCCCAGTATGCTTTCCAGCTTTCAAGCGGTGTTACGGCAAACGCAGGGGAAGCCGACGTGAAAAGCATAACAAACGCAAGGAAACAGGAAAGAATTTTCAATTTGCGTGATTTCATATTATTTACCTCTTTCTGAAATTATTTGCATGTATAAATAATAACAAGAATTCCTTTTTTAACGCTGATTCTGCTTTCCGCACCGATGAATTCATTGCTGACACCGAGAGAAAAAGTGTTGGAAAGGCATGCATCCCGAAGCTCATATTTAAGCCCCTCTATGGTGACGCCCGTGCAGACATCGGAATGGGCAAAAACCGAGATATATCCGCTCATATCGGCATCAAAAGCTATATCGGAATTATTAAGCGCAACAACGCAGCAGCCGCTGCCGTGAATTCTGTGGCGCATACCTTTTTCTGCAAGCGATGCCGCAAGCTGAACATTTGCAAGAGTATGGTCGAGCCTGCCGCCCGTTGCTCCGAAAATTTCAAATTCCGTAAAGCCTGCGGCAATGCCCTCATCAACTGCTGCGTGCATATCGGTTACATCCTTTTCGGGTTTAAGGCGGATAACATTATCCCCTTCGGGCACTTTCCCGAGAGAATCGAAATCGCCTATAACGATATCGGGAACAAGACCGAAACGCTCAAGATGCTTTACTCCGCCGTCAGCTGCAATAATGATATCGCCGTCTTTTTTTGTTATCGGCAGGGAATCGCAATCGCCTGCGCCGACTATATAACAAACCGACATATAATCTGCCTTTCAAATCAAAATATACGATAAAATATTTTACTCCTTATGATAAATATTGTCAAGAAATCCAAATAATATTTGACATGGAATTGAGTTGTGATATACTTAAAATATAAACTACGGAGGCGATTTTATGGATAATCAGACACCCGTTAAAGAGCTTGAGCTTTATATAATCCGCCACGGTCAAAGCAAAGGAAATGCAGGCTTTGACGGTAAAACCGACCTGACTGAAAAAGAGAGACACGATTCAACTCTGACCGAAAAAGGCATTGAGCAGGCGAACAAAGCAGGCAGATATCTGAGCGAGGTTGAATTTGATGCGGTTTTTTCAAGCGGTATGCTCCGTGCAGCACAGACCGCAACAGAGATAATGAAATATCAGAAAAAAGCTAGAATTCTCAACATTCTTCCCATTCTTTGCGAAATGATGGTTGCTCCCGATTATAGCGGCGCAACTATGGAAGAGCTTAAAGAAATCAACCCCGAAGCCGTTCTTGCGCCTGACGTTGACCCCGATTCTCCCATGCTCTATTACAACGCTGAAGATGATGCGGAAGGAACTTTTGAAAGAGCTGAAAAAGTGCTCACCTATCTGCGGGAGCATTTTTCAAACGGCGAAAAAATTGCGGTTGTTTCTCACGCGGCTTTCATAACATATCTTGTTTTTTCATTGATGGGCTATTCAAAAAAGGTACCCGTTTTTGATATTGATTTCAACAATACAAGCATTACAAAAGTTAAACTTTACAAAGAGGGAACGAACAAATACGGCGATATTGTTTTTGAAGTTCTCAATGATACCGCTCATCTTAAAGATAACGGAAAAATATAAGCAAAAGGGGCTGTCTTTGAAACAGCCCCTTTTGACTGTCGATAAAGTCGCTGAAGCATAAACGAAATATATGGCGTAAACTTGCGATAGCCTCCTTTTGAAAGGAGGTGGGTTTTGGCGAAGCCAAAAGACGGAGGATTGAATTAATATTTTCGTTTATTTGACGTTTTTTCGCTTTTCGATGTATCTTTATACAC
>JAZNPG010000111.1:0-11731 GCA_045589555.1 Acutalibacteraceae bacterium
CCCTACGGCAGAGATACAAGCAAGGTCGGCTTCCCCGTTAAGGTTTGCGAAATGCTTTCAAACGTTGACGGCGCAACATATCTTGAAAGAGTTGCGGTTAACAACGTTAAGAATGTAAAGAATGCAAAGAAAGCTATCAAAAAGGCTTTCCAGAATCAGCTTGACGGCAAGGGCTTCTCCCTTATCGAAGTTGTTTCAACCTGCCCCACAAACTGGGGTCTTACTCCCGAAAAGGCTCTCGAGTGGCTTGAGGAAAACATGCTTCCTTATTATCCTCTCGGTGTTTATAAGGATAAGTTTGCAGAAAAGGAGGATAAATAATCATGACTCATCAGATTCTTCTTGCAGGCTTCGGCGGTCAGGGTATCCTCTTCTCAGGTAAATTCCTTGCTTATGACGGACTTATCGAGGACCGTCAGGTAAGCTGGCTCCCCTCCTACGGTCCCGAAATGAGAGGCGGCACATGTAACTGCTCCGTTATTCTCAGCGACACTCAGATCGGCTCCCCCATCGTTTCAAACCCCGATATTCTCATCGCCATGAACCTTCCCTCACTCGATAAGTTTGAAAACGAAGCTGTTGCCGGCGCAAAGATTTTTGTTGACAGCTCTCTTATTGACCGCAAGGTTATCAGAGAAGATGTTGAAGCTTATTATATCCCTGCCACAAAGATGGCTTCGGATGAAGGACTTAACGGCCTTGCCAACATGATTATGATTGGTTACATGATAAAAAAAGCAGGCGTTATGCCCTATGAAAACGTTGAAAAGGTTATGGCAAAGGTTGTTCCTGCAAAGAAGCAGGATAAGCTTGCCCTCAACATCAAGGCTGTTGAGCTCGGTTATAACTTTAAATAATTATTAAGGAGAACTCAGATGCTTGAATTAAAAGAAATCGGTCTGCGAGTTGCTTCTCTTCGTGAAACCTGCGATATCACCGCTCAGGAAATGGCTGAAAAGCTTGAAATTTCCGAGGACGATTATATTGCGTTTGAACACGGCGAATATGATTTTGCAATCAGCACTCTCAACAACATCGCACTTATTCTCGGCGTCGATATTCTTGATATCATCAGCGGTGAATCTCCCCGTCTTTCGACCTGCACGGTTGTTAAAAAGGGCAAAGGCTTTGTTGTTAACCGCAACCCCGGCTACGAATTTTCTCATCTTGCATATACCTTTAAAGATAAGAAGGCAGAGCCCTTCCTTGTAACTATTGAACCCAGCGGCAACCCTCCCGTTATGGATGAACATGAGGGTCAGGAATTCGACTATGTGCTTTCAGGCAGCATGATGCTTTATATCGGCGATATCTGCTATGAGCTCAGCGAAGGCGACAGCGCATATTTCGATTCAACTATCCCCCATGCACACAAAAACATCGGCGAGAGCCCTGCGCAGTTTATTGCTCTCGTTCTGAAATAATCCAAACGGAGAAAGATTATGGCAATTTATGAAAAATTTATAGGCAGATCAAGAGATTCTTTTGTTTCTCTTCAGGACTGCCAGGAGAACTTCAAAATTACCTGTGATGACAGCTTTAACTATGCCTATGACGTTATTGATGTTCTCGGCACAGAAAAGCCTGACAAAGAGGCTCTCCTTTATATATCAAACAAGGGTGAAGAAAAGCGCTTCACCTTTGGCGATATGAAAAGACTTTCCGATAAGGCGGCTAACTATTTTGTTTCGCAGGGAGTCAAGAAGGGTGACCCCGTTCTTCTTGTTCTCAAGAGAAGCTACCTTTTCTGGATTGTTACACTTGCGCTGAACAAAATCGGAGCAATCATGGTTCCTGCTTCAAACATGCTCAAAGCAAAGGACTATATTTACCGCTGCAACAAGGCTGAAATCAAATACGCTCTTATTACGGGCGATGATGAATGCACCGAATATTTTGACGGCGGCGAAGGTCAGTACGAAACAATTCTCAAAAAGTTCGTTACAAAGCATAAGCCTGTTGAAGGCTGGATTGACTTTGAAGAAGGCTTTGAGAAGGCTGACGAAAGCTGGACAAGACCTACGGGCGATGCTGCAACAACCGTCAGAGATACGATGATTATTAATTTCTCATCAGGCACAACCGGTTACCCCAAAATCATCGCTCACGATTTCAAATATCCCCTCGGTCACATTATGACGGGCGTTTTCTGGCACCATGTTGTTGACGGCGGCGTTCATTTCACGGTTTCCGACACGGGCTGGGCAAAATCACTCTGGGGTAAATACTACGGTCAGTGGATGGGCGAAAGCGTTATCATGGTTTATGACTTTGATAAGTTTGACGGCGCTGATATTCTTTCAAAGCTTGAAAAATACAGGGTTACAACATTCTGCGTACCCCCGACAATGTACCGCCTTATGCTTCAGAACGATGTAAGCAAATATGACCTTTCATCGATTGTTCATTGCTGCACCGCAGGCGAAGCTCTCAATGCGGATATTTTCAACAAATGGAAAGAAGCAACGGGTCTTGAAATTCACGAAGGCTTCGGCATGAGTGAAACACCCGTCAGCATCTGCACGCTTTATCCGTGGACAAAGCCTGTTCCCGGTGCAATCGGATTCCCTGCACCCGGTCTTAAGGTTCACATTCTTGATGACGACGGTAACCATTGCCAGAGAGGTACTATCGGCGAAATCTGTATAAAATCACCCTCCCCCGAGGAGCATCCCTGCGGCGTTGTTGCAAGCTATAATTTCAGCGAAGAGGAAACAGCTGACGCATACAGAGGCGGCTTCTTCCACACGGGCGACCTTGCATACAGGGGTGAACAGGGACGCTTTGTTTACTTCGGCAGAAACGACGATGTTATCAAATCCTCGGGCTACAGAATCGGTCCGTTTGAGATTGAAAGCGTTATGCTTGAGCATCCTTCGGTTCTCGAAGTTGCAGTTACGGGCGTTCCCGACCCCGTAAGAGGCTTTGTTGTTAAGGCAACGGTTGTTTTAAGAGAAGGCTTTGAAGGCTCTCCTGAGCTTGTTAAAGAGCTGCAGACCTATGTTAAGGTCAACACCGCACCTTACAAATATCCCCGTATTATTGAGTTTGTTGACGCTCTGCCCAAAACCTTCAGCGGTAAGGTCAGAAGAGTTGCAATCAGAAACGGCGAAAAAGAATAAAAATAATCGGCTTACAACGAAAAAGTTGTGAGCCGATTTTTACATTTGCGCACTTTGTTTCGACTTCAAGCTTGTCGAAAAACTTGTTTTTCGGCAAGGTATGGCTGTTGAGAAAGGAAGCTGAATGGCGTTTTCTTCGCTTGAAGGTATATACAGATACATCGAAAAGCGAAAAAACGTCAAATAAACGAAATTATTAATTCAATCCTCCGTCTTTTGGCTTCGCCAAAATCCACCTCCTTTCAAAAGGAGGCTGTCGCAGGTTTATTCCATATCTTTCGTTTATGCTTCAGCGACTTTATCGACAGTCAAAAACCCGCAACATCTCTGTTGCGGCTTCTTTCGTATTATATAAGTGAATTATAAAGAGCTGTGATTTCTTCAACGCTTGTATCTCTGGGGTTACCGGGACGGCAAGCATCGTCAAATGCGCTCTGAGCAAGGAAAGGAACATCCTCTGCCTTAACGATTTCCTTGAGGTCAGCAGGAATGCCGACATCAATTGAAAGCTGCTTGACTGCATCGATAGCTGCCTTGCGTGCATCCTCAATGCTCATTGCGTCTGTGCCTTCAACGCCCATTGCCTTTGCGATATCTCTGTACTTATCGCCTGTTGCAGGTGCATTATATTCCATAACTGTGGGAAGAATGATTGCGTTTGCAACGCCGTGAGGTGTATCGTAAAGTGCACCGAGAGGATGTGCCATTGAGTGAACAATGCCGAGACCTACGTTTGAGAAGCCCATACCGGCAACATACTGACCGAGAGCCATGCCTTCTCTGCCCTCATCTGTGTTTGCAACTGCGCCGCGAAGGCTCTTTGCGATAATTTCAATAGCCTTGATGTGGAACATATCGCTGAGCTCCCATGCGCCCTTTGTGATATAACCTTCGATAGCATGTGTAAGAGCATCCATGCCTGTTGCAGCAGTAAGACCTGCAGGCATTGTTGACATCATGTCAGGATCAACAACAGCAACAACGGGGATATCGTGAACGTCAACGCAAACCATCTTTCTGTTATTCTGTGCGTCTGTGATAACATAGTTGATTGTTACCTCAGCAGCTGTGCCTGCGGTTGTGGGAACAGCAATGATGGGAACGCACTTGTTCTTTGTGGGAGCAACACCCTCAAGAGAACGTACATCTGCAAACTCGGGGTTTGCAATGATAATGCCTACTGCCTTTGCAGTATCCATTGATGAGCCGCCGCCAACTGCAATGATGCAGTCTGCGCCGCTTGCCTTGAAGCTTTCAACGCCTGCCTGAACGTTTTCGATTGTGGGGTTAGCCTGAATTGTGCTGAAAACGTCATAAGGAATTTCTGCGCCCTTGAGAACGTTAAAAACCTTATCTGCAACACCGAATTTAATAAGGTCGGGGTCGCAGCAAACAAGAGCCTTCTTGAAGCTTCTTGCCTTGAATTCATCAGCTATGGCAGCAATTGCGCCTTTGCCGTGATATGATGTTTCGTTGAGTACAAATCTGTTAGCCATGATAATTCCTCCGTTTAATTAATTATAAATTGAGAAAATCTCTTCTGTAAACATCAAGAAGATTGAATGCCTTTGCAATTTCAACAAGGTCGGGGTCTGTGATTGTATTAACTCTGGGAAGATGAGCGGTCATCATATAAAGCTGTGCAGCCTTTTCAACTGTTTCGATAAGACCGAAAGCTTCGTCAAGGTCCTTGCCGCAGCCGTAGATACCGTGCTGACCCCATACAACAAGTCTGAATTCCTTCATCTTTTCAGCAGTTGCAATACCGATTTCGTTTGTGCCGCAAACCATCCAGGGAAGGATGCCGATGCCGTCAGGGAAAACAACCATGCACTCTGTGCACATTTCCCAGAGAGAATGAGTGAATTTCTTTTCGCTCAGCTCATGAACATATGTCATGGCAAGAGTGTTTGTGGGATGGCTGTGCATGATAACTCTGTTTTCGGGATTTTTGCTGAGTCTTGAAATATGGCTCATAAGGTGAGCGGGAAGCTCTGATGTGGGTCTGCCGCCGTCGCTGTAGCCCCAGAGAAGCTCTGCTGTTGTGCCGTTTTCCGCAATTTTGATGATGCCGAGGTTTGTTTCGGGGTCATCTTCCATATTCTTGAAATATTTGCCTGTGCCCGTAACAATGAAAATCTTGCCGACAAGCACGCTTGCATCAAAGCCCATTTCGATTGTTCTGATGGGAGCGTTGATATCAAGATACTCTGCAACCTCATCGTTTTCAAGCATCATGCTGATGTTGCCGCCGTTTCTTTCGTCCCAGCCCATGCGGTACATGTTGGCTGTTGTTTTCATCATGCCCTTAAGAAAGGGTGCATCCATTATGTTTTTCATTTTCTGTTCACCAATACCTTTTCTTCATATTCTTTGATTATATTCAGATAATCTGATTCAACCTTTTGTCTGCTGAGATATTCTGCCCAGATATCGCCGAAGGGCAGAGTTTTTGCTTCTTCGCCGAGCACCATGAGCTCCGTGAAGTTTGCTGCATCCTGAAGCTCTTTCATCTTTGCATCGGGCTGAAGCATAGCAAAAAGAAGAGCCTTCTGAACATTACGTACACCTGTTACCCATGCGCTGATGCGGTTGATTGAAGCATCGAAATAGTCGGTTGCGATAAACACTCTGTCAAGCGCACCGTTGCGAACGATTTCCTTGGCGATTTCTTTTGTTTCATCATCAAAAAGAACAACATGGTCGCTGTCCCAGCGAACGCCTCTGGTGATGTGAAGAGCAATTTTATCATTGAATGCGAGCAACGCCGAAATCTTATCCGAAACAAGCTCTGTGGGGTGATAATGACCGTTATCCATGAGAGGAACAATGCCTGCCTTGGTTGAATAGCTGAGGCAGAATTCGGCTGAGCCGACCGTATAGCTTTCAAGACCGATACCGAACACCTTTGATTCAAGAGTTATGAAAACCTTGCTCTTATCATAGGGCGTTGCAAGAATTTCATCAAGCGATTTCTTGAAACGGAGTCTGGGAGAAAGGCGGTCTGCAGGGATATCCTTATATCCGTCGGGAATCCAGATATTCATAACGCAGGGATAGCCTGTTTCTTTTGCAAAATAATCGGAAAGCTCAACACAGCGTTTGCCGTGCTCAACCCAGAAGCTGCGCACATCTTCATCAGGCGATGAAAGCGTAAGACCGTCTTTCACCATGGGATGAGAGAAGAATGTGGGGTTAAAATCAATGCCGATATTTCTTGCTTTTGCAAACTCAACCCATTTTACGAAATGCTCGGGTCTGAGAGCATCTCTGTCAGCTCTGTTGCCGTCAAAAATCGCATAGCTTGCGTGAAGATTAAGCTTCACCTTACCGGGGATAAGGCTGAACGCCTTGTCAATATCCGCCATAAGCTCATCGGGGGTTCTTGCTTTGCCGGGATAGTTGCCGGTTGTCTGAATACCGCCCGAAAGTGCATCGTCGCTGTCAAATCCTCCAACGTCGTCGCCCTGCCAGCAATGAACGGAAACCGTTACCTGCGCAAGGTCCGCAAGAGCTTTTTCAGCGTCAATACCGAACTTTGAATATATTTCTTTTGCGCTGTCAAATCTGTTCATAATAAACCTCCGTGAGATTTTCAACCAATTAATTATACAATTTTATAAAAGCATAGTCAAGATATGTTAGCTTATAATCAGCTATGTTTTTGGATAAATTTTTACAAAAAACAGTTATCTGCCGCAATACTTTATCGGTAGTTTGTGAGAATATTGGTAATCAGCCCGAAAAAACTTGATTTTAGGCTTCAATGGTTATATACTTATCCTGTTGTAAACTTCTTATAAGGAGAGAAAAAGATGAGAAGCGTTCCCGAATATTTCGGATGTATGGTTTTTGATGACAAAACAATGAAAGCCCGTTTGCCCAAGGAAACTTATAAGGCAATGAAGAAGGCTATTCAGGATAACAAGCGCCTCGACCTTAGCGTTGCCAACGTTGTTGCAAACGCTATGAAGGACTGGGCAATCGAAAAGGGCGCAACCCATTATACCCATTGGTTCCAGCCTATGACGGGTATCACCGCCGAAAAGCATGACAGCTTTATTTCCCCCTGCGAGGGCGGAAACATTATCATGGAATTTTCGGGCAAAGAGCTTGTAAAAGGCGAATCGGATGCATCGTCATTCCCTTCGGGCGGTCTGCGCGCAACCTTTGAAGCCAGAGGCTATACCGCATGGGACCCCACATCCTACGCTTTTATTAAAGAGGGTGTTCTTTATATCCCCACGGCATTCTGCTCCTACGGCGGCGAGGCTCTTGATAAGAAAACTCCCCTGCTTCGCTCAATGGAAGCAATAAGCAAGCAGACTGTCAGAATCATGAAGCTTTTCGGTCAGGATATGACGGCGGTCAAAACAACCGTCGGACCTGAGCAGGAATATTTCCTTGTTGACAAAGAGGTTTACGACAAGCGTAAAGACCTTCGTTATACGGGCAGAACTCTTTTCGGCGCAAGACCTCCCAAGGGTCAGGAGATGGATGACCATTATTTCGGCAGCATCAAGCCCAGAGTAGCCGCATATATGAAGGACCTTGACGAAGAGCTCTGGCAGCTCGGAATCCTTGCAAAAACAGAGCACAACGAAGGTGCACCTGCGCAGCATGAGCTCGCTCCCATTTTCACAACAACTAATATTGCTGCAGACCATAATCAGCTTACAATGGAAATCATGCAGAAGGTTGCAAGAAAGCACGGTCTTGTATGCCTTCTTCACGAAAAGCCTTTCAAGGGCGTTAACGGCAGCGGTAAGCATAACAACTGGTCAATCCAGACCAACACGGGCGTAAACCTCCTCGAGCCCGGCGAAACTCCTTACGAAAACGCACAGTTTCTGCTTTTCCTCTGCGCTGTAATCAAGGCTGTTGACAATTATCAGGATTTGCTCCGCATCTCCGTTGCAAGTGCAGGCAACGATCACCGTCTGGGCGCGCACGAAGCTCCGCCTGCCGTTGTTTCGATGTTCCTCGGTGATGAGCTTAACGATATTCTTGAGGCAATCGAAAACGATACTGCATACGATGCAAAAGAAGCAGTTCAGATGAAGGTCGGCGTTCACGTTCTTCCCAGATTCCCCAAAGACACAACCGACAGAAACAGAACATCCCCCTTTGCGTTCACAGGCAACAAGTTTGAATTCAGAATGCTCGGCTCCGCAAGCTCCATTTCAAGCGCAAACATTGCTCTTAATACAGCTGTTGCAGAGTCGCTCAAATCATATGCGGACAGGCTCGAAAATGTTGATAACTTTGAAGAAGCCCTGCACGCACTTATCAAGAAAACAATCAAAGACCACAAGCGCATTATTTTCAACGGCAACGGCTATGACGATGAATGGATTAAGGAAGCAGAAAAGAGAGGTCTTTCCAACCTGCCTTCAACTCCCGACTGTCTGCCTGCCCTTATCAGCGAAAAGAGCGTTGAGCTTTTCTCAAACCATAAGGTTTTCACAAGAGAAGAGCTTGAAGCACGCTATGAGATATATCTTGAAAACTACTGCAAGACCCTCAACATCGAGGCTCTTACAATGATTGACATGGTAAACAAGGATATTCTGCCCGCAATAAGCAGCTACATCGGAGTTCTCAGCCAGACTGCTCTTGCACGCAAGAATGCTTTTGCCGCAATCGATTGCAGCTATGAAGAGAAAACCGCTGCAAAGCTTTCATCTCTGAGCGCATCTGTTTTTGAAAAGATTGCAGCTTTCGAAGAAAAGCTTGATAAAACCAACGCCTGCAGCGATAAGCTTGCAGTTGCAAACATGTATAAAGATATCATTATCCCCGCAATGGAGGATATCAGAGCCGATGTTGATGCAGCGGAATCAATCACCGCCGCAGAATACTGGCCTTACCCCTCATACGGCGATTTGCTTTTCAGCGTTCAGTAACAATCAATCCCGAAGCCATTACGGTTTCGGGATATTTTTTATCCGCAATCATATAATTAGTAAAGAAAAAACGGAAAGTTGCGGTGGTTGCTTTGACAGAGCTTTTAAAAATAATACTTATCGGAATAATTGAGGGTATAACGGAATGGCTGCCTGTAAGCAGCACGGGGCATATGCTGCTGTTTGATGCTTTTGTGCCGCTGAATATGACGGAAGAATTCAAAGAAATGTTTTTTGTTGTTATTCAGCTCGGAGCCATTCTCGCCGTTGCAGCAATGTTTTGGAGCAAAATTTTCCCGTTTTCTCTCAGCGAAAAAAGAATTGTGACGGATAAAAACATCATCGGAATGTGGATAAAGGTTGCGGTTGCCTGCGTGCCCTCGGCAGTGCTGGGCTTTCTGCTTGATGACTGGCTTGAAGCAAACTTCGGCTCGCCGCTGACTGTTGCCGCAATGCTTGTTATCTACGGCATAGCGTTTATTGCCGTTGAAAGAAAAAACAAAAACATTCCGCCGAAAATATTCACCGTTGCAGGCATCAGCCTGAAAACGGCGCTGATTATCGGTCTGTTTCAGGTGCTTTCAATGATACCCGGCACATCCCGCTCAGGCGCAACAATTATCGGCGCATTGATTCTCGGAGTTTCAAGAGTTGCGGCGGCAGAATTCACATTTTTCCTTGCAGTTCCGACAATGCTCGGCGCAAGTGCCCTGAAAATTGTTAAATTCGGCTTCGGTTTCTCTCAGACGGAGCTGATAACCCTTGTTATCGGCATGGCGGTTGCCTTTGCGGTTTCAATGCTCACAATAAAATTCATTATGGATTATGTCCGCCGCCACAGCTTTAAGGCTTTCGGAATTTACAGAATTCTTCTCGGTGCAACAATTACGGCATTGGTTCTTTGCGGAAAATAATCCGTTATTACTTATCCGCAATTTCCTTTCTGCTTGCAATAGTAAAATGTATGCTGTATAATGTTAATCATTATAAATCAACGGAGTGAAACTTATGAAATTTGAAGCAAGCAATTTAAAGTGGATAAGAGAGCCCTTATCATGTACCGTAACAAATGAAAAAATTGAGATTGTAACCGCTCCGAACACGGACTTATGGCAGAGAACTTACTATCATTTCAGAAACGACAATGCACCCGTTCTGCAAATGGAAACCGATGAAAAGTTTTTCTCTTTTACCGTAAAAACGGAGTTTGAAAGCAAGCACAGATTTGACCAGTGCGGAATCGCAATGTACCTTGATTCCGATAACTGGATCAAGGCTTCGATTGAATTTGAAAACGATAAAATCCAGCATCTCGGAAGCGTTGTAACAAACAACGGCTATTCGGATTGGGCAACAACCGAAATCGATGCAAGCGTTAAATCAATGTGGTACAGATTCAGCAGAAGAGAAGATGATTACCGCATTGAGTGCTCCGATGACGGAAAAGTTTTCAGACAGATGCGTGTTTGCCATATGGCTCAGGGCGGCGGCAAAATCAGCTTCGGCATTTATGCCTGCAGCCCCGAAGACTCATCCTTCAAAGCAACCTTCACAAGCATGGAAATCACGGAATGCAAATGGCTCGCGCATGACGGTCAGCAGCCTGACGAGGAATAAAAATTAACAAACAAAAAACCACTTCATTCAGCATGGCACAAAGCGGCTGAAAATGAAGTGGTTATTTTTTATTTAACTGCGCCGGATTTGCCGAAATGGAGCTCTTTCATGCCTTCCACCTCATCGCAAATCGCCTTGAGGTTGCAGGTTTCGCAATCAAAAACAACGCTGTTCATGATATGGTTCAGCGTTTCCGCAATTGCGCAGTTCTTTTCGGCAATTTTTTCTATCGCCTGATAATCGGCATCGGGGTTTGTGACAAATATAATCCTGACATTTCTGACAACGGGAATTTCCTTATATTTTTCAATAAGAAGCGAACCGATTTTCTGAAAATCCGCACCGTCTTTTATTGCTTTTTTCGATACCCGAACCGATTCTTTATGTGTTCGGGAGGTGCTGCGCATCATATAACCGTCAGGGAAAGAATGATATTTGACATAATCAATTTTCTTGATATGATTATAGATTTTCTGCTCATCCTCAACATCTTCAATCTGAACGACCGAAATTCTCGCAAATTTACGGTCTGCCCCGATTTCATTCAGGTCATCGCCTGCTACAATGATTTCGTCGCAGATGTCATCCGACGTTATGAGGTTGAAGCCTGCGCCGTCAAGCTCAAAAGCGGTGTCACGCCTCATAATCATCTGATTCTGACCCACATCGTGCCAGGGCGCAACCTTGCCGTATGCTTTTTGCGGTACAGAAGATAAGAGGCTTTCGGTTTCAGAAATCAACGAATCAAAAAATTTCATTACAGCTTTTTATCCCTTTTCATGGTGTCATAATGCTTGCCGAGAAGGTCATAAACCTTGCGGATAAGCTTCATATCAAGGTTAAAGAAATAAATCACAAAGGTTATCACGAAAAGCGCAAGGATAACACCGAGAATTATAAAAATAACTTCCATAATTTTTACTCCTTTGCAAGGCCTTTCTGGCGTGCATATTCGGCAGCACCGAGAGCACCCATAAGCTGCGGGTCGGTTGAAAGCTCAACGACCTTGATTTTGAGCACCTTTTCGATTGCTTTTTTCGATACCCGAACCGATTCTTTATGTGTTCGGGAGGTGCTGCGCATCAT
>JAZNPG010000112.1:0-1830 GCA_045589555.1 Acutalibacteraceae bacterium
CCGCCTGCCATTGCAACGCCGAGCTTGACGGCATCAACGATTTTGTCTATGTTCATATGACCGGGCACAATTTCGTTATACGAGCTGACTATTCCGACAAGCGGTCTTTCCATTTCTTCGTCAGTCAGACCGAGTGCGTGATATAAAGCTCTGTGGGGAGCATTCTGTGTTCCGAATTTCAAAGAATCACTTTTCATAAAATCAATCCTTATCAGTTATTGATGAGTTTATCTTCGCCGTTCCAGCTGTAAAGCTTTCTTATATCCTCGCCGACGACTTCCGACGGATGCTCGCTTGCGATTTTACGCATTGCGTTGAAATGAACCTGACTGCCTGCATCGGACATATCAAGCAGGAATTCCTTTGCAAAAGTGCCATCCTGAATATCCTTGAGGATTTTTTTCATTGTTTTCTTGGTTTCTTCGGTTATGATTTTGGGACCTGTTACGTAGTCGCCGTATTCAGCAGTGTTGGAGATTGAATAACGCATTCCTGCAAAACCGCTCTGATAGATGAGATCAACAATGAGCTTCATTTCGTGGATACATTCAAAATATGCGTTTCGGGGGTCATAGCCTGCTTCAACAAGAGTTTCAAAGCCTGCCTGCATAAGTGCGCAGACACCGCCACACAGAACTGCCTGTTCACCGAAAAGGTCTGTTTCGGTTTCTGTTCTGAAATTTGTTTCAAGCACGCCTGCCCTTGCGCCGCCGATACCGAGAGCATAAGCAAGACCGATATCCCACGCATCGCCCGTTGCATCCTGCTCAACAGCAATAAGGCAAGGCACGCCTTTGCCTGCCTGATATTCGCTTCTGACGGTATGACCGGGGCCCTTTGGTGCTATCATAATAACATTGACATTCTTCGGAGGCTTGATGCAGCCGAAATGAATGTTGAAGCCATGGGCGAATGCAAGGGTTTTACCCTCTGTGAGGTTGGGTTCAATGCTTTCTTTATAGAGCTTTGCTTGCTTTTCATCGTTAATGAGAATCATAATAACGTCAGCATTCTTTGCCGCATCGGCGGCGGTCATAACCTTAAGACCCTGTGCTTCAGCCTTTGCCCAGCTTTTTGAGCCTTCATAAAGACCGACTATAACATCAACACCGCTGTCTTTGAGATTGAGTGCGTGTGCGTGACCCTGTGAGCCGTAGCCGATAATCGCAACGGTTTTGCCGCTTAACTTATGAAGATCGCAATCCTGCTGATAAAATATTCTTGCCATAATAATTACCTCTTTTTTATTAAATATTTAAGTTTTGACGCAGTATAGAGCTGCCTTTTTCTATTGATGCCGTTCCCGTTCGGCAGATTTCAAGGATGGTAAAATCCTTCATAAGAGAAATGAAATCGTCCATTTTTGTTCCGTTGCCGATAAGCCTCAAAACAATGGAATCACGGGAATAATCAATGGTTTCCGCTTTGAACGCCTCTGCCGCCGAATGGATTTCTTCCCTTGCGGCAGGGTCGTTTTTCAGTTTAATGAGCATCAGCTCACAGCTTAAGGAGTTTTCGTTTGTCAGCTCTTTTATCGAGCACACATCGGGCAGTTTATAAAGCTGATTAACAAGCTGAACCTTGCCTTCTTCCTCGCCGTCAAAGCTGAATGTAATTCGTGAGAATTCAGCCGATTCCGTTTCGCTTGCGGTGATGGAGCTTATGTTGAACTGTCTTCTTCTGAACATACTTGTAAGGCGGTTAAGAACGCCGAACTGATTTCTCACAAGCACAGCCAAAGTATATCTGTTCATTTCACCGCCTCCAATTCTGTCATAATATCATCCATACTGCCGCCCGGCGGAAGCATGGGAAGAACAAATTCATCTT
>JAZNPG010000113.1:0-85112 GCA_045589555.1 Acutalibacteraceae bacterium
CCGATGACCTGATAACCATTCTGTAGGTTTTTTCACAAGAAGGATAATAAAAAAACGACAGTGCAGAATGTGCCTGTCCCCAGACCTGAACCCATTTTTCAGCCATAACGATACCGCCTTCCCCTTTTTAATACTATTTTAGCATATAAGAAAACAGCTTGCAAGCAAATGCAAGCTGTTTTTGATTATCCCATTGAAAAAACAATTCCTGCAACAGCCGACAACGCGATAAACACGATTGGGTGCAGTTTTTTGAGCTGCTTGATATTGGTCAGAACGAGCAGCACAGACGCAAGAATAACACCCTTCCAGTTGAAGCCTGCAAGAGAAACCGCCTCGGGAAATATATTGGACACCGCAACGCTTAAGCCTGCCGCTGCAATAAGACCCGTTGAAGCAGGTCTTAACCCGTAAAATGCAGAATTGAGATATTTGTTATCACGGAAATTTTTAAGGAATGCCGCAATAATCAGAATAATTATAACCGCAGGCATAACAAGACCGAGAGTTGCAACAACCGCGCCGAGAATTGCCGTCGGAAGTCCTGCAATCTGTGAACCCGTAACAAAGCCTACATAGGTTGCCATATTGACACCTATGGGGCCGGGCGTTGATTCGCTGACGGCTATCATGTTTGCAAGGTCCTTGTGAGTAAACCAGCCCGTGCTGTCCGAGATGTCATAAAGAAACGGAATTGTTGCCATTCCGCCGCCGACGGCGAAAAGACCCGTTTTAAAGAAGGCCCAGAAAAGCTTCAGAAAAATCATGCTTTCTTACCTCCTGCGTTTTTAATTATAATGCCGAGAACCGCCGCAATCAGAACGAAAATCACAGGGCTAAGATCTGTGAAGAATGCGGCTGCGGTTACAGCCAAAAAAATTACAAAAGACAATTTATCGATAACCGCTTTTTTCAGAAGTTTTATAACCGCATTTATAATAAGGACACAAACGCAGATACGGATTCCGCCAAAAGCATGCTGAACCCAAACAATATGCGAAAACGCCTCGATAACCCCTGCAAGCATTGAAATAATCACAAGCGAAGGGAAAACAAGACCGAGCGTTGCAAATATTCCGCCAAGAATGCCTTTTGTTTTTTGTCCGATAAAGGTTGCCGTATTGACCGCAATAATGCCGGGCGTGCACTGACCGATTGCAAAATAATCCATCAGCTCTTCTTCGCTTGCCCACTTCTGCTTTTCAACAATTTCACGCTGAAGAATGGGAAGCATTGCGTAGCCGCCGCCAAAGGTCATAACTCCGACCTTTGCAAAGGTTACAAAAAGCTTTAACAACAGTTTCATTTAAATCTCCTCAAGATAGGTTGCTCTTATCGCTGCTATTTCTTCAGGCGTTACACCGACGGAAAGCAGGTAGTTTTCTGCCTTTTTCTGAATTGTTACGCCCTCATAGGACTTGAGCATACCTATAAACTCATTCATCTGATTCATTCCCCACATTTCGCCGTGGCAGAACGCCGAAAGCTGATATTCTCTCATCAGGTCTTCCTCGCTCATACCGAGAACAGCTCCGAGCAGATATATAACAGTGCCTGTTCTGTCCATACCGTGGGTACAATGTATAAGCACGGGGTTACTTCCGTTTTCCGCAAGGTCAGAAAAAACATTCTTCATCGCCTGCTTTCCGTTATCGGAAAACACCTCGGAATACAAGGGGGCTGCATAATAGTTATGAGCAACACTTGCACCGAGAGCATCCGTTCCGCTCGGGTTATCGCCTTCATATCGAAGGTCGAAATCCGATTTTATTCCCAGAACGGTCAGCATGGTATTTACGCCGTCGGGAGTTATTGTGTATTTGCTGTCAATCGCACCGTCAAGCTCCGAGCTGCGGTAAAGAATACCTTGACGAATCCTTTTTCCGTCAAGCGTTTTCCAGCCGCCGAAATCTCTTGCGTTGCTGACGCCGTCAATATTCAGCATTCTCGGACCCTCAGCCGTTCTGAAGCTTCCGTCAACACTTGTTTTTGTTCCGTTTGAAACAGAAAGAACAAAACGGAAATAATACTGCGTGCCTGTTTTCAGGTTATAAACATCAACACTTGTTACATCACCCGAAAGAGAATAGACTATGGGTGAATCAAAATTACTTTTTTCGGAAACAAAAAGCTCTGCGCTTCTGACGGCATATCCCTCGGGAAGTCCCTTGATATTATACCAGAGCTTAACAGGTAATCCCGAATCGGGATTGGCAACAGAGGGATATTTTTTCCTGATGTTGCTTGCAAGAACAGCAGAATCGGAATTCATATATTCCTCAACCGCTTCGTTTACTATAACCACTTCATCCTCAAACATCGGAACTTCGACTATCACAGATGAGCCCGTTATCTGAAACGAATCGTTGGTAACGGGCGTATTACCGCCGTTACCGCTGGCGCTGCGGTTATCAAGAGCAAATCCGAGCCCCACAAGAATCGCAACGAAAAGCACCGCAACAATTGCATTGCCGATTTTATATTTGTTGCGCTTGAAAAATTTCTTTGTTTTTTCTTTGTTTGATTTTCTTCTTCTGCTTTTGCCCGAATGACTGTGATGATGAGAATGATGATGCGAACTGTGATGATGGTGAGAATGATGGCTGTGATGAGAGCTTAATGCAGCGGCATCAAGCACATCGGATTTTTCTTCTTTGCCGTCACCCATATTAACAATCAGATTGTTATCTTTCTCCATAAGTTTTCTCCTTGAATTTATCGATAAACCTTAATAGGTAATTCTTTTCTTTTTCAGTAAAGCAAGCATATTTTTAGCCTCTTTAACCGCAAAACGAGGGTCAAGCCCTCTCATAAGCATGCGGTTGTTTTCACGAATCGGTTTGAATATAAAACCAAGAACAAAATTCATGAAAAACTGAGTTATCAACGAAGCAACAGATGCTCCGCATGCACCCCATCGGGGAATCATGAAAGCATTAAGAACAATGTTAACGGATGCTCCCGTGAGATTGATTACCCAGAGGTATTTCTGCTTCTGCTCGGCAAGAATCCAGACATTTCTTACAACACCCATAACCGAGAAGATAAAATACCATATAAGAATGCGTAAAACAGGAGCTGCGGGCGAATAATCTCCGCCGTAAAGGATGCCGATTATCAGCTCGGCAAACACCGTGAAAACAACGCTCTGAGCAATTGCAAGATACTGCGTTATGCAATAGAGCCTTGAAACATTAATCCCGTATTCGGGCGAATTTTCTTTTTTATTCTCGAGAATAACCGGGCGGAAAGAATCAACAATGGCAATATAAACAAACTGCGCTATTGAAGTGCAGGTTATTGCTGCCGAATAAAATCCGTTTTCCGTGTTTCCGGAGATTGTCTTAATCATAATATGGTCTGTGTTCTGAATAACAACCAACATCATTGCGGCAAGAATATAATGCTTGCTTTTACCGAGCATGGCTTTTGCCCTGCCGAATGAAAAGCTGAATCTACCGCCTTTTTTTACATAAACAGCTATTAACAAAACTGCGATAAGTCCGAATTCAAGAGAGTTTGAAAAAGCAAACCAATAAACATTTCTTTGCGTTACAAGCAATAAAACCTTGTAAAGCATTACAACGCAATAAACGCCGAGCATTATGAGCGACGAATGCTTTGACATCAGCTTATACTGGAACCAATACTGAATCATTTCCAGAGCCGCAAAAAACAGCGATGCACTGTAAAGCACGCATACGGTAACCGTTTCAGCTTCACCTGCATTAACAACCGATGTGAAAGCTGCTACACCGCCCATACAGACCAAACTTGAAACAAGATTCATCATCAGCGAGGTTCCGATTATTTCGCCTTCTTTATCAGGGTTTTCAACAAAGTCATGAACGAGCGTTGCATCAAAGCCAAGCTTCATAATCGGCATGACAAACGCAACCACGGAAGCGGCATAATTTATCAGGCCGTAATTTGACGGTCCGAGAAATCTGGCGCAAAGCATACCAACCACCATTTGCAGCAGCGATTGCACTATTTTGCAGATAACTATCCACTTGGCATTGTTAAAAACCTTTTTATAGTTCATATTTCACCAATCATACAGTTTTTCCGCAGTGCCTCCGAAAAGAAAGCACTGCGGATTCTTTCTGTTTATCCGATTACTCTGCCGAGCTCATCGAATGTGTACGTCATTTCAACGGAAAGACCGTTGGTTTCCCATGCATAATAGGATTTGTTGCAAACCAGCGAGCCGTCATAGTTAACGAAATAATAATAACCGTCAACATAATTGAGGCCTACGGGAGCGGGTCTGCCGTTTACGAAGTAATATTTCACGCCGTCTTTTTCAAAGAAACCGTTGAGCATTCTGCCCTGTTCATCAAACTCATAGTTCTTTTCAGGCAGCAAACCGTTTGTCTGCCATACATACTGCGTTTTGCTTACCGCAAGCTCACCGTTTGCACCGCCTGCGAAATAATAATATCCGTCACGTTCAAAAAGACCTGCCTGCTTGGGTCTGCCTTTTTCATAGTAGCAAAGAACTCCGTCCTTTTCCACTATGCCGTTAAGCATTCTGCCGTCTGCACCGAATTCATAGGTTGCTTCCGGAAGCAGTCCGTTTGTCTGCCATACATACTGCTGTTTGCTTACCGCAACTTCGCCGTTTGCGCCGCCAACGAAATAATAACCGCCGTTAAGCTCTATAAGGCCTGCCTGCTTGGGTTTACCGTCTACATAGTAATAAAGAACTCCGTCCTTTTCTACTATGCCGTCAAGCATTCTGCCCTGTGCATCAAACTCATAAGTTCCTTCGGGAAGGATTCCGTTGCCGTTCCATACATATCTTGATGTGCTAACAGATAGCTCACCGTTTGCGCCGCCTGCGAAATAATAATATCCGTCAAGCTCGAAAAGACCTTTTTGCGAAGGCTTGCCTGTTTCATAGTAATAAAGAACACCGTCTTTTTCAACTATGCCGTCAAGCATTCTGCCCTGTGCATCAAACTCATAAGTTCCCTCTGCAAGAAGTCCGTTGCTCTTCCATACATTCTGAACCTTGTTTACGGAAAGCTCTCCGTTTGCACCGCCTGCGAAATAGTAATATCCGTCAAGCTCAAAAAGACCTTCCTGTGTGGGCTTGCCTGATTTGTAGTAGTAAAGAATACCGTCTTTTTCAATAATGCCGTCAAGCATTCTGCCATCTTCGCCGAACTCATAGGTGGCTGCAGGAAGCAAACCGTTGGTTATGCTTACATATCTGCTTTCGCTTACTGCAAGCTCGCCGCCCGAACCGTAAGCATAATAATATGCTCCGTCAAGTTCAATAAGACCTGCCTGCTTGGGTTTACCCTTGACATAATAGCAAGGTACACCGTTAACCTCAACCATACCGTCAAGCATCCTGCCGTCTGCGCCGAAGGTGTAAGTTCCTTCGGGAAGAATACCGTTGCCCTCCCAGACATACTTTGTGGAATCAACAATAACTTCACCGTTCGAGCCGCCTGCAAAGTAATAGGCACCGTCATATTCAACAAGACCTTTTACTTTTGCTCTGCCGTTCTCATAGTAATAGAGAACACCGTCAACCTCATGAACGCCCTGAAGCGCCTTGTAATCTTCACCGAATGTATAGTTGCCTGTGGGAAGGTCGCAATGGGTCTCGGAAGCATATTTTTTGCCGACTACCGCTTTGCCGTAATAATCAAAAAGGTAATAGTCGCCGTTAATTTTATGGAGACCCTTTACGGCAATACCGTTAACTACATAGCTCAATGAGCCGTCTGCATCGTTATAGAATCCGTCGGGGATAACCTCTTCTTTGCATATACCGTCAGTTCCGAAATCATACCATGTGAAATCCTTGCTGTTGGATTCCTGAATACAACGGATGCCTTCATATCTGTAGCTGTCATAGAAATAATATCTGTTGCCGTCAATGATTGCCCAGCCTCTCTTATGGAATGACGGTCCGTAATAATATCTTGTGCCGAATATACACTTGACCCAGACGCCCGAAACAAGCTTACCTGTTTCTTCAAACTCATATTCAACAACGCCGACTTTATATTTGCCCGCCTTGGCAGCCATTGTATCGGAATGGAAATAATACCAGTCCTCGCCAACCATATGCCAACCCGACTGAAGCTCGCCAAGCTTTGAATAGCGGTAAACGGATTCAGCCTCATCGAGGAATACGCCTGTAAACTTTGTCTGACCGACATTGATTCCGTTTTCACCGAAATCATAATAGCAGCCGTCAATCTTTTTAACTCCGGTAAGCTTTTCGCCGTTAACGTAATACGCAAAGCCGCCGTCTTCATTTATCCAGCCTTCTTTAACAGCCTTTGAAAGTGTGTAGGTATCTTCAAATTCGGCATAAATTGCGCCGAACCAACCGCCCTTTTCGTTTTCATCGTTGGGGTTAATGAAGGGATAAATGCCGTAAGCCTTCTGATTTTCAACCTTGCCTGCAAAGCCGTAAAGAGCTGTTGCACGCATATAAACCTTATAGCTGATTTTGCCGCTGTGAACTGCCGTTATTCTGTCATTCTTCCATTCAGCATCAGCCTTGGGGGTAAGCTTGATGCCGCTGAGGATGCAGATGGGGTTAGCCATAGCAGGGTCAATTGCCTGTGTCTGGTCAATCCAGTTAAGAGTGAGCGTAAGAGTGCTTGTTTCTTCGTCAAAATCCACTCCGTTAAGCTCAAAATAATCATTGATAACCTTAACCTCCGAATAGTCAACATCGAAGCGGCTGTCAATATGAACCGTTGGCTTAACTTCCGTAAGAACGCTTACTCGCTCTGCAAGCTGCATAAGGAATGTCCATGCCGATGCGTTTTCAAGCTCTGCACCGGGCAACATGCTCGTGAGGTCTGCAAGCTGTTCGGGAATGGGAATCTGAGTCATATCAATAGCAAAGGAATAATCCGTTACCATAGGTTCTTCGGGGTCAACAGCCTCATAAAGGTTGTTATCCTCGGTTGTTGAATTGGAAACCTCTCTGTACCATGCAAGAGTTCTGTCGCCGCCCGATGCCTGCTCAAAATCGAATGAGAGCTCGCCCATTTCATAGAGCGAAATGGTGACTGAAGCAGTGGCTTCTGAATCTGCAGCAAGAGCAGCAAAAACAGTTACACTCTTGATGCCTGTTCCGTCGGTGCCCGTAAAGGTGAATCCATTCAGAACACCTGCCTGCTCATTGTTCAGAGAGAATACAATATCATCCTCTGTAACCGTCACGGGCTTGTTTTCATAAAGAGCAGCAACCGGAAGCTCAACAACCGCACCGTAAACGGCATCGATATTGGATTTGGTGAAATAAATCTTGTCGGGAACAACAATGTGAAGAGTCTTTGTGCCGATAACCTCACCCTCAAGAGTGAGAACAACATCAACCTCGCCGTTTCTCAGACCCGTGAACACACCGTCCTGAGTAATTGTTCCCCATTTTTCATCGGAAACGCTCCATACTGCGCCCTCGGGAATCTCTGCCGCATTGCCTGTTGCGCTGACACCCGAAGCCGTAAGCTTAAGCGAAGCTCCCTTTGTGAGATAATCAGTTTCGCTTTCGATGATTGCATGGTCAAATGCAGTTGAACTCGGAGCAGTTGAAACCATAAGAAGCGATGTGCTTACCGAACGGGCCGTGCCGTCGGAGGGTCTGCTGACAACGCTGATTTCATCTGCACCCTCAAGCTTTGCAACATATGTTGTTGAGCCGCCACCGTCAAGGTTAATAGCCTGAACGCAGCCTGCCTCAAACATAATCTGAGCAATTTCAATCATGCTGCCGCCGCAGGAAACAGGCTCCTGCCTGCCGTCAAGAACCATGAAAACAACCTTGCCTGTTCTTGTGATGCCGACTGCAGTGCGGCTTGCTCTCTGGGTATAATAATTCGAGGTTGCCGTAATTGCTATCTCGCCGTCTTTAATAAGAGGAGTTCCGAAACCGCCGATAGCTTCTTTGAGCTGACCCTTATAAATTGTGTTATACTCCTGAGTTGAGCCAATAACGGCTTTGCCTTCTTTGGTTATGCCGAAGAAGCCGTTCTTGCTCGGTCCGTGGTATTCCGTTCCGTCCATTATCAGCAGACCGCCGGGCTCACCTGTTCCCATATTATAACCGTCACCGTTGATTGAAGCGATAACGTTATAGTTTTCAATATAGTGTTCACTTTCAGGATTGCCGTATTTATTCTGGGCTGCGGTTGCCTGCGCAAGAACAGTCTGGATGCCCCAGCTTGTGGGGTCATTATCTTTATAGTTTGCATAAATATGAACATCATCTCTGCTCAGGTCAGCCGTTGCGGTATAATATACCATCTGTTTATTATCCGCAGATGTTGCATGCTTGATGCTCTGATTGATACCGGGAGCAAGATTTGAGGTTTCTGATGCAAACACAGTGAAATAAGGATTATCTGTCACCTCAACATAATCGCCTGCCAGCTTACAGATGTAATCAGCAAAAACATAGCAGCAGGCTCTGCGAAGGTCAGGGAGATTATCTGTTTTGAAATCTCTCGTTGCCTCAAGAGTTGTGATGAGCTTGTTACCCGTATATGCATTATAAACCGCATCACGGACATCCTGCCTTGTACCTACACCGTCGAGTCTGTTTTTAAGGAAATAATCCGCTCTTGTTTCAAGAGAAAGCTCTTCTGTAAAATAGCTCTCGAAAAGTGCGGTTAAATCACCCTGCGAATAGGTTGCTGCAATTACGGTTTTCATCAGGAAATATGCATCGAGGTCAGCATAAACATCCTGCTGATTGAAGCCGCCTACCTCATCGGGATTATCCTGAAGCATATAATCCTCGGCAACAATGGCAATCATCTCTTCGAGTGTGCCGCTTGTTCCGCCGTAATCGGAAAATTCGATAAGGTCAACAATATCGCCTGCCCAGCCCGAAACATCAGCATGGTTAAGGCTCTTCTTGTTGAAATAAGTTATATCCATTGCGCCGAACATGTGACCGAAATCAACAAGGTCGCCGTTGGGAAGCTCAAACAGTTCAATATTCTTAAGAGCGCTGACTTTTATATATTCATCCTCGCTCACCGAAGAGTTGTACTCATCCTCGATTCTTGCAACATACTCCGCAAAAGCCTTATCCTCATAGCCTGCCATGATTCCCCATGAGCCGTCGGTATAATCTTCAACACCTGTTCTGATATATTTTATAACAAGCTCAACGGGATCT
The DNA here is from genome assembly GCA_045589555.1 of Acutalibacteraceae bacterium. Taxonomy (GTDB): domain Bacteria; phylum Bacillota; class Clostridia; order Oscillospirales; family Acutalibacteraceae; genus CAG-177. The sequence goes on from JAZNPG010000113.1 coordinate 9,167, forward strand.
TTGCCGGGAACTTCCGAAGCATAGGAATTTGCAATTTCTTCAAGAAGCGCAAGATTAACAATAAAGGATTCATAATCCGTTATCGTGGGATTTTCAAGCATGGGGATTTCAACATAGGTTGAATATGCACAGCGTGTGCAATCCTCATATGCTTCCCAGCCAACACTTGTGTAAGTGGGTTCTTTTGCTTCGATATATTCGAGGTTGTGACCGAGTTCGGGAATGGCAACCTGTGCCACAATTATTTCGCCGCAAACGGAGCAATGGCTGCCGTCTGTAAGACCTTCTTCGGTACAGAAAGCAGGATAACCTTCATCCGTAACGGGTGTGTGACCCAAAGCCTCACCGACTGTATAATCGCAGCCCGCATTGAGGCAGACAGAAGCCTTGGTGCAGGTTGCCTCTGACATATTGTGGCCCGATGCTGCAGTTTCGGTTTCGATATACTGATAGCGGCAGCGTGAGCAGGTATAAACCGCCGTGCCGTTTGTTGTGCAGGTTGCTTCTGTTACGGTTTTGCTGTATTTATGTTCAAGTTTCGGAGCAAGCTCTTTGCCGCATTCCGTGCAGTTCTGCGCTCTTGTGCAGGTTGCCTTTGCGCCCGCAGAATGTCCCTTGGCAGGTGCAATTTCAATTCCGCAGTCAACACATACCTGAGCATTTTCGCAGTCTGCCTCTGCGCCTGCAGTGTGACCCGTTGCCTTTGCAAGCACCGTGCCGCAATCGGTGCAGACCTGATCTGAGGTGCAGGTTGCCGCTGCACCTGCGGTATGTCCCTTGGGAGGAGTCTGGGAATCTGTATAGCTTCCGCCGCAATTGAGGCATGTATGCTTTGCATAGCCCATCTCATTGCAGGTGGGAAGAACCGTTTCAGTTAAATAGTTATGACCCTTTGCAGGAGCAATTTCAACACCGCAGACTGTGCAGACCTGATTTGAGGTGCAGGTTGCCGCTGCGCCTGCAGTATGTCCTTTTGCAGGAATAACGTGCTTGCCCTCTGTATAATCGCAACGTATACAATAGCTTCCCGAGCTGTATCCGTCCTCAGTGCAGGTTGCATCCGTTGCTTCATTATGCACCATTTCATGGCCAAGCGCAGGTGCAAGTTCATCACCGCAAACCGTACAGATCTGAGGCTGAGTGCAGGTTGCCGCATTGCCGTGAACATGACCGTTTTCCGATTTGAGGGTTGTGCCGCAAACCGTACAAATCTGGGGCTGGGTGCAGGTTGCATCCGCTCCTGCCGTGTGACCCTTTGCGTCAACATGAGAATCCGTAAAGCTGTCGCCGCAGTTTTCACATTTATGAACCGTATATCCGCTTTCTGTGCAGGTCGGTTCAACAACGGTTAATTTATAATCATGACCTTTTGCCTCAGCAAGCTCTTCGCCGCAAACCGTACAAACCTGATTTGAGGTGCAGGTTGCAGCTGCGCCTGCAGAGTGTCCCTTTGCCGCCGTTTCGCTATCGGTATAGGAATGCGAGCAACGCAAGCAAGTATGAGTTGTATAGCCCTTCTGCGTGCATGTGGGCGAAGTTATTACGGATTTATAATCATGACCGTATGCTGCTTCAAGCTCCTTGCCGCAGGTCAGACATGTTTTTGCCGTTTCGCAGGTTGCATCCTCGCCCGGTTTATGTCCCGTTGCAGGGATTTTTTCCGTATAGGTATGTCCGCAGAAACAAGTGAAGGTTTTAACGCCGTCTGTTTCGCAACCTGCCTGAGCGGTTATGCTTTCGGTATATTTATGACCCGAATGCTCTGTCCATACACCGTTAACGCAGAAGTTTACGGAAGAAGCGCTTGTTGTTTCTTTATATGAACCGTCAGCATTTCTCAGCTTTGCCGCAGTGATGGGGATTTCGGTATATCCCGTATTCTGAACAAGCTGGTGCGTAATGCTCTGCGAGCCTTTTTTGATTCTCGCTTCGCCCAAACCCGTGCTAAAAACATTTGCACCGCTCTTTGTTGTGTAAATGTAACCGGCAGATGCATCAAGCAGGCCGTCAACCTGAATCACGGCATCCTTGAGGTCAGCCTCTTTGCGGTTATATTTTCTGCCGGGGGCATAGGTTACGGGGATAAACGTTGCGTTGCGTGCACCGCAGAAGGTTCCCCATTCGGATGAATCGTAAAGATAAACATTGGTGCCCGAAGAAAGAACACATTTTGCGTTTTCGCCGATAATAATTTCCGAGCCCGGAAGCATTGCAACATCCTGTGCAAGAGTTACCGAGCCGTTGGTTACCTTAACGGTAATATTGCCGTTAATGGGAAGCTCATAGTTTTTGGAATTGATTTTTGTTGAAAGCAATCCCGAGCCGATTGAAAGCTCAATCGGGCTGATAGTCATATTGCCGTTGACCTCAACAACAAGTCTGTCTTTGCTTACATCGTAGTATTTTGTTACCGTGCCCGATGAAAGATTGAACATTGCACCGCTTTTTGCAAAAGCAGTAACCGCCGAGCCGAGATCCATGCCTGAAATCTGCATGGAGGTATAGCAGCTTTCGATTGCACCCGATTCAATTGTCAGAGGAACTTCAATATTCTGGATATAATACTGCGAAAGAGGGAATACACCGTTATCCATATCGGATGTCTGTGTGCCTCCTCTGAAATCCATTACCTGGAAATATTCGTAGACCGAGGCGCCGCTCTTTGCATAAACATTGCCCGAACCCGTAATAAAGCCGTAAGCATAAAGCGCAGCACCGCTGTTAACGGTTATGCTGCTGCCTTTTTCCATCCTGATGAAGCTGCATGCTCCGTCGGGCGAGCCGCTGTCAGTCTTGCCGCCCTTTGCAGCATAATGCTTTGCAGGCAAACTGAGAATGCCGTTAACCGTAATGCTTGCTCCGTCAGCCATTGTCAGCGTACGGTAAGCCGTCGGCAAGGTGCGCGCATCGCTGACAAGACCGGGAACGGTTGTGTAAACCGTGTTTGCATTGTCGAACGGAATAAGCAATGTAACGCCCGAGGGAACAACATAGTTGCCTGCAGGGAGAGTTGCATCGTTCATAAGAACCACGGTTTTGTCGCCCGCAGTTGCGGCATAGCTTGCCGCTTTATTAAGGTCATCAAACAAATATTTGTTGCCGCCTGCAAAGAAATACGGTGTTGACGATTTGCCGACAAAAACGGCTTTAACCGTCATTGCAGAGGCGGGCTTAAGAGTATAGCTGCTGCTTGTTGAAAGAACCTTATTATCAAGAGCATCAACCCACGCAAGGAATTTAGCACCGCTGACGGGAGTTGCAACAAGGTTTGCGCCTTTTGAAAGCGTTATATTCTTTGATGAGCCCGAAGCTGCCGATGCACCGTCAACCGTAACGCTGCCTGCTGAGGAATCAAATGCAAAAACAACATCAGATGACTCTGCGGCAGGAACAAGGCTGAAATTATTCAGCACAAGAGTTGCAGTTTTGCCTGCGCCTGCTTTGAATGTCAGCGTTATGTTTGAATCGGGAGCAAGAAGCACGGAATATGTGCCGGCAGTTCCGCTTTCGCTGAATGAATCGTGATTTGAAATGCTGTAATCAAAGCGCAGGGTTGCAGTTGAGGCTGAATTATTGTAAACATCCACCGTGTTCGTCTTTCCTGCCAGAAGGCTGCCTTTGACAGTAAGCGTTACCGTATCGCCTGAAGCCTTGCCTGTTCCCTGGCTGTCAACAATCAGAACTTTTCCGCCAAGAACCGTTGCAGAAGCGGAAGTTACAAGCACATCGGAATACTCGTCCTCAATGGTTGAATACATAATCCCGAGCGATTTCGCTGTTTTGGTTGCAAACAGCTCTTTTTGCTCTTCTTCCGTAAGATTTTCCCAAAGAGGTTGAAGAGACTCAACATCCTTTTTGGCAGAAAGTCTGGTTTCGGAATTCATGCTGTGAACAACACCGATTATTTCTTCTTCAGTTAATATTTCAGTGCCGAGATAGCGCACCATAACCTCATTCATTCTGAGAAGAGCATTCCAGAGCGGATTGCTTTCATCAACATCAAAGAAATCCTCTATGCCTTCAAGTGTGCTCAGGTCAGGCTCCGTTATATCAGCGGATCCTGTTTCGGTCATTGAACCTTTTTCGGGGTCTGAACCCGTGTGAGGATTCACGGGAGCTGAAGAAACAACCATCAGCGCCGCCATTATCCATGCAATCAGGCGTCTGCAAATATCAGCTATTAACATGCCGAAACCTCCTTATCAGTTAAATTTTCTTCTGCCTCGCCTTTGCCTACAAACGGCAGCGCAAGAGAAAAGAATGCCATATATGCGATTTCTGTTCTTAAAGATGCATTATAAAATACCAGAATGACACACACAACAGCCATTATCATTCCTATTCTGCAAAACAGCTCATTTGAACTTTCTTTTTTAACCTGTTGCCATGCAAAAACAAAGCATATAACAAAGAAAGACAAATACAGCGCAAGCCCCGTATAGCCTGTTTCCAAAAACATGAATGCACTTGAAAACCAGTTGTAATTCAAATATGCATGGGTCTGATAGAACGGACTGTTACAGATATCAAACGACGATGTATCGCAATTGCCCAGACCCATACCGAAAAGCCGCTCCAACGGACCGGTCAGAAAATCTCTGCTTATGGTCGGGATTGCGGTAAATCTGCCAAGGTCTTTCGATGTTGCATAGTTTTTTGCTGTTATTGTTTCGATAATATTATCAAAGGTGAGAGCTCTGCTTTCGCCAAAAATAATCGGCAAAAGCATACCCGAAAACATAACAAGCACTGCTGCTGCGCCAAGCAAAAGAACCTTCCTGAATGAAAAACGGGTCATTACCGCAGAAGCGATAAGAATAATCACGAAAAGAATAAAATAAACCTTGAGTTCACTCATTGCGGCAATAACAAGCGATGTTCCGCATTTCAAGAAACACTTCAATGCGTTTTCCTGTTTGTTCATAAAGAGCAACAAGGATTTACTGATTACTATCGCAAAAAAAACAATGGTGAATGCATTGCATCCCTTTTCCACGCCGAAGATTCCGCCAAGATAATCCTGCCTGTATCCCATAACCAAAAACTGAAAAAAAGATACAGCCGCATTACACCAGAAAATGGCATCCATTAATTTCAGACAGCCGGCAGAATCATCTTCATCCATTAACATTGAGAACAAAAAGAATGCAATATAAAACCTGAAGTTGTTTCTAACTCCCCACAAAAAGTAGAACGGTGACTGGAAATTAAACAAGTAAACAACAAATGTATATAATAAAAAGACTAATGTAAACACCGCGAAGGGCGCCAGATTCTTTTTAAGAACAGTATACTTGCCTGCAATCATAGCTAAAAAAGAGCAGACATACATAACATCAACCGCATACTTGAGGAACGACGGCAATCTCAGAAACTCCAGTAAGAAAGCCATTATGAACGGAAAGAGGAAAATTATATATGTAAAATATTCCTGTACGGACCGTTTTTTTATATAAATAAGACCTGTGCGTTTTTCTGTCATATAATTTCACCGCTGAATTATTTTCTTATTTTATACCTTAATAATAAATAACAAAGACTGCTGAAGCCGAGTCTGAAAAGGTGCCAATAAATCTGCGCTCCCTTTTTGTTGAGGCTTATTACGCTGTCTGATAAAGTGCTTTTTAAAACCTGATTCTCTGTTAACTTTTTCAGGCGTTTTATCTTCTCTTTCTCAGGTATATTCAAAGCAGCAATCTGCTTCATACCCTCAAGCGAATAAATCTGATATCTGACCTTCAGACAGTTAATAACATTTTCCGAATACCCCTGCTCCCTGCATTTATCAAGGCAGGAAACCAAAAACCTATCGTTCATTTCCTGATAGTTACTTTTGAAAGTTCTCGAAAATGAATTGCCGTTGGTCACATAATAATAATAATTTTCGGGCACAATCGAAACCGAATTAACAAATGCAAAAAGCTCAGTTAAAAAGAATGCATCCTCAGAAAGAATTTCTCTCTCTGAGCGGAATCTCAGGTTGCCCGATCTGATTGCCTGCATGCTTATCAGCTTGCCGCACACACCCACACCGAAACCCATTGAATGGGTGAAAAGACCTGCAAAAACCTTTTCCGTTACATCTCTGTCTCTGAATACATATATATCTGTCTTAACGGGCTGCACGAAAGTCCTGCCGCACGTATCAACATCTGTTCTGCCGTAAATAACAAGCTGCGAACCGTCTTTTTCAGCAGCACCAACGCATTTTTCAACTGTATTAATATCAATATAATCATCACTGTCAACAAACAAAACATATTCACCGGAGGCAATATCAAGCCCGCTGTTTCTTGCCAAGCCTGCGCCTGCGTTTTCCTTGTGTATAACTTTAATGCGCTTATCTTTTAAGGCAAAATCATCACATATTTCAGGGCTTGAGTCTACAGAGCCGTCATCAACCAGAATGATTTCAAGTTTTTTGTAAGTCTGGTTGACAATCGATTCTATGCACCTGCCAAAATATTTTTCAACATTATAAACAGGTATAATAACCGAAACTAACGGCTCACACATGGCACAATCTCCTATTTTATGATTTTTGATACCGCTTTACTCCAGTCATAATCCGAAACTGCCTCACGGGATTTTCCTTCCTTGCAAGCGGCAGCTTCATCAACAAGACGGTTGAGATTTTCGGCATCAAACGATTCTATGAACCAGAAGCCGTTTTCGCCTCTGAATTCTTTCATTTCACCGAAATCCGTTGTTACAACAGGCTTGCCGCACGAGGCTGCTTCAAGGCAGGAAAGCGGAGAATCAATGCATCTGCCTTCTTCAATAACGGGGAAGAAGTAGACATCGGCAAGCTGATATATCTCCTCAATGCAGGGGATATAATCGTCAATTATTTTCAAATCCGAACGGGACAAAAGCTCATTTTTCAGAGCTGAATCCTGTTCATCCTTTGTGAGCGTGCTTGTGACAAGTAAAATCTGATATTTTTTGTTTATCTTCATCAGCTGCTCAACATTGCGCCCTCTGTTAAGATGACCGACATGCAGAACAACCGGCTTTTCGGACGATAATCCGTATTTCATTTTCAGCTTCTCAGCTCTTAGCTCTGTAACGGGAACAAATTTATCTGTCTGCACGCCTGCTTTTATTCTTTTGATTCTTTCCGACCCTACAACAGCTTCCAGTTTTCTTTCGGTATCACCTGAAAGAACAAAAAAACTTGCACCGCTTGCTTTAAGCAGCAGCTTTGCCGCAGACCCGATATCAGTTATCTGAGTTAAAAGAACTTCGGGCTTTTTACAAGAAATGAGCGAAAGAACGAAAATGCGCAAGGCTGTTGCAACCGACTTTGCGGGAAAAGGAATATAGAGAATCCGTTGCTTCTCTTTCCTTACCGCTTTGATAGTTTCAGCCGTCAGAAGCAGCTTGTTGGATTCTACATGGTCATCCGCCAACGAGGATTTCCGCTCATATGAAACTACCCTGACATCAGCCGAAGCCGCTTTGATTCTTTTAACAAGACTGCATGCGGTTTTGACGCAGCCTTCATCCGCCGTTTCAGTCAGGCAATTGGTGAAAATTAACATCCGAATCAACGCTTTCCAAAAAGATTAAACTGTCCGCTTATTCATAGCACTTTTCAAGAAATTCTTCATAACTGCCAAACATTGGCTCATTATTTTTCATATAGGCAATGCTTTCTTCATAATTTGAGCAGGTTTCCAGACGCGCTCGGAATTCCGGAATTCCGCAAGCCTGTTGCGGCGTTGAAAAAAGCATGAAATATTCAAAAAAGACTTCCTTAGGAGGCTCTTTACCGAATTTTTCACGGTAAATCACAGCCATCTCCTTTGCTTCTTCAAACTGCTTTGATTGCCTTTTCTCGTAATACTCTTCGAGCGACATAATTCTTTTGGCAGGGTTACCCGCATAAACACCTTCGCTTTTGCAATCAGAGGTTACAATGCTGCCTGCTCCTATAATAACATTATCCTCTATTGTAACCCCTCGTGTTATAACGGAATTCATACCTATAAAAACATTGTTGCCTATTTTTACAGGACTCTGAGCGCCGAGCACTCTGCCCGGTGTTTTGCTGTGTTTTTTTAATACAGACCATGAATAATCATGAGAAAGAATAATCACTCCGTGAGTTATATTTACATTGTTTCCGATTGAGATAAGCCACGGACAGCTTAAATCAACAAGAGTGTTGGACGGAGAATAGAATCTGACATTATCGCCAACGGAAACACCCTTTTTTCTGAGATGCTCCACGAATTTTTCCGAACTTGCTTTTTCTCTCAACAAAAGATTCCGCAAAAACTGTTTTATCATCATCTTCTCCTTTTACAAATCAGCGTCTGCCTGCAGCGCAATTTTCGCAGGTTGAGCAGGCGTCAAGCTGCTCTTTGGTTATCTTACCGTCACGGAAATCACGAACAATTTTATTTTCATACATTGAGTATTTCTTCTTTTTGAAGAATCGCAGGAATTTATGCCTTACCACCCAAAAAGCAGGCTTCCATATATATTTGTGCATCGCAGGCGAAACCGAGCCAATCATCCAGCAGTTTCTGTTGCAGCAACGAACCTTTTTGCGTACATTCTCTGCTTTTTCGCTGCTCCAGAGCTCGTCCCAGCTCTGCTCATTGAGGTTACCCATAACCTCTTTTTCTTTTGTGCCGTTGCAGGGCATCACATCGCCGTAAGGGTCAATGAAAAACGTGTCAAAGCTCATATCGCAAGGCAAAAGACGCTTCTGGCTGAAAATATAATTGATTAAGCCGTGGTTAAAATAAGCTCTGAACCACTTTTTGGGGCTGTTTGAATCAAGCAAACGGTTGATGAGCTTTTCGAAATTCTCCGCAACCGCAAGTCTGTCATGAATAATGTTGTTTGACTCAACAAAATAGAAGCTGTTATGAAGAGATGCCGTTGCAAATTCCATATCAAGCTCATTTGAGATTTCATAGAGGGGTACAAGGTCAGGTGCGTTTTTATCCTGCACCGTCATGCCGAAGCCTACATCCTTCATGCCCATATCAACAAGAGTTTTAAGGGTTGTATATCCCTTGTTGAAGCCATCCTCAAGACCTCTTATTTCATTGTTAGTCTGTTCAAGACCTTCAATTGAAATTCTGATGCCGACCTGCGGAAATTCCTTGCACAGCTCAACAATTCTGTCGGTAAAAAATCCGTTTGTTGAAATAACAATACGGTCACTTTTTTTATAAAGCTCCCTGACTATATCCTTTATATCGTCACGGATAAAAGGCTCACCGCCCGTGATGTTTGTAAAATACATTTCAGGCAGCTTGCGGATTGTTTCTGTTGAAATTTCTTCTTCGGGTTTTGAGGGAACTTTATATCTGTTGCACATCGTGCACTTTGCATTGCAGCGATAAGTTACGATAACAGTTCCGTTTAACTTTTTTGCCATTCAGACTCACCTGTTAAAACTATCAGAATATTTTTTAGCAACCGCTTGCCATGTGAAATTCTCAGCCGCGTTCTTTCTTGCTGCAAGGCTGAGCGCCTCAAGCTTTCCGCTATCCGAAACAAGCTCTGCAATCTCTTTTGCTGTTGCACCGTTTATGCAGCCATCGCCAATGTTAACCAAAAGCTTTGAGCACACGGCAACGGGCACTCCTGCCGAAACCGATTCAACGCAAACAAGCGGAAACCCTTCGTATTCGGAGGCAAAAACGGTTAAATTCGCTGTATTATAAAGCCTGTTCATTTCTTCGCCCGGAACAACAGAGCCGAGATATCTGACCTGATTTTCAATTCCGAGAGCCGATGCGGTTTTCAGCGTCTGCTCATAATATTCCTGCGAAACGATTCCGCCTGCAAAAGCATAAACGCAATCGGGATTTTCTTTTAATATCGGAGCAAGAACCTCACACACTCTTGCCTGACCCTTGTTTTCATAAACCGAGCCGACCTGAAGAATTACTTTTTTGCCTGAAAGATTATATTTTTCTTTCGTTTCGGCTTTTTCTTTTTCGTTCAGAGGTCTGTATATTTCTGTATTAACACCGTTGCCGATAAGAACAAGCTTTCGGGAATCGATTCCCAGCTGCTCACCAACGGTTTTCTTAGTTGCCGCATTAAGAACAAACACAATATCTGCGCTTTTCATTGCGTCAATTTCCTGAAAATAGCGTTTGCGGAGTGTATCTTTGACATTCTCCCACGGCAAACTCCACATTCCGTTATGATTTGTATAAGCAATTACCGCCTTTGAGCGGAGCTTTGACGGAACAAGCTTTGTAAAAAAGAAAAGGTTATATTGATTATGGAAATGAAGCACGGGCTTTTCATTTGCCTTTTTCAGAATCTTTTTAAGTTCAAACGCAAGACAAACAGAATAAACAACTCTTTTGAGTTTATGAACAAGACCCAGACTTACATCGGATTTTGAAAAAACAGAGGGCACCTTCACCTCGTTTATCGGGAGATCGTTCGGCGCCCTGTCTTTAGCTGAAATATCAATTATTTTCACAGGCTGACCCATTCCCGAAAAAGCCTTGGTTAGCTCTTCAACAACGCTTTCGGTTGCCGCGGCAACCTGCGCAGGAATCGGAGTATATCCTGTTCCGATTTCGTAAATCAACATAAATCAATCTCCGTATACTTTCATGAGTTTATCGTAATAGGTCTTCGGCGTTTCAAAGCCTGCAGACCTGCAATTTTCTATAAAATGTTTGTGAATTTCCTCCGACCCGAGCATATGCCGAAGCTTCTGCTCAAGCTGCGAAGCATTGCCTGCTTCAAAAAGAAGTCCGCTCTCCCCTTCTCTGATGAGTTCAGGTATTCCTCCCATTTTTGAACCGATAACGGGTGTGCCGTATGCCTGCGATTCAATAACGGAAAACGGACAGTTTTCATAAATTTCCGACGGACAAACGCTGCAAGCCGATTTTTTAATAAGCGTTTCAAGCTCGCTGCCTGTTCTGAACCCGACATATTCAGCATTCGGAACAGACTTTATCGCATCAACAACCTCGCCGAAGCCTGCAAAAACGAACCTCGTTTCAGGCATATTCTTTGCCGCTTCAAGCAAAGTTAAAGTTCCTTTATCCTTTGAAAGATGACCGAATTCGAGAACATAGTTTTCTTTTTCAACAGCTTCATACGCCTTCGGTTCGATAAAATTGCGGATAACAACCGTTTTCTGCGCAAATCTTTTTTGAGTATCAAGCTTTGATTTCAGGAATTCCGACGGACAGATTATTGCATCGATATACGAATAAGCCTTGCTGATTTTCCAGAAATAAGCATCAGCAGTTGCAAGCAGGCTTTTTGCCCGTGAATTCTTCATGCATTTTGTTCTGAAGCAATTAAGATAGTTTCCGCCCAGACATTTCTCGCAAACATTCATCTGCGAATCAAACAGACCGTGACTTGGGCAGATGAGCTGATAATCATGGGCTGTGTAAATAATTTTTACTTTTTTGTTTGATTTTTTTGCAAATCTTGCTGTTTCAAGAATAACGCTCGGAGTAAGATAAAACTGAATGTTGTTGAAATGAACAACATCGGGCTGAAAGTTTTCCAGCACACGGCGAAGCTTTTTTCTTGCCTGCGAGGAATAAATAATTCTGAACGGAGCCGTGAGATTCTTGCCGGCTGCCGCTGTCAGGTCCATGTGCGGCGCATAGGAACTCACACTGTTGCCGACGGTGTTATTTTCGTTTTCGATACCGAAATATTCAACATTGTGACCGTTTTCCTTAAGGACTTCACCCAGCTTGAAAACATAGGTTTCAGAGCCGCCCTTGGGATAAAGAAATTTATTTACCAGCAAGACTTTCATTGATTACTTCCTTTTGTTGCTTGCAGCCGAATAAAGCTGCAAGGTTTCCGAAACAACGGAGTTCCAGTTATATTTATTGCAGATAAAATCCGCACTTTTATTCTTCTTTGATTCAACTGCATCGGGGTTATCGCACAAAAACTGAAGCTTGTTTTTGAGTCCGTCAGCTTCATTTCTGTTAAAAGAATACCCGATATCTTCAACAACGCAGGTGCATTCAGGGATATCGGAGGTGAGGCAGCAGTTGCCGTAGCTCATCGCTTCAAGAAGGCTCAGAGGCATACCCTCAACATCGGAGGGAAGCACGTAAACATATGCGTTGCTGTAAAGCTCCTCAAGGATTCTTCCCTGAACAAATCCCGTAAACAAAATACCGTGATTATCCTGCGCATCGGTTTTAAGCTCTTTTTCAAATTCTGCAGTATCCGACGAACCGCCTGCAATTACAAGCTTTTTATCGGTTTTAACGTTTTTATATTCCTCAATCAGACGCTTAAGCCCTTTTTCGGGAACAAGCCTTCCTAGGAATAATATGTAGCCATCTTTTTCAAGACCGTATTTACGGGTTATTTCATCAGCCTCAACCTTTTCTGCAGGGCTGATTCCGTTAGGGATAAAAACCGTTTCGCGGTTATATGTTTCTTTGAAATAGTTCTTCACATTTTCGCTCAGAACAATAATTTCATCAGCAAACCTTACAGCGCATTTTTCGCCAAATCGGATATACCATGAGGCGAATCTGCCCCACTTTGCTCGCTGATGGTCAAGACCGTGAACAGTTGCAATGCATCTTTTTCCGAAAAACTTCGGCAGCCAGAGCATGGCACACGGTCCCTCGGCGTGAAAATGAACAACATCGAATCTTCCTAATGCAGCTTTCAGAGCAGCAAAAGCAGATGATGTTACGGCTGCAAGACCGCCCTTCTGAACGGTAAAAACACTTTTTATTTTAACGCCTTTATATTCGGTAAGCTGCTCGGAATCGAATTCTTCGCCGCTCACATGGTGACCTTTTCTGTTATAGCAGGTTACGCTGTGACCCTGTGCGACCATCCTTGTTGAAAGCTCGCTTACAACAATTTCAACGCCGCCCTCACGGGAAGGGATTCTTTTGTGACCAAGCATGGCGATGCGAAGTCTGTTGCTGTTTTTCGGAGACATTATTTGCCCTCCATACCCAAAACTACGCCGAACGTTTTAAGAATAATAATGATATCTGTTTTAAAGCTTCTGTTTTCTATGTACTTGATATCGCACTTCATCCAGTCATCAAAAGAGATGCTGTTTCTCTGCGGCTGAACCTGCCAATAGCAGGTAAGCCCGGGAGTAACCGCAAGACGCTGCATCTGATATTCATCATACATCTCAACCTCTCTCGGAAGCGGAGGTCTGGGACCGACAAAGCTCATATCGCCCTTAAGAATATTCAGCAGCTGCGGAAGCTCATCGATGCAGGCACGGCGGATAAAGCGTCCGAATCTTGTTATTCTCGGGTCATCGGTCAGCTTGAATGCAGGGCCATCCATCTCGTTCTGTTCAAGAAGCGAATCCAGCATACTCTCGGCATTCGGAACCATCGACCTGAATTTATAAAAATTGAATTCTCTGCCGTTTTTGCCAATTCTTTTCTGAACAAAAATCGGAGAAGCGCCGGGACTGTCAATCACAATAATCAAAGAAATTATGATAAAAGGAATGAGCAGCAAAAGCATCGCCAGAAGAGAAAACGCAATATCAAAGAGTCTTTTGAAGAACTCATACACAGGCTTGCTTTTAATCTCAACCTGCTGAACCGTATTCACTTTCTGCGAACCGTTTCCTTCCGGAATCTGAATCATCAGCATTTGCCCCTTCTAAAAAACTTGAATGTGACGGAAATGCTCCGAAAACAATGCGGAAACATTCCGTCACGCTAACCCTGCGAAAGCTTTATCAGCCTTCGTCCAACTCATAAAACAGCCTGACAACCGTTTCCTGAACGGAATCCTCGTCAGGGTAAAACTCCATATGCTTTTCGCCCTTGATATTTCTGCCCTCAAGCTCGCAGATTTCAACAAACTGATAGTCCTTAATCTGCTCAGCAAGCTCCTGCAGACCGTTGCCCGTATAGTCGGTAACAATGTAATCTGCAAGCTTTGCGCCTGCCTTGACCGCAAAAGAGCTGTCATTTTCAAGGCTTTTCAGAGTTTTCTCATAAACCGCCTCAATATACTGGCGCTGGCGAACCATTCGCTGCGAATTTGAACTGTCATCAAGACCGTATCGTGTGCGCACATAGTTGAGTGCGTGCTCACCCGTGAGAGTAACCTTTTCGCCCTTGACAAGAACATCGTCAATACCGCTGAAATCATCAAGAACGGTAACCTCAACACCGCCGAGAAAATCGTTATAAACCGAAACAGCATCCATCGTAAGCGAAACATAATGGTCAATCTGAATATTCATCATTAAATCAGAAACTGCCTCCGCCGTGTTGCGGCAGCTGACCTCTTTGCCGTTGCCGTAGGTATGCGCCAGAGCAATCTGCTTGCTGACCGTTCCGACCTTATCGCCCGCAACGCCGAGAATATCCATTTCGGCAATTGTATCACGGTTGATATGAAGAGCGGTGCAGCTTGAATTATCATGGTCAATAACAAGAAGCATCAGAAAGTCTGCCTGCTTATCGTTATTGTAGGAATCGTCATCCCCGCCCTCGAATTTATCAAGGCCGAGAATGAGAACGGTTTCAATACCGTCTTTAAGCTTATAATCCTCGCCCTTGTATTTTATATTGGTACTCGCATAGCCGTTATCCTCAACAGGAAACTGATTCTGATGCTTTTCCCACAAACCGATAAACAGCAGGGCAGCCGAAACCACAAGAACGGCAGAAAGAATTATCGCCGCATATCTGAGGTTACGGATTCTTTTTTCATTTCTTGAATATCCGCTCATGCTTCCTGCTTTTTCTTTTTAAGGCTGATAAGAACACCGATAAGAGAAATTGCGGAAACTACCATGATAATTGCAGGAATATAAAGCATATTGCCTGTATCGGGAACGCTCTGTGAAGAGGTATCAACAACAACTGCAAAGGGTGAGAAATCCTTTGCGGAGAATATGATTGTGTTTTCAGCGGAATCAACAATAACATCGGGAATGTTTTCCCATTTGCCGTTGCTGCCGCGGTGAATAAGAGCAACGAAATGCTTGAGTGTTTCGGAGGAAAGAGTTATTTTGATTGAGCCACAGTATTCGTGAGGAACTGAGTGATAAGCGGTTACATCGAAAAGATCGCTTACTGCAAGAACCTTGGGGTCAAGGCCGCGTGCTTTTGCAACAGCTTCAAGCTCTGAGCAAAGCTTTGTGAGGTCTTTGTTTGCTGCGATTTCATCATAAGCATCTTCAATGTCTTTTTCTCTCTTTGAGTCAAGATCGTCACGCTCTGAATAGGGAGTTACCTCTATTCTGGGTTCGCATGACTCTTCGTCCAAATACTCAACATCAATGATTTCGGGAGCAGGATTGCCTGAGGGGCTCGAGATAAAGCCGCCCTTTGCAAACGCAACAACACCGATTGAAGCAACCAGAACAACTGCCAGGAGAATCGCTAAAACTTTTTTCATGATAAATCTTCCTTTCAAAATTTATGTTTCAATAAATTCATCTATAAAATTATTAAAAGCCTCGGCAAAATCGCCGCCAAGCTTATTAAATACCGTTTGATAGGCTTTCCCGATATCGGGAGGTCTGCTTTGCATATTATGGCAATCAGACCCTATAAAATGCACCTGATTGTTTTTCAGCAGCTTCACGGCTTTGCCCCGTGAAAGAAAGCCGCTCAGGAATTCCGCATTGATCTGCATCAGAACTCCGTTATGCAAAAGCCTGAAAAGCACTTCTTTTTTCTGCAGAAAAATGCACCTTTCAATATGCGCAAGAACAGGAATTATTCTTCCGCCGCAGGCTATATCGGTAAGCTCTCTTATGGCAAATTCCGACCACCTGCATTCAGGCATTTCAATCAGAAGCAGCTTTGTTCCCTGCAGGCATAAATCCCTGATGTTTTCATGCCTGCTCAAGCCCTCATAATACCTGACCTCTGCGCCAAGCATAATCTGAGGCATTTGCGGTGAAAGATTTCTGCTGAGCTTTTCGAGCGATTCCTGCCGTCTGCCGAGAAACTCGCTGACAGATTCATCATTTGCATAGAAATGAGGGGTTGCCACAACTCTTGTTATGCCCTGCTCCGAAAGAGCATTCAGCATTTCAACGCTTTCTTCAACGCTTTTGCTGCCGTCATCCATTCCGGGCAATATGTGGGAATGAAAATCAATCATAGATACACCTTCTTATTTTTTAGGGGTATCGCCGTAAACTTTGTCGCCGTATGTTTTGTAGTATTTGTAATAACGTCTGTATTTATATTTACCGTAAGAGCCTCTGCCGTTTTTATAATCATTGATAACGCAGCCGAGAACATTTACATCGGAAAGCTTGAGCTGCCTGAAGCAGCTTTCGAGCTCCTTTTTCTCTGTATAATCCTCTCTCACAACAACAATCATGCCGCTGATATACTTTGAAACCGCCAGAGCATCCGAAACAAGGTTAACGGGCGGAAGGTCAATGATTATGCAGTCAAAGCTTTCGGAAAAGGATTTAAGAATATTCTTCATTCTTGCCGAGCCGAGAAGCTCCGAGGGGTTGGGCGGCAGAGCGCCTGAGGGCATGATATACCAGTTGTTATGCTCGGGAGATTTGAAAGTGTTCATCTGAACGGAACCCGCTCCGCGGAGAAGGTCGGTCAGACCGAAGTTATTCTCTATCCCCATTTTCTTTGCTATGCTGGGAATTCTCATGTCGCCGTCAATCAGCAATACCTTTTTACCGCTTTCAGCCATAACATAGGAAAGGTTAACGGCTGTTGTGCTTTTTCCCTCGCCTCTCATTGCACTTGTTACACCGATAACGGAGCATTTCTCATCCTCGGGAAGAGTAAACGAAAGGTTGGTTCTTAAAAGCTTATACTGTTCAACGGCTGTGAATTCAAGATTTTTATGAAGTGTTTTTTTGCTCTCGTTGCCCGAGAAAAAATTGATTTTATTTTTCTTACTCATATCAGTTCATTCGCTTTCGGTTTATTTATAATAAGCATATCTCTTCTTTGTTCCCGTATTGACAAGGTCGGGAACCTTTGCAAGAATGGGATAGCCGTAGTTGTTGAGAATATACTCATCGTCATGAATCGTATTATCAAGCAATGCAAGAATAACAAGCAGGATAACTGCAAGCAGCATTCCCAGAATAAATCCGACAGCCGTATATTGCGTGATATTGGGGGCGACCTTTTTGTTGACGGCAATCGCCGAGTCAACAACCTCCATGGAGCTTCCTTCAACTATTTCCGAAACTCTTTTGGGCAGAATTTTTGCAATTCCGTTTGCAAGCCTTGCCGCTTCATTGGGGTCTGTTGAGGTTACCGTTACCTCCATAATTTCGGTTTCGTTAACAGGAGCGGCTTCAATCATATCATAAAGCTCTTCCCATGTATAATTAACTTCTGTTTCGTCAATGATTTTTTCAAGCGTTGTTCTGTTTTTCAGAAGAACGGTGTATGTTTTAACAAGGCTCTGAGCTGCGGTGATTTCAGATGAGCTGATGCTGAATCCGATATCTCCGACGGTAAATGAGCTGTTGTTGACATAAAGCATTATCGAGGATGAATATGTCGGAGTTATCGCAAAAGCAGCAACCGAAAACGCGATTGCCGCTGCCAGAATACCTGCAACTGCCACAACCCAGATTCTGTGCCACACACTTTTAACGATATGCGCCATGTCAATAACATAATAATCTCTTGCAGTGTTCTTTTTCTGTTCCATTTTGGTGACTTCTCTCCTAAGATTTATCGTTGAATAAAACATTCTGATTTCTGACGGATTTGCGCAATGCGAGCATCTTTCCGACAAAAAAACAGTTTCAATTTTCCATTTTTACATAGTATATTATATCATGTAGTTTTCAAAATGCAATATATTAGTATAAATAATTTAATAAAATAAAACAAAAAGCTTATATTATGTTTAATATTTTTCTGCGAAAGCAAAAAGCACCGAATCCCGTTTCGGACTCGGTGCTGATTATTATTTTGTTTATGCAATATTTTCAAAAACCGACTGAACAACAACTCTGTTGATTCTGAAAAGGTTTTTGAAGAACGAAACTATCTTCTGCCAGAAGCTTGCATTAACGGTTACTTTCTGTGAATCGGAAATTTCGTTTCCGTTTTCATCTGCAAGAACGTTCCCCTCTTCGTCAACGATTTTCACTTCAACTGTTTTTGTTCCGCTTTTGAATGTTATGCTGAAGGTTTCACCCTCGCCGCTCTTTTCGCCGTCAACATACCACCATATTTCAGTGCCGTCAACCGCGCCCTTAACAATTGCGGTAAGCTCAAGGGTTTCGCCGTGTTTGATTTTTGCAGTTCCGGGATTGTTCTTAATCGAAACTCTTACGGCTTTCTTTGCCTTTTCATAAGCAACATGCTCATTATAGGCATCCTCATCATCGAATTTATCGCCGCAATCTGGGCAGGTGTAGATGATTTTCTCAAACTCGGCATTGAATTCAAGGTTGCTTGCAGGCATTGAATCGGGAACATCGGGAGACCATCCCTTGAAGATATAGCCATGCTTTTCAGGTGCAGCAGGTATTTCGATTTTCTGCTGATATTCATAGGTTTCAACCGTTTCGGAGTCATCAACAATCCACTTTACGGTATAGCTGAGTTTCTCAAAAACGGGCTTGATTACAGACGGAACATCAACGCCGACTGTCAGCGGAAATACAACGGCATTGCCGTTTTCATCAGCCCAGCCGTTCTGACGGTGACCCTCGGGTGCTTCGGGCTTTGATGGCTCTGTAACGGTTTCGCCGTAAAGACATTCTTTCTGCTCACCGTTGATTGAAATAACGCTTTTCACTCTGTCGATATAAACATCAAGCACAAGCGAACCGTCAGGTGCAACCGCACCCGAAAGAACACTCTTTTCGGCGTTGAGCACAAAACCCGTTTCAACGGTATATTCAGCATTAACGGTTGAATCCGTTGTGCCCGTCAGAGATTTTGTTGTTGTTTTATAAGCTCCGTCAAGCTCCATAATATGGGTATTAACGGTATATTTTGTATCAGCTGCAGCTTTCCATACGGCAACAAACTCCTTGCCGTCAACGCTGTCCATAACACCGATTTCCGAGTTCCAACCCGCAAACAGATAGCCCTGCTTTGAGGGTGCCTCGGGCTCGGTGATTTTCTTGCCGTAGGTTACGGAGAACTCTTTTTTCATTGCTCCGTCTGCCCAAGCGCCGCCGTTGGCATCAAAAGCTGCAACATAATCATTCGCCTTCCATGTCGCAGTGAAAACAAGCTCTCTTGCAGGCATCTTCTCAGGAATTGCAGGAGTCCAGCCCGTAAACGTATGACCCGTTTTAACAGGCTCGGAGGGCTCGGGAATAACCGCATCCTCTGCAACCGTATCAACAGTTTCGGTACCGTCGGATATCCATGTAACCTTGAATGTTCTCGGACTGACGGTAACCTCGCACGATGCCTGATAACCGTCCTCAACGGTTGTTGCCGTTACCGTTGCTTTACCAACGGAAACCGCACTTACAACGCCGTTTTCATCAACATATGCAACCGACGGATTATCAGAGCTCCATGTTACGCTTTCATTAAGAGATGCTTCGGGGGTTATAACAGCCTCAAGCTTATATGTTGAACCTTTGAGAATTTCGATTTTTGTTTTGGAAAGCGATATTCCGAGGGTTTGATGCAGCTTGCAAAGTCTGAATTCACAGCCGTTTGCCTCGGCATATTCTTTAGCATAAGCATTTTCGGAATCCGAGCAAATATAAGCGGTTTCAGCGATAATATTTTCACCGATTTCCGTTACGCTTGCAGGAATATGAACATATTCAAGAGCCGTGCAGTCTGCAAAAGCAGCCGCACCGATGCTCTCGGTTTTATCGGGAACAATAATTTCTGTTATCTCGGCGCAATTTTCAAATGCTCTTGCACCGATCGATATTATACCGTCGGGAAGATTTGCGTTTTCAACGGATGTACCGAGAAAAGCACCGTCGCCAACAGCCGTAACACCGTCAAGCGAAACGGATGCAAGGTTATCATAACCCGCAAAAGTATATGCACCGATTTCAGAAATATTTTCAGGCACTGCTAAATCTGTAATAAGTTTTTTGGCGATATAAAGTGCCTGCGCATAATAAGCAGGATTTGAGAATTCATCTGCAAATTCAGCCGAGAGCCAATCAGCGGTATCTCCCGAAAAGCTTACGCTTTCAAGTGCCTCACAGCCGCCAAAAGCACCTGCGCCGAAGCTTGTAACGCTTACAGGAATATCGGCATTTTCAAGCGCATTGCAACCGTAAAATGCGTTTTCGGAAATATATGTAATACCGTTGTTAACCGTAAGCTTTTTAACAGAATCGGCATAGTCTGCCCATGCTGAACCGCCCTTTTCATAATCAGCCATTTCGCCCGTGCCAGAGATAACAAGCTCTCCGTCATCGTAAAGCACCCAAAGAGCAAGCTCGCCGCACGAGCCCGAGGCAACAACCTTTCTGCCCGTTTCGTGAACTGCACAAACTTTAAAGGTGTAGCCGTTAGCTTCGGCATATTCTTTTGCATATGCAGATGCGGATTCCGAGCAGATATAAGCCGAGGTGTAATCGGCGATTTCCTCACCGATTTCGGTTACGCTTGCAGGAATATGAACATATTCAAGGTTTTCGCAGAACAAAAATACATAATCGCCGACAGCTTCCATTCCGTCGGGCAAAGCAACACCCTTGAGATTGACAACATTATGGAAAGCTGCGCTCTCAATCTCCTTAACGCTTGCAGGCACCTGATATTCCTGCGCACTTGCATTGCAGGGATACTGAATGAGCCTTGTTTTGTCTTTATTGAATAATACACCGAATTCATCGCTTGAATAGCTGCCGTTTGCCGAATCAACAATTATGCTTTCAAGACCGCAGTTAAAAAATACTCCGCTGCCGATTTCCGTTACGCTTGCAGGCAAAGAAACCGTTTGAAGAGAAGCGCAGTTTTCAAACGCATCATCCGAGATTTTTTCAACTGTCGCAGGAATTGCATAGCCTGTTTCATTGCTGTTATTCGGGAACTTGATAAGCTCGGTTTTGTTCTTATTGAACAGCACGCCGAATTCATCGGCATAATAATTTTCATTGTTATCTGCAACGGTAAAGCCTTCAAGACTTGCACACCAGCCGAATGCATTTGCACCGATTTCAGTTACCGATGCCGGGATATTGATATTCCTTATATCAGAAGCATAGAACGCACCCATACCGAGAGTCTTCACGCTTTCGGGAATATCAAAAGCCTCAAGCGATGCACAATCGCGGAATGCGTTAATGCCGATATCGGTTACACCCTCGGGAACAGCTGCAGATTCAAGAACGTAGCAGCCGCTGAACGCATTGTTGCCTATGCTCAGCGCACCGTCGGAAACGCTGACAGTTTTTATCTTTGAGCGCAAAGTATACCACGGCGCACTTGCTGCAAGATAATCCTCCATATCACCCGAGCCCGTAATGCTGAGCAAGCCGCTCACAGAATCGAATGACCACTCAAGATTTTCGCCGCAATTTCCTCCGCTGTCAGTTGCGGACGCAGTAAAAGGCAGCGCACCGAAAAGCATTATTACCGACAGAATAACCGCAAGTGCTCTGTTAAAAGTCCTTTTCATCAAAAAACCTCCAGATTATATAAAAACCGATATTTTAGGGTAACGATATTTTGTTTTCATTTTATACCATTTCAAAAAAAATTTCAATAGGTGAATCAGCTATTGCTTTACCTTGTTGTTTTTTTTGGTAATTTTTCCCGAGCAATGTGTTTTCACGGAATAAGGTGCATCAAATATGTTATCGCAAATTTCTGCTTCTGCAAGATATTCAAACCACAGCGAATGCTCTGCTTCAATCGGGTTTTCAAAACGGTTGCCGCACAAAACAAGCTTGCCGTGAACAAATTCCTGCGAATTCTCATTCATAACTTTCGGTGTATAGCGAATCACATGAGCGCCCTGCCATGTTTTGCCGTAATCGCAACCGCTCACGGTGTTGTTACGGAAGATAATATTTCTTGTATAGCCCGATTCAAACCAGAAATTGCAGTCATCCTCAATCAGAAGTGCAGGACCCCAAAGATTGCTGAAGCGGTTGTTTTCAATCACAACCTCTCCCCTTGTTGTGCAAAGGATTCCCCTGCCTGCGGTAACGCCGAAATCGCAGCCCGAAACCTTCAAATCGGGGGTCCATGTTGCGTTTTCAACAACATCCTTGCCAACCTCAATCTGCGGAAGGCTGCCGCTGACAATGAGCTTTATATCCGTGTCATTGATTCTTTCATAATCCGAAACGGTTGTTTTTGCATACGGAATAAGCGTATCCCACTTTATGAATTCAAGCTCATCGCCGATTTCAAAAGCCTGCATACCCCAAGTTTCGTCATGCATAAAACGAACAACCATGCTGCTTTCATCATTATTTATTTCAACAATCCGCAGGTGTGTGCCGTGAACATTTATATAATCGTCATGAGCGCCCCAAGCCTTGCAGTTTTCGATTATCAGCTTACCCCTGCAGCCCGAAAACTGAAAGAAATCGGCGGTGCTGGCAACTGTTCTTCCGTTTCCGGGAGTTAAATCGCAGTTCCTGAATGTCACATTTTCGCAGAACTGCGAAACGATTCCCAGACCGTGCATAAACTTGATTCGCATATCCTCAAAAACAAGATTTCTGCACCTTTGAAAAAGGCTGCCCGTCTGATCTCTTACGATATTGCGTGTTTGAAAAACACAGTCCTCCCTGAAATCCGCTTCGGGATTTTCGGGATAAAGGCGCAGGGTTACTTCATCAATGCGCTCAATCTTTTTAAAGCACATATCGGAGCGTTTAAAATCACGGCATTGACCGATTTTACGGTCAAGAATTTTTATATGCCTGCGGTTGCCTTGGCAGCTGTCCTCCCAGTATGGTTTACCGCTTAAGGATTGCTCGCCGTGCCAGATAATCTCATTGCCCTCTATGCGGAAAAGGCATTCGGGATTGATTCTGATAACGCAGCTTTCACCGTCAGCTGATATAACGGTAAACTCCGACATTGTGGGGCAGGCATAGTCAACGCACAAGTTCCTTACCGTCACATTTTCACAAACATCAAAAAGCATGGGAGTCATCTTGCCGTGAATAAGCAGAGTTGCTCCGTTGCCGTCAATAACAATGTTCTTTTTGTTCTTCAGAAAGATTGCGGCATTGCGGTAACCGTTGGGATTCTCGTGCCTTTTCGCAGTGTTTGAGCAATAGTATCCCTCTTTGTGAAAGGAATCATCCTCGCGCACATCATAAACTTTGTTCTTTTCGAGAACAACGGTTTCTCCGTCGCCGATATTCAAAAACAGACTGCTTAATTCATTCATAAAGATTCTCCCGAAATATTAATCAGACTTCTTCAAAAAGTATAAGCTCCGATGAGAGCGATGCGGAAATTTCAACTTCAATTCCGCTCATGCAAAGCTCTCTGCCCGAAACGGTGAAGCTCTCGCCGTCATTGTCAAGGGTAACTCTGTACTGCTTTGATTTATCGGCACCCTTCGCCTTGAAAACAACGGTTTTTTCGCCTGAATTGACAAGCGACATAACAGTTGCCGCCCCCTTGCGTTTATCGGGAGAAGCGATTTCAAGAATCATAATGCCGTTTTTATTTGCCTCCTGCGTATCGGGCGTATGATGATAAACCTTTGCCTCGGGAAGGAAAGGTCTGATAAAATCCTTGTAAACTTTAACACTGTGTTTAACAAACTCTGCCTGAGCGGAGTTTATTCCGGCATCAAACGGAGCAAGAACATTGAGCGTCATATGAGTGAGCATGGTGTTGCGCATCTGAATGCCGAGCGAGCCGTAAACATGGCAGCTCATGCCCGCAAACAGACGGTCAACCCTTTCGGGCGGCAAAGCCATTGTCATTCCGTTGGTTATGCAAACAGAATCGGGGGCGCACTGGCAATCCGAAACCCATGTGTGATTAAAGCTTTTCATTATGCCGAGGTCTGTTCTTCCGCCGCCTCCCGCACAGTTTTCAAAAATCACTTCAGGGAAACGTTTTTTAAGATTTCGGTACATCTTGTAAACCGCATTGAAATGGCGGATATTCAGGCATTCGGGATAACCGCAGCCCGTATCACGCATGTTGAAGTATTCGGTGTAATCCGTGTTATAGTCTACCCTCAAAAGGTCAAGCTTGTAATCCGTAATTATTCTTGCAAGCTCATCCTCTGCCCATTTTGCCGCATCGGGGT
The DNA here is from genome assembly GCA_045589555.1 of Acutalibacteraceae bacterium. GTDB lineage: Bacteria > Bacillota > Clostridia > Oscillospirales > Acutalibacteraceae > CAG-177. The sequence continues at coordinate 33,338 of JAZNPG010000113.1, forward strand.
TGGTGAAATCGAGAAATCTTCCCGTCTGTTCTCCAAAAACATTATCAGCAAGCCATTCGGGGTGTTTCTCTCTTGCAGGGCAAAAATCGCCGAGGCTCTCTATATCCATCCACAAACCGAATTTCATGCCTTTTTCGTGGCAATAATCAACTATTTCTTCAATTCCGTTGGGATAACGGTCTTTATCGGGAACATTCAAGCCGTTGTAATTGCCCCACATTGTCTGCTTATCAGGAGGGCATACCCAGCCTGCATCAACAATGAAAACCTCTGCACCAAGGTCAGCAAATCTGTCAATAAACACCTTTGTTGACTCAACACCCATGTCATGCTCTGCGCCCATTCCTGCACCGACAAGGGCTTCTTTTCCGCTTGCTTCAGGCTCGGTGAGAACCGTTTTTCTTATATGATAATGCATCTCATTGACCGCATCGTCAAAGCCGCCGCTCACAAGACCGATATGAAGCTCGGGCGATGAAAAGCATTCTTCGGGAGCAAGTGCATACATCGGGTTATGTGATGTTATTTCAGCTTTGAACGCAAGGTGAGAATCGCCTTCGGGCTGTGCGTTATAGTCGAGAGTAAATCTGCAGCCGCCGCTCCAGCCAAGCTGAGCAACCCAGATTTTTCCCATAAGATTATTGCGGATAAACACAAGCGGATGACGGAATCTGTCACGCCCGAAACGGGTATCGATGCTCATAACGCCCGGCTCAACCTTATGCCAGCTGAAAAAGCCCTCCTTGCCCCATTTATCGCTGCCGAAATATCCGACAGAATAAATCTCATCCAGCTTATCACCGTAGCCGAGTCTGCCTTTATCGAGAGTTTCCATGCCGCCGCCAAGAATGCTTAGCCTGCTGATATTCATGAATTTATCGGAAAGATTTTCAATCTCAAGCTTTCTTGTGAGCATAGCCGTGCCGTCAAGAACGGTTATAACCTTTATTCTTACGGGCTTGACCTTGCTTTGCAGAGTGAGAACGGCAGTTTCCGAAAAGTCATCCTTTTCTGTTCTGAAATCAACGAATTCAAGCCCGAAATCAAGGCTCATTCCGTCAATCTCAATATTGAAAGCAAAAGGCTCTGTAAACCTCTTTTTATCAATTCTGTTCGGGAATCCCGAAAGAACGTTCAGCGGATAAGCCGCGGCATTCCAGCCGCAGGCAATCAATGAACCGCTATAAAGCTGCTCCTCATAAACCGCCTCACCGCTTCTGTAACAAAAAACGGGGTTTTCGCCCGCCTGATAATATACGTTGCGATAATTTCCGAAACTATTCATAAGAACATCTCCCAAATAACTTATCATTATGATTTTAGATTATACCATTCATAGCTTAAAGTCAATTATTTTTCCGAATTATAAAAACGAAATCAAAGACGGTGTCAACCCTTTTTGCGGAAATTCTTCTATACATTTTTTTATATTTGTCTGTTTTTTCGTGCCTTTTCGGAACTTTTGGTGATTTTGTCTGTTTACAATCATTATATATTTAGGTTAGAATTTCGTACGGATGCGGTCTTCCGCCAAAACAGTAAACGGGGTTTATCAACTATGGAAAAGAAATTGATGGATAAGATTTTTGAAATCAACAAAGTATATGAATCAATTCATACGGTAAGAGATCTTATTGACAGCAGCGCCGAAAGATTCGGTGACAAAGCATTCATCAAATACATCAGGGGCGAAGAAATTGTTGAAAAAAGCTTCAAAACTCTTCGTGAAAACAGCCTTGCACTTTGCAGATATATCCGTTCAATCAACCCTGAAAGAATGCACATTGCTGTTATCGGCAAAACAACCTACGAATATATAACAGCTTTAACAGGCACTCTCGTGAGCGGCAATGTTTTTGTGCCTCTTGCTCCCACAACCTCAGCTGAAGAAGCAGTTATGCTTTTTGAAGACGGCGATGTTACTGCCATTTTTTATGAAAGTGCTTATGAAGAAACAGCAAAAAAGATTATTGAGCAGTACGATAAGCTCCAGGTTGTTGTAAACATGGGCGATGCTGCATGGTTTGAGGATATTTATAACAGATTCGGCCCCGATTCCGAATACGCTTCACTTTCCGAAATCGAGCTTGACCCTAAAGCTTGCGCTGCTATCATTTATACATCCGGCACAACAGGAATCAGAAAGGGCGTTATGCTTTCATCCGAAAACCTGATTGCAAACGTAACCTATCCCGAAATTGAGCTTGCAGACGATGATGTTTATCTTTCAGTGCTCCCCATGCACCACATTTTCTGCTTCTCATGCGATTATTTTAAGCCTCTGCTTGACGGTCTTACGGTTTGCCTCAACGGCGAAATAGCCAACATCGGCAAAAACCTTGCTGTTTTCCAGCCCACAACAATGCGTCTTGTTCCTATGATTTGTGAATCGCTCATCAGAAAGGTCAGCATTCTTCACAAGAGATTCCCCGACCTCAGACCCCGAGAGGTTGCCGAAAAAGTATTCGGCAAAAACATCCGCTGGATCGCAGTCGGCGGCGCTTATCTCGGGCCCGGACTCGTTGCTGAATATGAAAAATACGGCATCATGCTCCGCCAAGGCTACGGTATGACTGAAACCAGCCCCAAAATCACAACAGCCGATTTCACCGATTTCTGCAAGGATTCCAGCGGCAAAATCATCAAGAGCATCTGCGACGTAAGAATCGTTGACGGCGAAATTCAGGTTAAGGGCGCATCGGTTATGATGGGTTACTACAAGAAGCCCGAAGCCACCGCAGAAGTTTTCACAGAGGACGGCTACCTCAAAACAGGCGACCTCGGAAGATTCAGCCCCGACGGCAGCCACCTTTACGTTATCGGCAGAAGCAAAAACCTTATTATTCTTTCAAACGGTGAAAACATCTCTCCCGAAGAAATCGAGAAGAAGTTTGTCGATGAAAAGGTTATCAAGGAAATCATTGTAAGCGCCGAAAATGACAGAATTATTGCAGAAGTATTCCCCGATACAGAGTATGCCGCAGCAGCAGGCATCGAAAACATTGAGGAATATCTCAACGAAAAGGTTAAGGAAGCAAACAAAGGCGAAAAGCCCGAAAGAGAAATTGCTCGCCTCAAGATAAGAGAAACTCCCTTCCCCAAAACAACAACAGGTAAAATCAAAAGGCAGAAAATTACTTATTAATCAGAGAGGACAAGGTGAAATAAAATGTTTGAAAAGTTAGTAGATATTATTCTTAATTATGTTGACCCTGATGAAGCAATCACCGCAGAAACCAATATCAAAAGCGGTCTTTGCATGTCATCCTTTGACCTTGTTTGCCTGAGCGATGAGGTTCACGATGAATTCGGCGTTGTTCTTGATGCCGATGATTTCAGAGAATTCGACACAGTAGGCAAGCTTGTTGCCCACATTGAAAGCGCATCAAAATAAGCATTATATAAAAACAAAGAGTGGCTTGCAGGTTATTACCTTTGCAAGCCACTCTTATTTTGCTGTGATAGATTACTGATTATTTTTTAAAATGTTTTCAACATAATGATGCTCGGCGTATGCCGCGCCGTCAGAGCCGATTGTTACGGTTGTTGCGCCCATAAGATCATCCGAATAATAGCTGCCGTAGCCCGTTTTGAGCACATAGTTAAGTCTTATGCCTTCATAGACAATCTGAAAATCATTTGCATGGTCATGACCTGCAAGCATATTCTTTGTGCTGCCGAGTTCCTTGCAGACCGCAAAAAAGCCGTTGTTCACGGGTGCGCAGCAAACACCTTCGCCGTTGGTGCCCTGTGCAACGGGTGCAAGCTCGGGAGCAAGAGTGCCGTATTCTTCGCTTCCGTAAGCCTTCTTCCACGCATCTTTGTATTCATAAACGGGAATGTGCATAATAACCGTGCTTTCAACCGTTTTACCTGCAGCCTCGGAAATGCCGTTAACCGCCCACTTATACCACTCAATCTGGTTATCCCAGAGATGGTCGTAGCCGCCAACGGTTGAGCCGTCTTCAAGAGTATACTCAGCATTGTTATGCGTATCAAGCATAAACAATGTGTGGATAATCCTGCCGTTTTCTGTGATGTTTATGATATAATTGCCGTAGCCCATATTTTCGGGACCGAATTCAAAAAGGCAGTTATCAGCTTTATAGAGGAGATATGCCGCCCAGAATTCGCTCACCAGACACTGTCCGTCATGGTTGCCCATTACGGGAGCCCAGGGAATTCCATAAGAATCAACCTGCTTTATAAGCTCGATATAAGCCATTGTTCCCCATGCATTATCGCCCGTAAGAGTGATAAGGTCAGGCTTGATTTCTTTGACAATCTCATCGATCTGCTTTGCGGTTTCTTCGCCTCTAACGTCATAAAGAATGTCATCTTTAAGCTGAACATCCGCAAGGTTAAGAATAACAAAATCCTCGTTCGGGTCTTTGGCAATTTCCGCACAGTAATCTGCCGAAAGCTCGTCCGTTGCAGACCATTCGGTGAAGAAACGGCTTTCTCCAAAGTTTACAACCCATGCAGCCATGGGAGTTATAACCTGAACAATCGCAAGAAAAAAGGATAAAACAAGCTTTATTGATGCCATATTACTGCCTCCTGTAATTTATATTTTGATTATAGCCACAAAAAATCAAACTGTCAACACACATACTGTTGAAACAGAGCAAAAAGGATGATATAATATATAAAACAATTAATTCTTTCGTGAGGTGAAAAATGATTAAGCTTCTTGCAGTTGATATGGACGGCACCTGCCTTAACGGCAAAAGCCGGATGAGCGAAAACACGGTTGCCGCTCTAAAAAAAGCCGCTGAATGCGGAATAACAGTTGTTCCCACAACGGGCAGAAACCTCACCTGCCTGCCCCACAGGCTCGAATCGGAAAGCTTTTACGATTATGTTATAACCTCAAACGGAGCAGGTGTTATTGACATAAAAAACTACAAGCGCATTTTTGATTTATGCATCCCATGCCGCACCGCCGCAGAGCTGCTCGATAAATGCGCAGGCAAGGGCTTCGGCATTGCGGCACACATCAACGAGGATTATTACATACAGGGCACCCTGCTTTCAATCGCAGGCAGGATATTTTACGGCAAGGATGCAGCAAAGGCATTCAATGTTAAATCCGTTTCCGATCTTATCAGGGAGAAAAACGCTGATGTTGAAGAAATCCAGCTTTATCTGATTCACCCGAAAAGCCGTGAAAGAATTCAAGAAATTCTTGAGCCATACGGTGAATTATCTGCTGCATACAGCAGCATTTATGTTGAGATTTTTGCAAACGGCGCATCCAAAGGCAACGCACTTTTACGGCTTGCAAACCATCTCGGCATTGACAAAAGCGAAATCGCCTGCATAGGTGACGGAGAAAACGATTTGCCGATGTTTGAAGCTTCGGGCATGAAATTTGCAATGGGCAACGCCGTTGATTCCCTTAAGCAGAAAGCAGATTTTGTTCTCCCCTCAAACAATGATGACGGCGTAGCTTTCGCAATAAACGAATACATATTAAAGAGATAAAACAGTAAAACGGATGCGCCGGATAAACGGCACATCCGTTTTTTAATTAATAATGAATAAATAATAGTGAATAGTTTCGGGTGGGCTGCGCTCACACCCGTTTTTAAAGCAGCGAACAAAAAACGTTCATATCGCCGTCACGGTTTTGTTCGGGTTTCCGGGACGGATGAGATGTGCGTTTTCTTCGGATAAAGGCGTATAAAGATACGCTGAGAACGAAAAAACGTTCATATCGCCGTCGCGGTTTTGTTCGGGTTTCCGGGACGGATGAGATGGGCGTTTTCTTCGGATGAAGGCGTATACAGATACGCCGAGAACGAAAAAACGTTCATATCGCCGTCACGGGAATCCGAATTATTCGGGAATGCCGTAGTTTTCGATAACATAATCCATATCCTTATCGCCTCTGCCTGAGAGATTGATGAGGATTGAGCCGTGGTCCATTGTCTTGGCAAGCTTCATACCGAAAGCAACTGCGTGCGAGCTTTCGATTGCAGGGATAATTCCCTCAAGGCGTGAAAGCTTATAGAATGCATCGATTGTTTCGTCGTCATTGATAACGTCATATTTAACTCTGCCGATTTCCTGAAGGAAAGCATGTTCGGGACCTGATGAGGGGTAATCAAGACCGCTTGCAACCGAATAAACGGGGGCGGGCTCGCCGTTTTCATCTTTGAGCATGATGCTGTTAAAGCCGTGCATAATGCCCTCGGTTCCGTATTTGAGGCTTGCGGCGTGGTCGCCGAGCTTGGGACCTCTGCCGAGAGGCTCAATGCCGTAAATACCAACGGGATCATTGAGGAAGCCTGCAAAAAGACCTGCAGCATTTGAGCCGCCGCCGACACAGGCAACAATTGAGCTGGGAAGATGACCCGTCATTTCAACAAACTGCTCTCTTGCTTCGATACCAACAACCCTCTGGAAATCACGAACCATCATCGGGAAGGGATGAGGACCGAGCACCGAACCGATGCAATAGATTGAATCCTTGTATTCCTTGCTGTAAGCATCAAAAGCAGCGTCAACAGCTTCCTTAAGAGTCTGTAAGCCGTGAGTTACCTCAACAACATTTGCTCCGAGGATTTTCATTCTGGCAACGTTGGGAGCCTGCTTTTTGATGTCAACAGAGCCCATGTAAATATCGCATTCAAGACCGAAATAAGCGGCAGCGGTTGCAAGAGCAACGCCGTGCTGACCTGCGCCTGTTTCGGCGATAACCTTTTTCTTGCCCATATATTTTGCAAGAAGAGCTTCGCCCATACAATGGTTGAGCTTATGGGCACCCGAGTGGTTAAGGTCCTCACGCTTTGCATAAAGCTGAACCTTGCCGCCCAGAGAATCGGAAAGCCTTTCAAGATGTGTAACGGGAGTGGGTCTGCCCTGGAATTCCTTGCGGATTCTGCGAAGCTCTGCAATAAATTTTCTTGACTGGCAGATTGAATAATAAGCCTCTGTTATTTCAGCCATGGCAGCTTTGAGCTTATCATCGATAAAAACTCCGCCGTATTTGCCGAAATAGCCTTCTTTATTGGGATATTCATTAAAATAAGTGTCAAAATCAACGCCGTTGAGTTTCATAATATAATCCTCCGTAAATTAAGATAGTTTCAGTTTGTTTTTAATCAAAAGCAAGCTTCACCATCGTTTGGTTAACAAAATCATAAAAAACACCTTCATTTTTAAACAAAAAACGCCCTTGACAGTTTTCTCTGTCAAGGACGAATAAAAGCATTATCCGTGGTGCCACCTTGATTCGCAGCTGCTGCTGCGCACTTTGCGGAATACAAGCATATTCCCGACAGTTAACGTATGCCATAACGTTGCAGAATACTTTGCAAATGCATTTCACTGCACCCTCAGCGGCCCATTTGATGAACTGTTTTTCGCCCGATTCTCAGCAACACGGACTCTCTGTGGAAGCATGTTTCACCTTTACTCCCGCTTCAACGGTTTATAATAGTTTAGCACAGTAATTTTTTATTGTCAACAACTTTATTCAAAAAAAGAATGTCAAATCACGGCAGCCCGAATATAATGATAACAAACGGACAGGCGATTTTGAATTTTTTTGCTCCCCGAATTCAAATCTGCGTTTAATCAGCCGAAAACCTGTTCAAAATATAACTGAAAACATTACCTGACGGAGAGTGATATTCGTGAACGTTAAACGGGGAGAAATATATTATGCCGATTTAAGTCCCGTAATCGGCTCGGAGCAGGGCGGCACAAGACCCGTGCTGATTGTTCAGAATGATGTCGGCAACAAATTCAGCCCAACGGTTATTGCCGCCGCAATAACAAGCCAACGATTCAAAACCAGCTTACCTACTCACATAAGGGTCAACGCCGACGGCTGCGGTCTAGCCAAGGATTCTATTGTTTTGCTTGAACAGGTGAGAACGCTTGATAAAAAGCGACTGCGCGAAAAAATGGGCATACTCGATGATAATGATATGCTCAGGGTTGACCGCGCACTTTCCGTAAGCCTCGGAATAGTAGCAGAATAAAATCTTGCCCGAAGCACAACCGCTTCGGGTTTTTTTATTGAAATTGTTATTACTGTGTGATAGAATAACAAAAAGCTGTTCTATTTATAAAACGAAAGCAGGATGAGCTATGGAAAAGAAAAAACTTTATATTCTGACATATGAACACGGCGGCTATGTGCTCTGGAAAGACGAGGTCAAGCCCCGTCTGAAAAAGATTTTTGAGTGGATGGAAAAATATCCGAAACTGCGCATCGGTCTTGACTACGAATCCTTCACCTTTGATGAGTTCACAAGGTGCGACCCCGAGGTTGTGGATATGATTAAGGAGCTGCTTGAGAAATATCCCGACAGAGTCGGTCTCGGCGCAACAACCTACGGTCAGCCGCTTTCCCTCACAATTTCGGAAGAGTCAAACGCGCGTCAGCTTATTTATGCCGTGAGAACAAATCTCGATTTCTTCGGCATAACCCCGAATGTTTATTCTATTTCGGAGTTTGCGCTTAACAATCAGACTCCCCAGCTCATTAAAAACTGCGGATATGATGCGGCAATTCTGCGCTCTCACGTTATGGGCTACGGTTATCCGCGCACCTTTGATTCCGCTTGGGGCAGATGGATTGGCAAAGACGGCACCGCAATCCCTGCCGTTCCTACATACGATAAGCAGGGCAGAGGCTTCAACTGCACAACGGTTGATAACTGGATTCTTTCACGCTGGCCGAACGACACAAAGATTTCGCTTGAGGATTTCGAGGAGATGTTTGAAAAATACTCCCCTCTTCTTGCCTCGAGATACGATGACCTCACGCAGGGAATAGAAGAGGTTACCGCTCACATAGAAACAAAGGATAACTACGAATACGTTCTTCTTGAAGACATTCCCGCTCTTTACGGCGAGGCAAAGGATGAGCTTGCAACAACCGATAACGATTTCCATGTGCAGATGCCCTGGGGCTACTGCGGCAATGAGATTTTCAACGGTGTGCGCCAATCCGAGGTTGCTGCCGTACAGGCAGAAGAACTCAACTCTCTCGCTGTGACTCTCGGTGCAGCGGAAGAAAGAGAAAAGCTCGACGATGCCTGGAAATATTCGCTCGCAGCGCAGCACCACGATGTTACAATCTGCGGTTTGCTTGACCTTGCGCGCAGATTTATTCCCGCATCTCTCGCCGCTTCTGATTATGTCAAAGCCAAATCTCTTGAAGCAATCGGCGCACGCTTCTCCACACCCGAAAAAGAATCTGTTCTTGCAGTAAACTCCCACTCCTTTGCCGTTGATGAATGGGTTGATTTTGAGGGCAGAAAGCTTCACGTTGAGCTTTCTCCGTTCACAGCTAAACGCATCGAAGAAAAATCGGAAAGCTTTGCTTTCTCATGGGATGCTGAAAACGGATTGCTTACAACTCCCTGCTACAAGCTCAGGCTGACTGATTCAGGCATTTCATATATCGATGAAATCGGCGGCAGACGGATTATCGACAACGGCGCAGGCGAGCTTTTCAGCGCCTGCATTGAGGATACAGACTGCGTTTCAAGCGGCAAATGGTCGGTTGAAATCGGTGAAAGCGGCGCAGTTGCCGTTCAGGAAGGCAAAATCGGCTACGTACCCTTCCGCTTTGAAATGAGCTTTAACGGTAACAGCCCGAGAATTGACTGCAAAACTCGCTTTGAAGTTCATGGCGAGCATATCGGCAAGCTCGGCGAAAAGATGGGACTCAAAAAATCGCTCACAGTTGAAGGTCACATGCACGAGAGCAAGCTTTGCCTCAACATGAATCTCTGTCTTGACGAAAGCCGCAGAATGGTGCGCGACCTGCCCTATTCAATCTCTGACTGGAGCGGTGACATCAGGGTTACTGAAGATTACTGGTACAAGGAGGACCTTATTCTTATTGACAAAAAGGTCAGTCCCGAGGAATCCTTCAGAAATTCCACACAGCTTAACGGCATTTACTGGATTGCTTTGCGTGACAGCAAAAACGGCTTTGCGGTTATGAACAGAGGCTGCATGGGCTCTGCCGTTAACGGCAACCGTTTATCCGTACCGCTTGTTTATTCGAACTCCTATATGTGCGGAACCAAAATGCTTGACGGCGTTTATGACGATGAATTCTCCCTGCTTGCGTTTGATTCATCGCTTTCGGATGCCGCTCTTCACAGAAAAGCCGTTTCTTATGCATATCAGCCTGCACTCACAAAAATTGCAAAGGGCAACGGCAATATGTCAGAATTTACATCCGCAAGCCTTGAAGCTGACGGCGGCGAGGTTATACTTACAACCGTTTATCCCGAAAACGGCTGTCTGCTTGCACGTTTCTGCAACTATTCCGACGAACCCGCAAGCGCAGTATTCAATTCGGCAACAGGCAAGGTCTGCGCAGAAACCGACCTTCTCGGCAACGAGATTTCTGCAGTTACAGACGGCAAGCTCTCCTTCCGCCCATGGGAAATCAAAACAGTTAAAATCAAAATATAAAACACACAGCAAAGCTGCCCCACCAAACGGTGAGGCAGCTTTTTAATATAATATGTATTAAATATTTATAACATTATCATTCTTCGGAATCTTCGGTTGTTTCTTCCTCCGATTCATCGTAAACGGGCTTATAATCCATAAGCTCATCTATATCCTGATACTTCTCTTCTTCAAAATAAGCATCATCGGGGTCGCTCAGATAAACAATACCCACGGCAGAATCATCGTTTTCATTCTCTTCATCAATGATTTCCTTGCCCTTTGAAAGTTTGTTTTCAAGATTCTTCATGCTTCCTATGCGAAGCACCATTCGTTCCTGATAAATAATATAGATATCGTTTTCACCGTCGAACCCGATAAGGTCTATATCCTTTATTCCGCTTTCATCCGCAGCTTCATAAAGCTCACGGATTGTGCTGTGGGCAGTTTTTGTTTCGTCATCGCTGCCATAGCTGAGGATTTCACCTGTTTTGGCTTCTTCGGGAATATAACCCTCAAGCGGAATTATTCCCTCGGGAGCAGTTTTTGAAAATTCAAGAACCTTGAAAGAGGGGTTGGTTATTGCATAGGAGCCGTTATCCGTTTCAATAGCAAAAGCCTGCTCCTGCGAATCCTTTTCGTTGCCGATTGCATAGGTTTTGTATTCGGCAAGCTCAGGGATATCCTTCTCATCGGCAGGGTTAAAATAAGCCTTTTTCGAAACCGTAAGATTTATAATGCCCGTCTGTGTTTCATCAATGGCATTCTCCTGCTCAATAACCTTTTTGCCCAGCGCAACCTTTTTATCGATTTCGCTGCTGTCACCCAGGCGAAGAACAATTCTCTCCTGATAAACCATATAGATATTGCTTCTTGAGCGTACACTCACGAGATTGATATCCTGAATTTCGCTGTCGGCAATTGCTGCGGAAATGCTTCTTATGAGATTGAGGGTTGCATCGGTCTGCTCACCCTCCTTGATAAAACTCATAACGCTGCCCGGCTCTGCCTTTTCGGGCAATGCTCCGATAACGGGAATAACCCCGTCAGGAATAATTCCCGAAACTTCAAGCACCTTGAAATCACGGTTTGTTATCGCATAGATGCCCTCGGATTTTTCAACCGCATAAGCTTTATCGGTTGATTCAAGAGTTATAACAATTGTATCAGGTAACCGCCTTGCAAGCTGAACATTGTTTGTATAAGGCAAAGTGCTCTCGATTTTGACCTTTGCTTCGTCAAGGTCGGCAAAAAAGATGCTCTTGCCGTATGAAATACCGCTTGCTGCGATAATTTCTTCTTCTTTATATAATGTTTCGCCCTCAATTGCAAAATTATCAATCTTGAAAACTGCAAAAAGCAGCACGGGGCTGAGAATCAGGCAAAGCACAAGCACAAAAGCCGTTATAACCAATGCAAGCCTGAATCTTCTTTTTCTTTTCAGCTTTTTAACTCTTTCACTGCGCTCCTCGGGAGTTAATCTCGGTGCGCTTAATTCTTGATTTTCTCTGTCCATTTCCGCTCCTCGGGGCATTCTCTGATTATATCGGCACCGAGATTTGAAAAAACATTCTCGAATGCTTCACAGCCCCTGTCTATATGATAAATATTTTCAATTACCGTTTGTCCTTCAGCGCCCATTGCCGCAACGGCAAGCGCACTGCCACCCCTGAGGTCGCTTGCCGCAACCCTTGCACCGTGAAGCCTTTTCACGCCTTCAACAACTGCAACGCAGCAATCCTCAACTCTTATATCCGCTCCCATTTTGATAAGCTCGGGAACATGTCTGAACCTGTTTTCGAATATTTTCTCGCTGATAACGCTTGTGCCGATTGCTTTTGCGGCAACCGCCATAAAAAGAGCCTGCGAATCCGTAGGAAACCCCGGATAAGGCATGGTGCGCAAAAGCTTTACTCTGTGCGGTCTGCCGAATGATTCAACGGTCATTTCCTTTTCCGAAAAATCAAATTTGCAGCCTGCCGCTTCAAAAACGGGAATAACGGGCGCAAGATGCTCTTTTTCCGTATCCTTTATGCAGATTCTGCCGCCTGCGCAGGCGACACCCGCCATAAAGGTTGAGGCAACAATTCTGTCAGGAATAATCCTGTGCTCCGTGCCGTAAAGTCTGCCGCCGCCATAAATACGGATAACGCTCTGCCCTGCTCCGATAACCGTAACTCCGCACTTGCCCAAAAAATCGGCAAGATCAACGATTTCGGGCTCCCTTGCCGCATTGGTAATAACTGTTTCGCCATTTGCACCGATGGCAGCAAGCATAATATTTTCCGTTGCTCCGACGCTCGGAAAATTAAGCGTTATATGCCTGCCCGAAAGTCCGCTCGGGCAATCGCACTCAAGCATACCGCCCTCCTCCGAAATAACTGCGCCCATACATCTCAGCGCTGCAAGATGCAGGTCAATCGGTCTTAACCCGATTTCGCAGCCGCCCGGAGCAGTTACTCTTGCTTTGCCGAATCTCGCAAGAAGCGCTCCCAGAAAGATAATCGATGAACGCATTTCACTCATAAGAGCATCGGGAATTTCCCAGCCGTTTGCGCCTGACGAATCAACAATAACAGTATGCCCGTGCCTCTCCGCTTTACAGCCGATGCAGCGGAGAATTTTCAGCGCCGCATCAACATCCGAAAGCTTCGGGCAATTATGTAAAACACTTACGCTGCCCGTTGCCGCAGCCGCAGCAAGAATGGGCAGAATGCTGTTTTTGGAGCCTTGCAGCTTTACGCTTCCGTAAAGCTCTTTTCCTCCGTTTATTATTAACTTTTCCATAATTCACGCTCCCGAAATAAAAACGAGCAAATCATAACTCTGCTTTATCTTATTCGGAATGCGGAAATTATGTGAATCAGAGCACAATCTCACAAAGATTGCTGTAAATTCTTGCCGTTGCATCGATAAGAGCCATGTTTTTGGCATTCTGACCGATTAAATCGAGCCTGTATCTGTCGGAAAGAAGCTCGTTGACTCTCTGTGTAAGCGATTCGGGCGTGAGGTCTTTTTCTTCAAGAATCTCCGCCGCTCCGTTATTAACAAGAGCCATTGCATTATGATACTGATGATTTTCCGTAACATAAGGTGACGGAATAAGAATTGAGGGCTTGCCGAGAGCCTGCAATTCGCTCAGAGTGCTTGCTCCCGAGCGGCAGATAACAAGGTCAGCTGCAGGCAGACACTTGGGAATATCGATATATTCAGTAACCCTTACATGGGGATTGGTCTTCAAATCAACGCCCTCTGCCTCAAGCTTTTCCGTAAACCATGCGCCGTTTTTGCCCGTTGCATGTAGAAATACGCAGTCATTATCCTTGTATTTATTGAGAATCAGACCGAGAACGGCATCGTTAACAGGCTTTGCGCCGAGCGAGCCGCCCATTGAAAGAATAAGGGGCTTATCATCGGGAATACCGAGCTCTGCCCTTGCAAAATCTCTGTCGCCCTTAAGAATATCGCCTCTTATAGGCAATCCCGTTACAACGCAGGGGTTTTTGGGATTCATATACTGCTCTGCCTTATCAATGGTGAGCATAACTCTGTCCACCTTGCCTGCGAGAGCCTTGTTGGTTACACCGGGGAAAGCGTTCTGCTCATGAATCGCAGTCGGGATACCCATTTTTGCAGCCATGCGCAAAACGGGTCCGCTGACATATCCGCCGAAGCCTATAACAAGGTCGGGCTTGAATTCCTTGATGATTTTCTTTGCCTGCGATGACGATTTAAGAAGCTTTGAAAGCGTTCCTATATTGTGTTTTATCGCCTCGGGAGAAAAGCTTCTCCAAAAGCCGCTGATTTCAATTGTTTTGAGCTCGTAGCCTGCTTCGGGAACAAGCTTTGCCTCCATTTTATCAGCCGTGCCGACAAATGCAATTTCCGCATTCGGATGCTTTTCTTTTATATAACCTGCAGTACCGAGAGCAGGGTTGATGTGTCCGCCCGTGCCGCCTGCAGCAATAAGAATTTTTTTATTTTCCAGCATTTTTCTTCGTCCTTTCTCCGTTTCTTGAAACGGCAAGCACCATTCCCATTTCAATCAGAAGCACCAGAAGAGATGTGCCGCCGTAACTGAAAAACGGAAGGCTGATGCCCGTGTTCGGAACAGTTGCGGTAACAACCGCTATATTCAGCGCCGCCTGCAAACCAACCTGAAAGCTGATACCCATAGCAAGCAGAGCACCGAACTTGGTTTTTGCTCTCAGACCGATTATAAATCCTCTTGCAACAAGAAGAATGAACAGCAGAATAATAATAAGCGCTCTCAGAAAGCCGAGTTCCTCACAAACAACGGCAAAAACAAAATCGTTCTGCGGTTCAGGCAGATACATATGCTTTTGCTTGGAATTGCCGAATCCGAGGCCGAAAAGACCGCCCGAACCGATTGCATAAAGCGACTGCAGGCTTTGCCAGCCCGAGCCTCTCGCCTCTTCAACCGTAAGCTCTTCGTTTGTGAGAAGCTTGAGCCAGATTCTGATTCTTTCGCTGGCATATCCCTCAAGGAATTTATCGGCATTGAAAACAAATATTACCGCCGCTATCAGAACAACAACGCCTGCAAAAGCAAACCATTGCCATTTGATTCCGCCGAAGAAGAGCATTGCTCCGCCGATTCCGAAAATCAGAAGCGTACCCGAAACATGATTTTCAAGATAAACGAGCGCACACACAAGCAAAATAAGAGCCATATACGGGAATATCATCCATGCTTTTTTCTCAATCAGCTTATGATATTGTTCCATGCTGAACGCCATATACATTATCAGCGCCAGCTTTGCAAATTCCGACGGCTGGAAGGTTATTGTTGTTCCCGGCACTGCAATCCAGCGCTTGAACTCCTCTTTGCCTGCTACTTCAAACGGATTAATAAGAGCATAAACCAGAAGCAACAGAGCAATAACCATTGCCAGACCCGAAACATCCCTGAAAATATCGGGGCTGATAAACGAAACCGCAAGCATAATAATTACGCCGACAACAGCAAACAAAAGCTGTTTCTTTATATAGTAATAAGGGTCATATGCCGCCGATTTATCATACCATGCATAAACATAGCTTGCCGAAAACATCATAACAAGCCCTGTTGTTAAAAGCGCAATTACAAGCGCAAGAAAGGTTATATCAAACGGAGCCGTGGAGAAGCAGTCCCGAAAGCTTTTTCTGCGTTTGGCAATGTCTCTTGCCGTATAGAAAAAACCGATCTGCTGTTTTAAAAAAAGCTTTATCAAATTCCCCTTTCTCCTTTCTTTTTTCAATAATATTAACCTAAATATCCCCCGAAATGCATTACGGCAACCGCTGCCGCACCGCCGAGAACATTAACGGCACAAAAAACCGAAACGATTTTTTTCTCGCTCCAGCCGCACATTTCAAAATGATGGTGTATGGGAGCCATCTTAAATATCCGTTTGCCGCCGCTTATTTTGTAATAAACAATCTGCAAAACATCGGATGCTCCCTCAATAACAAAAACTATACCTGCAGGCAGAAGAATCAAGGGGCAATTGATTCCGTACGCAAGGGCAACAACCATTCCGCCCAGAAACATTGAGCCCGTATCGCCCATAAACACCTTTGCAGGATTCTTATTCCACAAAAAGAATCCGAGGCAGGCACCCGCAAGAGCGCTTGCAGCCATCGAAAATCCGAAAAGACCTTTCAAAGCCGCAATAACGCCGAGAGTTACCGCCGTTGTGAGCGTAACTCCCGAGCAAAGCCCGTCAATGCCGTCCGTAAAATTAACGGCATTGATTGAGGCATAGATAATCACTATGCCGAAAATCCAATAAAACAGCCCCATATGAACCATGCCTGCAAAAGGAATAAACATATAGGGTGCGCCGCCCATGCTCATACTCATGCTTACCATATAGCAAAGAGCAACAAGCAGCTGCATAACGGTTTTCTGGCGGATGGTCAGACCGAGATTTCTGCGCATAACAACCTTGATATAGTCATCCGCAAAGCCTATCAGCCCGAAACACAGAGCCATTATCAGACCGCTCCAGAATTTTGTATACTGCTCGGAGGCAATCATGCTGCCCGAAGCAACAATATTGCCCCCCATAATTTTATCGGTCACAACCGTAACAACAAGAGCCGCAACCAGACCGAAAATAAACATCAGACCGCCCATTGTCGGCGTGCCCTGCTTGGATTTATGCCATTTCGGACCTATATCGAGTATCGTTTGCCCGAATTTAAGCTTTCTCAGCCAAGGCACCATGGCAAAGCCGATAACACCTGTTACCAGAAGCCCCGTGAGCCCTGCCATTATTATTGCGGCGGATGTTTTCATCTGATAAATCAACCCTTTCGAAGATTATTCCAAATCTGAATATACCGAATAAATAACATCCTCCAGCTTCATACCTCTGCTTGCTTTAAAGAGAACCGCATCGCCCTGCTCAAGCATTGCTTTAAGCTCGGCGGAAAGCTCTTCCTTATCCAAAAAGCTCCTGATTGTTTCTATTTTTCCCGAAGCAGCCTTTGCCGCTTCAAGCGAACGCTCACCGTAAGTAAAAAGAACCTCTATATTGTTTTCAGCGGCTTTCTGACCCACCAACGCGTGAGCCTGAGCGCTGTATGAGCCTAGCTCAAGCATATCGCCTATAACGGCGATTTTTCTTTTTGCATTCATTCCGCCGAGCACCGCAAGAGCTGCCGCCTGCGAATCGGGGCTTGCGTTGTAGCAATCCTCAATAAAGGTCATGCCGCATTTTTTAACGATTCTCTGACGCATTCCTGCAGGCACATATTTTTTGAGAGCCTCGAAAGCATCTTCGGGCTCAATACCAAACAGACTGCCTGCTGCCGCTGCAGCAAGAGCATTATAAACATTGTGCCTGCCGGGGAAAGGCAGCTCAACCCTTGTTTTTCCGCCCGGATACTCCGCATCAAAAGCTATTTCGGTTTCGCCTGCAAAAATGTTGCTTGCCTTAAATGCGCAGGAATCATTGTTGATTCCGTACCGTGTCACGGAATGAGCATCGGGGCTGACGGTAGCAAGCATATCGTCGTCACCGTTCAGAATAACGGGCGAATCAGCTTTCATGCCCTGAAGGATTTCAAGCTTTGCTTTGAGAATGCCCTCTCTTGAGCCAAGCTTTTCAATATGAGAAACGCCGATATTGCTTATAACCGCTGCATCGGGTTTAACCGCCGCCGTCATCCTTGCAATCTCCTCAAAACCGCTCATGCCCATTTCAATAACTGCAGCCTCGTGAGTTTCATCGAGTCTGAAAAGAGTTAAAGGCACACCGATTTCATTGTTGAGATTACCCTCATTTTTCAAAGTATTATATTTCACGCTCATAACCGCGTGAACCATTTCTTTTGTTGTTGTTTTGCCGACACTGCCCGTTATTCCGATTACAGGAATATTGAAAAGGCTTCTGTAATAGCCTGCAAGGTCAAGCAGCGCCTGCCTTGTGCTTTCAACAAGAATCTGATTTTTGCCGAGACCGCAGTCTTTTTCGCAAACAACCGCCTGCGCACCGAGTTCAAGAGCTTTCGCCGCAAACTCATGGCCGTCAAAATTCTCACCTTTTATTGCAATAAACAAGCTGCCGTTTTCAATTTTTCTTGTATCGGTGCAAACACAGCTGAAGCTGCCGACGAGCTCTGTCTGACTTCTGACTGCCGCCGCAGCCTCTTTGAATGTTAAAGCTTTCATCAGATACCCTCCGCAAGAATCTCTGCAACAACTTCTCTTTCATCAAAATGGATTTTACCGCTTGCAAGAATCTGATAAGTTTCCTGACCCTTGCCTGCAAGAACAACTATATCGCCCTCACGAGCCATTGAAAGAGCCTTTGCGATTGCCTTTTTGCGGTCACTTTCAACAACAACCTTGGATGTATGCTTCTTAACACCCTCAACAATATCGTTTATTATCGCATCGGGATCTTCGCTTCTGGGATTATCGGAGGTTATAACGGCAACATCCGAAAGCCTTGCCGCAATATCGCCCATAATCGGTCGTTTTGTTTTATCTCTGTCGCCGCCGCAGCCGAAAACGGTTATAACCTTACCCTCGGTGATTTCTCTTACGCAGCCGAGAACGTTTTCAAGCCCGTCGGGGGTATGTGCATAGTCAATAAGAACGGTATAGGGTTTATCGGCAGGAACAACCTCCATTCTGCCGGGCACACCCGTGCAGCCTGCAAGACCGTCAAGCACTGCTCTGAAATCCATGCCCATTTCAACAAGGCAGACCGCAGCACCCATCGAGTTATAAACCGAGAATTTGCCGGGCACGGCAAACTTCACTCTGCCGATGTCGGAATTGCTCACAAGCTCATATTTAACACCCGATGAAGCAATTCTGATATTCTTTGCGGAATAATCGCAGTTATCATTGTTAACGGAGAATGTAACGTTTCTGCAGGGTGTTCCGCTGAGCATATATTCCGCCGCATCATCATCGATGTTGATAATTGCAAGCGAGGAATTTTCAAAAAGCATATGCTTTGCTTTTTTATAATTATCGAATGAGCCGTGATAATCGAGGTGATCCTGAGTAAGGTTTGTGAAAATCGATGCTTCAAAATGAACGCCTTCAACTCTTCTCTGGTCAAGAGCCTGCGAAGAAACCTCCATTGTGCAGAATTCGCAGCCGTAATCAACCATTTCTCTGAAAAGTCCGAAAAGGTCATAGCAGTCGGGAGTTGTCAGAACGGCAGGATATTCCTTATCACCAACAATATTCTTTACTGTTCCGATAAGACCTGTTTTATAGCCCATCGAATCGAGAACGGATTTGATGATAAAGCAGGAGGTTGTTTTGCCGTTTGTGCCTGTAACGCCGATAATGCGAAGCTCTCTTTCGGGATGACCGAAGAATGCTGCGCTCAAGCGTGCGTAAGCTGCCCTTGTGTTTTCAACAAGAATCTGCTCCTTCAATCCCATATCTTTCTGAACGATAACCGCTGCTGCTCCGTTGGAAAGTGCCTCAGCAGCTTTTGTGTGACCGTCAAAGCGCTTGCCCTCAATGCAAACAAAAATGCATCCGTCAACCACTTTAGCCGAGTTATCGGTAATGAATGTTATTTCTCTGTCGTCTGCCATGCAGGCAGCACCCAAATCCTTAATCAGTTCGGAAAGCTTCATTTCCTTTGTCCTCCTAAAGCAACTCTATCCGACAAAATCGCTTACTCCCGTGTTCGATTTGAAGTAGACCGTTACAGTTGAGCCGTACTCAACCTCCTGCCCTGCTTCAATGCTTTGCGAGTAGGATATCAGCTCGCCCTCATTCAGGGCATTGCCGGATATTTTGATATTCAAGCCTGCCGATAACGCATATTTATTTGCCATCGACAGCGTCATTTCGGTTAAATCGGGAACTTCAACGGTAACCCGTTCGGCATCCTTCTCCGTATACAAAACAATTATTCCGTTTTGCGGAACAGACTGGTTATAGGCAGGCATCTGACTGATAACCTTTTCACCCTCGCCTACAACCTTTATCTCAAAGCCTTTTTCTTCAAGAAGAGCAACGGCATCAACAGTTGTTTTACCGATAAGGCTCGGAGTTAAAGTATCAAGCTTTTCAAGCTCCTCATCGCTGTACTGCCTTTCAACACCCATATACTCAAGAGTTTTTTCAACAACCTGAGCTGCAACAGGTGTACAAATCTGACCGCCGTTAATCTGACCTTCGGGTTCGTCAACAAGAATAAGAACTGCAATCTCGGGGTCGTTTGCAGGCGCAAAGCAACCGAAAGAAGCAACATATTCACCGTCGCTGCCAAGCTTCTGCGATGTTCCCGTTTTGCCTGCAACTCTGTAGCCGGCAACATAAGCATTTTTACCCGTACCGCTTGTTACAACAGCTTCCATCATATCGGCAACCTCGGCGGCAGTTTCTTCCGAAACAACCTGACGCCTGATATTTGGCTGGGTTTCGCTGATAACATTGCCGTTTTCGTCAAGCTGACGGGCAACAACATAAGGAGTCATAAGATAACCGCCGTTTGCAATTGCGCTTATGGCAGTAACCATCTGAATTGGAGTTACCTGGAATGACTGACCGAAGGATGAGCTCGAAAGCTCAACAAGACCCATATTTTCAAGCGCATGATAGTTAACGCCTGCAACGGGAGTCGGTTCGGCAGGAAGGTCAATGCCTGTTTTTTCAGTAAAGCCGAATGCTTCAAAATATTCAAAGAATTTTTCCTGACCGAGTGCCTGACCCGTTGTTATAAACAGAGGGTTGCAGGAGTTCATAAGACCGTGCTTTAAATCCTGCGTTCCGTGACCGTCACGGTCATGGCATTTGATTGTTCTGTCAGCAACCTGAATTTTACCCGTGCAGGTATATGAAAAGTTTTCGCTGAGTACGTTTTCTTCAATCGCTGCCGCTGCAGTAACAATTTTAAAAACAGAGCCCGGCTCATAGCTGTCGCTGACAATGAAGTTTCTCCATTTGGCATAGAGCATATCATTTCTTGCCTTGGCTCTTTCCTCTTTGTCCGGATATTGCTCATAAAGCGCTTTTTCTTCCTCTTCAGTAAGCTCCTGAGGAGAATTCAAATCGAAATTACCCATGCTTGCCATCGCAAGAATTGCACCCGTATCAACATCCATTATAACGCCGTAAGCACCGACGCCCTTGGAATCAACATAAACCTGCTCAAGACTGTCTTCAAGATAGCGCTGAATAACCTCATCAATTGTGAGAACAAGGCTTGTTCCCTGAACGGCATCGTATACGGTTTCGTATTCCTGGCTCATAACATCGCTTTTGCCGTTCTGAGCGGTGATGATTCTGCCGGGAGTGCCCGTAAGGGTTGTATCGTATTTAAGCTCAACACCCAGTCTGCCAACGTCATCCGTGCCCGTAAAGCCGATAACGTTTGCGGCAAGAGTTCCGTAAGGGTAATAACGCTTTACATCGGGATCAATTCCCACCGCCGAGCTGTAATAAATTTTCTTCTGGCTTGTAACAAGCTCGCCATCATCATTCTCGCTGGTTACCGTGTACGAATAAAACTGAGAAAGGAACTCGGCAACCTTTTCTTTTTCTTCAAATTCAACCTGCCTTTTGAGAATAAGATAGGCATATTTGCTTTTATTCGCCTTCTCTTTTATGGTGTCAAAATCAACGCCGATTAAAGCGGAAAGCTTGCGGCAAAGGTCATTTTTGAAATCTTCATTTTCTATGTCGCAGGGCTTGATGTAAATTTTCCAGACCGATGCGCTTTTTGCCAGCACAGTTCCGTTGGCATCATATATTATTCCACGTTCGGCTGAAATTTCCGTATCATGAAGCTGATTTTTTTCAGCCTGCTGTTTATATTGCTCGCTGTCCACAAGCTGAATTCTTGCAAGGTTAACTGCAGTTGAGCCGAAAACAAGCCCCACAAGAAGCACAAACACTATAAATGCCCTGATAAACAGCTTTCTTCTCGGTGACATTTTTACCAAAGCTTTTCTCCCCTTCAAACAAAAATCGCCGCCTCAAAAGCGCATAAAAAAATCTGCTCCGCAGCAGCTTTGCTGCGAAAAATTTTTAAATCCGCCGTAATTGAGACAGCCTTAATCTTAGATATGTATATGCCCGTTTCATAATCGCATATGACAATTAAAGCAGACAAAAATCAAGAATCCTTGTCTGCTTTAATTTCAACGTCAGAGCTTTCGCCGCCTGCCACCACTACCTTGTCGCCATCCCTGTTTTCAAAGTAGTGTATCTGGTAGCGCTCAAGCTTTTGCATACCCAAAACCGAAACTGCGTATTCATCAACTTTTTCTCTGGATACCGATGAATTAAGCTGCATAACGAGCCTTGTGTTTTCACTTTCGGCATCCTTGATTTTATCCGCAATCTGAACTGCTTCTTTTTCAAGCATTGCAAGGCTGATTCTTGAAAAAAGAATTGCGCCGAACAATGTGAGAAGCGTTACGGCAACCACAAAAATTCTGAGAGCGTGCATGGCAGATGCAATTGACTCTCTGCGAATCTGAGCAGCCGATTTTTTGGGACGAGCAGGCTGAGCTTTTCGCTGCGGCTGAGCAACAGGCTCATCGGCAATCGGCTTTACCGCAGGCATACCGTAAAGCGAAAGATCATATGCCTCGCTGCGGTTGTAATCCGCCATGTTAATCTCTCCTTTCACAAATTACTGAGCAACAATGTCAGAGCCATTCTGACAGATAAAAAATCAAAGCTTTTCCGCCGTGCGCAATCTTGCTGAGCGGCTTCTCGGATTTTCTTCAATTTCCGCTTTGCCGGGAGCAACCGCCTTGAGCACTTTCGCTCTCGGCTTGTTACCGCATACGCAAACGGGAAAATTTCTCGGGCATGTGCAGCCCTTTGCAAGCGGAGCAAACGCCTGCTTTATTATTCTGTCTTCAAGCGAATGGAAGGTTATGATGCTGACTCTTCCGCCATCTTTAAGACATTCAAACATGTTCTGTGCCGCTTCACCAAGACCATCAAGCTCACCGTTAACATAAATTCTGATAGCCTGAAAAGTCCGTCTTGCGGGATGACCGTCACGCTTTGCTGCGGCAGGCATTGCAGATTTGATTATTTCGGAAAGCTCCAGAGTTGTTTCAATCGGAGCGATTTCTCTTGCTTTGACAATCGCTCTTGATATTGACGGAGCGAATTTCTCTTCGCCGTAATCAAAAATAATTTTCTGAAGCTCGCTTTGACTGAGCGTATTAACCGCCTGCTTTGCGCTCATGCCTTCAAGACTCATACGCATATCAAGGGGCGCATCATTATGAAACGAAAAACCTCTTGAAGGCTCATCAAGCTGATGCGAGCTTACTCCGAGGTCGGCAAGAATACCGTCAACGGCATCAATGCCAAGCTTATCAAGAATGCTTCTTATGTTAAAAAAGTTATCATGCACAAGCGTTACGCATTCAAATCCGCCCAAACGCTCTTTTAATGTTTCAATAGCTTCGGGGTCTCTGTCAATTGCGATAAGTCTGCCGCCTTTGAGCTGCTTTGCAATAGCGGTTGAATGACCTCCGCCGCCTGATGTGCAGTCAACATATATTCCGTCAGGCTTTATCTGCAGCGATTCTATTGCCTCGTTGAAAAGAACGGGAACATGGTGAAAGCTTTTGTTATTATCGCTCATCAGGGCCTCCCCGTTATACTGTAGCTGATGCCGCTGAAATCAAAATCATCATCCTGCTCGGCATCGGCGTTCCATTTCGCCCAGTTTTCAGGGGTCCACAGTTCAACTCTGTTCATCGCTCCAACAGCAAGAACTTCATCTTCAAGCTCTGCATAAGCTTTATAATCATCTTTTATTGAAATTCTGCCCGATTTATCAACCGTTACCTTTTCAACTCTGTCTGCAAGCCTGCGTTGAGCTGCCGCCTGCTTTTCACCTGAAAATGCAGAAATCACACCGTAGCTGAAGTTTGCCCATTCTTCTTCAGAAAAAAGGATAAGGCAGGGTTCTTTATGGATTGATTTCATGATGATAACCGTTTCACCAAGCTCTTTTCGGAATGACGGAGGAATCGCCATTCTGTTAACCTGATCAAATTTTCTGGTTTCTTTACCCGCTAAAAGTAACGACAGAATGATTCCCCCTTTCGTTTAAACTCCCCAAAAGTCTCCTTTGCCCACCTTTAGTACCCTTATTATATATTACTCTTCCGAGAATTACAAGAGCTTTTTTAAAATTTTTTACGTCAAAATAAAATTTTTTTGTTTTCTTTTCAGCAAAATCTCAACTCGCTCGACATAAACGAAAAACAGCAGCTCCGAATTAACGAAGCTGCCGAAATATCCTGAAGCCTACGCTGTGAGTATCAGCATATCCTCGGGGCTGATATCAGGCTGCAGAGCACAGTTAATGGCAAGAGCCGTCAGCTTTGCTGCCCTTTCAATCATCATATCCACTTCACGGGGTGTTACCATCATCACTCCTGCGCTTTCAGGCAGAGCGCTTGTTTCTCCCGCATAATCCGTAACAAGCGTTGCGGCATCAACAACAGTCGGTACACCGATTGCTATTACAGGCACACCGAGCGTTTTTTCGCTTATCTCCTGCCTTGCATTTCCGACGCCCGAGCCGGGCACAATACCCGTTGAACACATCTGCACAGTATTCCCAAGTCTTGAAACACTTCTTGCAGCGAGAGCATCAACAGTTATCACCGCATCAGGCTTGAGAGTGTGGACAATTCCCTTTATAATTTCGCTCGCTTCCGCCCCTGTATCTCCTGTTACGCCCGTTGAAAACGAACTGACTGTGCGCAGCCCCGAAAGACCCGTTTCTTTCTGAAGCTCTCCTGTTATATGCCTTGTTGAAAAAATCATGGATGCGCATTTCGGCCCGAATGCATCGGGCGTTATCTTCATATTACCAAGCCCTGCCACCAGCACGCTCCCTTTTTCAGGCAGGAGCCTTCTGATTTCGTCAACCAACGCTTCAAGGCTGTCATCAATAAACTGCGCATGCTTTGCAAACGGCGCAACCTCAACAGTTACATATAACCCTTTAGGCTTTCCGACTGCATTTTCGCCTTCACGGTTTGTTACGGCAATCCTGCTGACTCTTGCTTTTTTCGCATCAAACGATTCAATTTCAACGCCGTTTATTTCCTTTTTGCCCAAAAACTCGCATCTTTCAAGCGCTAAATCTGTTCTGAAATCCATATTTTCATTTACCTCTTGATTTTTCATGATAAATTTTGTATTATTAATTGAAATTATTTAATTATTTTTCAAAAATTCCTTGCAATTATTGAAAAAATGTGCTATCATAATCACCTGTATGAAGAAGGAGGTGTCGTAATGCCTAATATTAAATCAGCAAAAAAGAGAGTTATCGTTAACAAGACAAGAGCTGCAAGAAACAAGTCTCGCAACACCGCTCTTAAAACAGCTATCAAGAAGGCTCATGCAGCCGTTGAAGCTAACGCTCCCGAAAAGGAAGCTATTGTTAGAGAGGCTATCAAGAAGGTTGACCAGGCTGCTGCAAAGGGTCTTATCCACAAGAACAACGCAGCTCACAAGAAGTCAGCTCTCGCTCAGCTCATTAAATAATTTGAGCTAATTTTAATTTAGCAATTTAACCGCAGTTATTCAGTTAGCTGCGGTTTTGCTTTTTTACTATATATTGATTTTTTTCGAATTAATCCAACAATCTGTTGACATTTATTTGATAATAAGTTATAATGTTTACATTATAAAAATGATGGAGGTTATAAGAATGAAAAAGGCTCTTAAGGTTATCGGCATTATCATTGCTGTTGCAGGCGTTATCGCAGGCATCTATTTTGCAGTTAAAAAATATCTTGAAAAGAAAAATCAGGTTGCTGACAGCGAAGAAAACTACGTTTCATGCTCCTGCTGTGAAGCTGAAGCAGAGGTTGCTGCTGCTCCCGCTCAATAATCAAAAAACTTTCAATCCCCTGCCGTTTGGCGGGGGATTTTTTCGGCATGTCAATTTCTAAGATTTTATTAAGATAGCGTTCGGATTATTGACAAACCTCTATATTTCAGTATCATTTATTTAGAGGTTACTTTTCTTTTGATTTCGTAATAAGCGATGCTACAATTCCGCAGATGATAGCGGCGGTCACTCCGCCCGATGCTGCGGTGAATGCACCCGTCAGAATTCCTCTTGCCCCCTGCTCGGCAATTGCTTCACGGATTCCTCTTGCAAGAGAATTTCCGAAACCTGTCAGCGGCACGGTTGCCCCTGCACCTGCCCACTTTGCAAACGGCTCATAAATTCCGATTGCTCCGAGCACAACCCCCATAACAACAAAAAGCACAAGAATCCTTGCAGGTGTCAGCTTTGTTACATCAATCAGAATCTGTCCCACCAGGCAGATTGAACCTCCCACAAGAAAAGCTTTTAACAAATCAATAAAAATCCCCAACGGATCATCCCCTTCATTGATAGTATTCCGCACAAAAAATTAGTATATTCTGTGTAAAATCAAAAATAACTATTGACAAACAGCGGATTTATCAATAATATTTATATTGTGGTTTCCGGGGGGAAACAAACTTTAATAATAAGGAGTAGAAAAAATGGTATTTGAAAAAATCAAAAAAATCATCAGCGAACAGCTCGAAGTAGACCAGAGCATTATTACTGACAACGCTTCAATCACAGGCGACCTCGGTGCTGACAGCCTTGATCTTGTTGACCTCGCAATGTCAATCGAAGATGAATTTGATATTGAGCTTTCAGATGATGCTCTTGAAAAAATCAAGACAGTAAGCGACCTCGTTGTATATATCGAGGACAGAATCTGATCTGATAATAATGCACCGCTTCATGCGGTGCTTTTATTTTTTTTGACACGCCAGCTTTACAGTGATATAATGCTGAATGCAAGGAGGAATTATTATGATTATCAAAAACGCAACAGTTTATGGCGGAGATTTTGAACCCGTTAAAACTGATATAATTATTGACGGAGAACATATTGCAAAACTTTGCAAAACAGATGAATCAGGCGAAGATTTCTCGGGATGCAACGTTCTTCCCGGTTTTATCGATATTCACATTCACGGCTGCAATATGGCTGACGCAACCGACGGCAATCCTGATTCTGCAGCAAAAATGAGCAAATGGCTTGCAACTAAAGGAGTAACATCTTTTTGCCCCACAACAATGACTTTGCCCGAAGAATTTCTCAAGGAATGCTTCGGATATGTTGCAAATACTATCGGCAAAGAAGAGGGTGCATACATTCACGGAATAAATATGGAAGGTCCGTTCATATCTCACGCTAAAAAAGGTGCTCAGGCAGGCGAGCATATTATTCCACCGAATTACGAAATGCTTTGCAAGCTCAATAATATTTGTCCGATAAAACTTGTTGATATCGCACCTGAAACTGACGGCGCAAGTGAATTTATAAAAAAAGCAAAAAATATCTGCACAGTTTCTCTTGCACACACTGCAGCAGACTATGCAGCAGGCAAGGATGCTATTGCTGACGGTGCAAGCCACGCCACCCATTTATACAATGCAATGAACTGCCTTACATCAAGAGAGGCAGGTATGGTTGGTGCTGTTATGGACAGCGAAGGAATAACAGCTGAGCTTATCTGCGACGGTGTGCATATCTGCCCCGCAACACTTCGCATTACTTTTAAAATTCTCGGTGAGAACAGAACTGTTGTTATAAGTGATGCACTTATGGCAGCAGGAATGCCCGACGGAGAATATATGCTTGGAGGACAGAAGGTTTACAAAAAGAGCGATGCAAGATTGGCAGACGGAACTCTCGCAGGCAGCGTTACAAACCTTTTTGATGAATTTCATAACCTTATAAGCTTCGGTATTCCATTTAAGCAGGCATTAAAATCTGTTACAATCAACCCCGCTAAAGCAATCGGAGCAGACAATACAACAGGAAGCATTGAAGAAGGAAAGTTTGCCGATTTATTGATTACAAGCAAAGATTTCAAGGAAATTAAAGCTGTAATTATTAAAGGAAAAAGAGTTGTTTAACAGCAATTTGAAAGTAAACTTGCAATAATAAAAACACCCCTCAAAAAGGGGTGTTTTTTATGCATGTATATATGCGTAAGGTTGTTTTACTTTACATTTTCGCTTTGTAAAGCACTTAACTTGTCAGTGTGGAAAACTCCGTGGAAAATGTGAACAACTCAGTGTTTATTTTCTATATTAGCATTATATGCGTAAAGTTATCCACTTTACAAAGACTTATTATTCTGAATTATAATAATTTTATACAGTATATGCTGTATACTGCGTGAATAACTTTTGCAAGACAAGGTTATTTTTCCTTCAAGAATCAAATACCGTACATGAAAGAAAATAAGAATTTTGACTGTCATAACATTATCCTGAAATCATACTTATTCCGCTTTTTCAGACAATTCATGACTCGCCTCTGCCCAAAATATCAGTTCCTCACAAATCTATATAAACCCATACTTTTTGGCACTGAATCTGTTTATCATAAACCTATACTACATTATAACTTAAGCCCCCGTTGCATTTCTGCAACGGGGGCAACTTAGATCGTTCAACTATTCAATTGAAGTATCAGTCAGATTAAGCAGCGGTAACAGCCGTGGGGCTATTTGTATCCTGAGTAATCTGGAATTCCTGATCATCTTCGTAGTTGTAGTGAAGCTCGATGATTGTTGAGTCTTCTGCAGTTACGGAGCCGTCATGGTTTACGTCGCCGGCTTCAAACTTGATTGAACCCATACCACCTGCTGAAGGATCTGCACTATTGTTTACGCCCTGAAGAATGTAGAGGTCAAGAGTTGTTCTGTCTGTACCGTCG
Organism: Acutalibacteraceae bacterium; assembly: GCA_045589555.1. Classification (GTDB taxonomy): domain Bacteria; phylum Bacillota; class Clostridia; order Oscillospirales; family Acutalibacteraceae; genus CAG-177. The sequence goes on from JAZNPG010000113.1 coordinate 62,036, forward strand.
ATACGGGTATCGCCGTTAAGATCACCGTAAAGAACTGCATAGAATCTGAACTTTTCAACGTTACCAACTGTGCCCTTATAGTAAGCACCGGTACCATTACCCTTACCGGAATCTTCAACTGTAATTGCGTTACCAACGCCTTCATCAATTCTCATACCGATAACATTAACAAGTTCCTTGGTGATGCCTTCGCCTTCTTTAAGACCGAAAACATAACCCTGAGTACGGGCTGCGCCGGGAACAGATGTTGTCTGAGACTTAATGGTGTCAATGATGGGCTGGATTGTGGGAACTGAATTATAAACAAGGTTGTTGATAGCAGCAAGAAGCTTAGCTGCTGCAGCGTCAACTGTCTGCTGTGATTCGCAGTCAAGATTTGCATCGTTTCTTACGAGGATAGCTGAGTCAAGTTCTGAAACAAGCTTATCATAAGACTCTGTTGTGTAACCGAGTGTTTCATGATTCTTGTTGGGGTCATTCTTAACGCCTGTAGCAAAAGCAATGTATTCATCAAGCTGTGTCCAGTCAGCATCGCCTGTATATTCAACAAGCTGACCGAATGTTGCAAGAAGATTCTTGAATGCTTCTGTTACCATTGACTGAGTAAGACCGTATGCCTGAACTTTACCTGTTGAAGCCTGATTGAGGTAATCAGCATAGTCATAAGCCTTGCGGAATGCATCATAAGTTGACTGAGTGTAAACCTTTACATAATAGTAATCTGCTACGCCATCAGTACGAACGCCTGTAACCTTACGGTTACGGATACCTGAAGTAGTGTTTGAATATGCTTCCTTAATTGAAGCGTGAGTAAGAGCCCACTTAAGCATTGTTGTATCAATAGTACCTGTTCTGAGGTCTGCAGCTTCTTCTGCACGGTCTGAAATATAGTCAATCTTGTTATAAAGGGTCTTTCTGTTCTGAGACATTGTTGACATATATTCAACATATGACTTATACATCTGGTCGTCATTTTCCTGAGCATAGGTCATAGCATCAGGATCAACACCGCAAAGAGCAAGAGGCGGATTTGCATCAACGCCGCAGCCTAATACATAAGAACCGTCAATAAGTCTGAATACAGGTCTTGAGATTTCATATGTGCCTGCTGCTACATCATAGGTAAACTTATAGCTAAGTTCTGTGCAAAGAGCTGTGATAGCATCAAGCTGGGTCTCACTAAGACCTGACCACTGAATTGAGCCTGCATCATATTCGCCTACATCATTGCCTGTAATATCAAATGTTCTGGATTTGATTGCAAGTCTTACAATTTCTTCTGCTTCATAAGAATCGAGAACGATGTTGTTATTAACATCTTCACCAAGCTTGAGAGCGATATCGAGCTGCTCGAAATTGTTTCTTGTATACTCGGTGGGAGTAAGAGTTGCATAGTCATCGATTGTGGTATCAAGGAATGTGTATGATGTATATGTGTTGCTATCAGCTGTGTAGTAGGGAAGCATTACTGTGGGAACTGAAGGCATACCGTCAACGGGGAAGCCGGGACTTGAATCTGTTGCTGCAACATAGTCGGAGTCAGATTCGCTGATAACTGCTCTGCCGTCGCCGTTGGTATCAAGAAGGTCTTCAGAATAAAGTCTTGTCTGAATGAAATATCTCTGCCATTCAGCATAAGCAGCGCCAAGGTCGTTTTCAGCAAATGACTTATATGCGCTTGCATATTCTTCAGCTTCATCAAGAGCACTCTTATAGTTATGATATGCATAAGGTGTCTGTTTCCAGTCTTCAACTGCGAAGCATCTGTAATCTGAATCATAAACAACCCAGGGTCTGTCAGACTGTCTGTAGCTGAGCTGAGAATACTTGAAGCCTGCGAAGGTTGAATGGTTATTGGGTTCACCGTCATAGGTTTCTTCTACAAGTGTTTCAGTTGCAGTTGAATAATAAGTGTTTCTTGTATAAACAGTGTATTCGCAGATTTCATTGCCTTCTGCATCGAAGGTACCTGTACCTTCTTCTTTGATATACTGAAGTGATTCATCAGTAATAGCAGCTTCAGCTTCTTCAACTGTATCATAGGTTGTGCCTCTTACAGCATTTACATCAGCTCTGAACTGATCAATGTACCACTGAAGCTCTGCAAGCTTAAAGGTTGTCATATCAGCGGGATAATCGCTGCCTGTAAGCCAGTTATTGTCTTCTACGTCACCTGTTGCGGAGAATTCCTTATCAAAGGGCTTATCAAATGTACCGCCCATGATAATGGGAAGAAGGGTTGCAAGGAGCTCTTCCTTGTAGTCATCAAGGTAATTAAGAAGCTTACTTACAAGCTGAGGAAGAGAACCGTTTGTATCGCCGTAACCGCCAAGAAGCGCATCAAGATCTGTAATGCTTGTGTTGTTAATGAAAACCTTTGCTACGCCGTCAGCATTAATACCTTTACGTGTTTCGTCGATAGGAAGAAGAAGAGGATTGCCGTTGAATACAAGACCGAGAACACGGTCAATTACTCTGAGAAGAACTGTAAGAACAGGCTTATGAAGCTCTGCTGTTTCATCTGTGTTGGTTGAAAGAAGGCTGATAATACCCTGAAGGTCGAAGTGAAGAAGGTTATTAAGAAGCCATTCATTGAAGAGAGCGAATGTTGAGTCAAAAGCGTTGGGAAGCCAGTCAGCAGGGATAAGCTTAAGAAGGGTTGTATCAAGGAATGTATAGATTGCATCCCAGTTGGGTCCGCCGTCAGATGCAGCAACAAGTGTTCTTGTTGCGAAATCGCTGTAAACTGCATCGATAAGGTTGTTAAAGGCTGTGCCCCAGATAGGACCGGTTTCGCTGCCTGCAGCATCTGTGAATGAGCCTGTTTCTTCATTGTAGTTACCTACAAGCATGGGAAGATATTCATCAGCTGCCCAGCAAAGGAACTCGGTAACAAAGCGTTCAAATGTTGTGCCTACTTCTGTAAGCTTTTCAGCATCGTCAAATGTGAAGATAGCATTGAGATAGAAGGCTGCAACAGCGCCGCCGATGTTAAGAGCGCCTGTGGGAACCTCAACACCGTTCTTATAGGTGTAATAGGGAATGGGTTCAACGGTAGCACCGTTTGAATCTGAGATGGGAGCGATACCGCCGGACTGATGGAAAGCATCAAGTCTTGCAAAGAAGTTACCTTCGGGAAGAACGGGAGCTGCAAGAGCTGCCATTGCATAAGCAAGAACTGAAGGAATATCAGTTGTCCATTCAGGCCAGTAGCAGCCGTCAATGACACCGTTAAGAATCATCTTGATAAGGCAAGCCCAAACCTGATCTCTTGTTATAACATAGTTTGATCTGATAAGAGAAATGTTTCTGTAATCCGAAGCATTTTCATTAGATGTGTTTACAGGCTTATTGTTGGAAAGATAGTTATATGCTGTGGGAATGCCTGTTGATTCATCTCTTTCAACTGCGTAAACAATTTCACCTGCTTCGTAGGTGAGGAATGTTTCGTCAATTGCAGCTTCATCATCAGCATCGCAGGTTACATAGTAGCCTGATGCATTTTCTTTGTAATAACGAACCTCATTGAGTTCGTCAGCTGTATAAGCAAGCTCCTCAGCGCCTTCAAACAAATCGCCGCCGATAAGACCGGGGAGAAGGTTGATGGCAAGTCTGCCGAGGTCATTAAGAAGTGACATGAAGTTATCGGTGATTTCAAGACCGTAGAAGTCAATATTAATGAAGGTATCCATACCGCCGCCTGTGAAGAACCATTCCATAAGAGCATTAATCTTGCCCATGGGAGTTGCGTTATCTTCCTCTGTGTAAGTGGGAGCGGGAGCACCGTTCTGAACAGCAAGGGATTCAACCGCACCGAGAATGGTGTTGAACATCATGTCTTCAAAGATTGCGGGGTCACCCATGGGATACTGCTCTGTGATTTCAACGCCGACAAGGTCAGCAATCATTTCACCGAGTGAGGGAGCAAGAATACCGTTAAGAAGTGCCTGGATAACGTTGGAAACGAGCTGATAGAAGCTCATTGTTTTGGTTTCAAGAACACCGTCGCCGTTTCTGTCAACCTGGAAAGAAGTGCCTGTGATGCTGGCTTTACCGGGCTGGTCGCCGATTGCGGGCATAAGGGGATCAGCATTCTCGCCGAGAATTGAAGTCATACCGCCGTGCTCTTTGCTTGTGCCTGTGATAAGAGCCCAGTCAATAACCTTCTGAAGACCGTCTGTAACGGGAGTTGTTGTGCCGGTGGGAAGAGCTGTTGCCTCTGAGTCAACAAGCTTCTGATAGATCAAAAGTTTGAGGTAACCGGGAAGGTTCATGATAGCACCGTCAAGAAGACCTTCAATTGTGCCTTCAAGAACACCGAAATCGAATGTACCTGCAACAATGTTTGTTACCGCTGTGTTAAGCTCTTCATCAAGCCAGTGAAGAAGCATATAGAGAATGTCAAGGTCGTTTGAACCACCCTGATAATCGTTGCTTCTTGAGCCTCTCTTCAAGGTTGTGTCAAGGTTATTATAAGCGCCGTCAAGACCCTTCGCCTTGAGAAGGTCACCGAGAAGACCGAGACCGGAAGCAAGTGAACCGAGCCACGCACCGTCAAGCTCTTTAAGAGCAACATAAAGAGACTGGATAAGGTTGTCAATCGAGGTAAGGTTAATGGTCCAGTCGATTTCATCAAGGTCAACACCTGCGAACTTGAATGTAGTTTTGCCAATACCTGTCAGATCAAGCAAATCAAGCTTTATGTTTGCTTCTGCGAGCAATTCGTCAAGCATATCAAGAAGCCAACCCGCACCCTGGTCAGGTGTGAAGTAATACTTCTGGTTGCTGGCGATTTTGGGTACTGAGTACTGATTACCGGGGATAGTCTTTGCATATGCGGGCAGGCAGGCTGCCGACAAAAGCATAAGAGCCGCTAACAACACAGCAATGAGTCGTTTTGCCTTTTTCATATTTTTGCACCTCCATAGTGATTGCGGAAAACCGCTGTAACACCCCCTAAGGGGCAAGGCATATATAATGCCATACTTACGTTATTTAATTTATAAAGAAGATTTTGCAATTGGTCTACAATGTTTTGAACAAATAGTAAATAATTTATGAACAATTTGTTAACACAGTAATCTTTTGGTCACATTAAACAAACAGTTTTTTCTTGGTTTGTTAATTCTGAACAAACAGAATCAACTCCTGTATTTTGTCAAAAATTACCGCGCCTGATTTTTTCAGGCGCTCGGGATGCTCGTGACCGCTCGTTAAAAGCACGCAATCCGCTCCGATTTCGTTTGCCATTTCGGCATCGTGTTCAAGGTCTCCGATAACAAGAACCCTGCCCTTTTCCGCTCCGCTTTCAGCAAGATATGCACGGGCTCTTTCAATCTTGGAATCCGCTTTGAAATCCGCGGCACCGAGCACTGCTTCAAAACAGTTGTATACTCCGTATTTCCGTGCGTTATCGCAAAGCTGGGCATTATTTGATGAAGAAACTATTGCCTGATGAATTCCTGCCGCTGCAAATATTTCAATTGCCTCAACGGCTCCGTCGGTCAGGCTGCAATCGGCAAGATGCTTCATATATCCTGCATTATACTCAGCAAGAATCGAGGGATAATCCTCTTTTTCAAGGTCAAAAACCTGCTCATAAAAGCGGATTATCGGCGTACCGATGCACTCCTTATAGCGGTTGATATCCATAGGCTGCTCGCCTCTTGCGGCAAGCATATCGTTAACGCTTGCAAGCGATGCTCCGATATCATCAAGCAATGTGCCGTTCCAATCCCAGATTATGTGTGTATATTTCATAGGCAACACCTTCCTGTTGAGATTTTTTTGCGTTTGTGATATAGTTTAATTGCGACCAACAAAGGTATAATTATTAATGTAATTTATATAAAACAATACAAAGTGGTGATAATATGAACACTTTTGAAAAGATTTATGCGGTTGTAAAATCCATCCCGAAAGGCAAGGTTGCAAGCTACGGTCTGGTTGCTTTGCTGGCAGGCAATCCCCGATGGTCAAGGGTTGTCGGCTATGCACTCCATGTAAATCCGAAGCCGGGAGAAATTCCCTGCCACCGAGTTGTTACCCGAAACGGAGAGGTTTCAAAAGCCTTTGCTTTCGGCGGAGAGAACATGCAACGGATTCTTCTTTCAGAAGAGGGAATAGAATTTTTTGAGGACGGAAGAGTTGATATGAATCGATTTCTCTGGAACGGCGAAAACATATAATATAATGTATTTTATAAACAAGTGGATTATACCGGCAGAACTGTTCCGTCATCGAGGATGGTAACACCCTGCGGTTCATAGCTCTCAACCCTGTCGAGAAACTCCCTGCGTTCTTCACCTTCAAGCGCATGGCTTTCGCATCCCTCCTGCATGAGAGGAATGAAAATGGGCTGAACATTCATATCGTTATCTATTCTGAGCGTTGCGATGCAGGATTCCAGAGTGTAGCTGCTGAACCAGAAATTTCCCACGCTGTAATAAATCGGTTTGCCGTTATAGAATTCCATGCCCTGAACGCAATGGGTGTGACCGCCTATAACCGCATCTGCACCTGCATCGATATATTCCCTCGCCATGGTTTTCTGGGCATCCTCAAGCTTCACGGAGCCCTCCGTACCCCAATGAACATAAGCAACAAGAATATCGCACTGAGCGTCGGCTTCCCTTATGGCATCAAGGAAGTCGGCGCTTTCATATGTTCCCATAATTCCTGCGGAATCGTCGGTTGCAACAGGAGTAAAATAAACCTTTTCCGCTCTGCTGGCAGCAATAATGCCAACCTTTATGCCGTTAACGATAAAGTACTGCGCCTGCTTTGCCTCATCAAGGTTTCTGCCCGCGCCTACATAAGGCATCCCTGCCGCCTCAAGATGGTCAAGAGTATCAAAAAACCCCGTTTCCCCGTAATCATAAACATGATTATTTGCAAGTGAAACTATATCTGCACCTAAGTCTTTATGATACTGAATTGTTTCGGGGGCAACCTGAAATGTCCAGGTTTTGCCGCTGAGAGGGGCTCCTCTTGTGCCGATTGAAAACTCATTATTAATGAGAAGAATATCGCTTGCACGCAGGTATTGAACAACTTCTTCGTCGATACAGTTGATAACACCGCCCATTGAAGCTGCATGAGCCATGGGAGAATAATCCGTATCGTAAAGAACATCCCCGACAAACGAAACATCAAAATAATCCTTGCCGTTATAGCCGAAATCCCTTACATTTTCAGCGATTATAACACCGTTTGCCATATCAAGATTGGCAAGATAGGAATATCCCGTTGCATGAAGCCAGGATTTATCGGTAAAAACTCCCGATTCAACATCGGAAAGCAGCATTTCGACCTTTTCTTCACCGAGATTACGAAGAAGGTCAACGGTTACTGTCTTTTGGGATGCTGCTGAAATCTTTTGCGCTGCAAGCTCATAGTTTAACTCCTCTTCAACGGGCACAATTACCTTTAATGTACCCATGCCCTCAACCCTGCAGCCGCTTAAAAGCGTTGCCAGCATTGCAATTACAAGTAAAACTGCGATTCTTTTTTTCATCTTATAACTCCTCTGATTCAAGTTTTGCTTTAAGTTCAATAATTTCAAGCAATTCAAGGCTCACATTTTTCATATAATCAAGAATTTTTTCATCGCGGATGAGATATCTTGCCGCCATTCTGACCTGACGCACAAATGACGGGTCAATCTTTTTTGAGGAGCGGACTATCGGACACATTGTTGCCCTCGGGTCACGGATAACCTTGATTTTTATTTTGTCATTTTCTTCATAAACAAGGGGAAACAAAGGAAATATACGGCAGGCAAGCGGTCTTTCCGCTCTGTCGCACTCTCCCGAGCAAATTACCATGGGATAACCGTAGTTTCCTTCGGTTTCGCAGACCTCAAAGCCCTCTTTATCCGCAAAAAGCCCCTCTTCATACGGGTAAAGCCACATACCTTTACAGTCGCCCCTGCAGCAAAGACCGTCACAAAGTCTGCCGCAATTATAGAATCCGAGGGGCGTTTCGTGGTACAATCGCTCATATGCTTCTCTTAATTCAGGGTTGGATGCTTTTATCATAATTACAACTTTTCCTTTCGGTTTTCGCTTATTTATCAAGGGTTTCAGACTATATGTAAACTTGACTTTACATAAGTGCTTTTATCAAAAAACGCCTTTATGTGCATCGTTATACCTGATTTTCAGAAACATTTACTTTATCTCTGAAAATACTTATTCCATCATGATTTGGGTTGTCTGTAAAGCTTTTTTACTTTACAGACATTTCAACATTTTTCGTTGATTTTAGTTGCAGATTTAATGCGTTTTCATTAAAATTACTGCTCATTTTCACAAAACAACCAATAAAAATTCATATGCAAAAACGCAGTATATCTATTCTAATATCAAACAGCAAAAATATCAAGTTTTTCTTGAAAATAACTTTATTTTCCCCATATATTATGCTATACTTATATTTTGTTAAAATCATTACATTATATGTAAGGAGTTTTTTATGAAAAGACAAAGCGGTATGCTGATGCATATTTCATCGCTTTACGGCGATTATTCCATCGGCAACTTCGGCAAAAATGCATTTGAATTTATTGATTTTCTGGTTGACTGCGGTTTTTCGGTCTGGCAGGTGCTGCCTTTCACCGTAACAGATGAATACAACTCCCCTTACAAATCTTTTTCGGCTTTTGGCGGAAATCCTTATTTCATCGACCCTGAAATATTATTTGAGAAAGGCTATCTTTCCAAAGCTGACCTTGACGAATGCCGTCAGCGCACTCCCTATTCGGCTGAATATAAGCGTCTTGCCGCTGAAAGAATGGCGCTTCTCCGCAAAGCATATAAAAACTGCGGCGATAATTCAGCCGCCGAAGAGTTTATTGCGGCAAATCCCCGACTTGAAGCTTTCTGCAGATTCATGACCCTGCGTGAGCAAAACGGTCTGAAACGCTGGCAGGAATGGGAAAGCGAAGAAATAACCGACCTTGAAACACTCGGAATGTGGAAATTTACTCAGTATGAGTTCTTTACTCAGTGGGCAAGGATAAAAGAATATGCAAATTCAAAGGGAGTAAGCATTATCGGCGATATTCCCATTTATGTTTCGGATGACAGCTGCGACCTCTGGGAAAACAGAGAGCTTTTTCAAATTGACGAAAAGGGCTATCCCTCAAGGGTTGCAGGTGTTCCGCCCGATTATTTTGCCGAAGACGGTCAGCTTTGGGGCAACCCCCTCTATGATTGGGATAAACTGAAAAAGGATAACTTCGGCTGGTGGAGAGAGAGAATAAACCACGCTCTCACGATGTTTGACGGAGTAAGAATCGACCATTTCAGGGCAATAGAATCCTATTGGTCGGTTGACTCAAAAGAAACAACCGCAAGAAACGGCATATGGGTCAAAGGTCCCGGCATGGATTTTGTTAATGCAATCAGACAGGGCAACGAGGATAAGCTTATTATCGCTGAGGACCTGGGTGATATTACGGACGAGGTTCGCAGACTTGTTGATGAAAGCGGCTTTCCCGGCATGAGAATTTTCCAGTTCGGCTTCCTTGACAGCGGCGACAGCCTGCATGCTCCCCATAATTACATAAAGAATTCGGTTGCCTACTCGGGCACACACGATAACAACACCCTTTTCGGCTATCTCTGGGAAAGCAGCGACGAGGTCAGAAACAGAACGCTTGAATATTGCGGCTTTAACGGCGGCGATTGGGGCAATGCAACTCCCCTGCTGCTCAGACAGATTTTCGCAAGCGTGAGCGACCTCGCAATTATCCCCGTACAGGATTTCCTGATGTACGGCTCGGACACAAGAATCAACACTCCCGGCGTAGCAGACGGAAACTGGAGCTACAGGGTTACAAAAGACCAGCTAATGAACGCTGACAGAGAGTTTTTCAAAAATATGAACAGAATTTATAAGAGATAAGGTTTTGCAATGAATAAAGAATTTTTCAGCTTTGATGACAGAATTAAAGAAGCCTCAAAAAAAGCGCTTACAAAAGCAAGCAAAATGTTTGAGGAAATTGAAGAAATAACGGAATATAACCAACAGAAGGTGCTTGCCGCATTCATTAACAATAACGTATGTGAAGCGGATTTTTCGGGCACAACGGGTTACGGCTACGGCGACAGAGGCAGAGACAAGCTTGACAGAATCTATGCCGAGGCTTTCGGCGCAGAGGATGCAATTGTACGCCATACATTCACCTGCGGCACCCACACTCTCGCCGTTGCTCTTTTCGGAATTCTCCGACCGGGCGACACAATGCTCTGCGTTACGGGCACCCCGTATGACACGATTCACAGCGTTATCGGTCTGAGCGGTGAGGGAATGGGCTCGCTCAAGGAATTTGGCGTAAGCTATGCGCAGGTTGACCTGAAAAGCGACGGAAAACCCGACCTTGAAGCAATCAAAGAAGCTGTTAAAAGTAACCCAAAAATGGTTTATATTCAGCGTTCGAGGGGCTACAGCCTTCGTCCGAGCCTTTCTGTTGATGAAATCGGTGAAATTGCAGCAATAGTAAAGGCAAATTCCGATGCGGTTATTATGGTTGATAACTGTTACGGCGAATTTGTTGAGATGCGTGAGCCTACGCAGGTCGGTGCAGACATAATCGCAGGCTCGCTTATTAAAAACGCAGGCGGCGCTCTTGCAAGAACAGGCGGCTATATTGCAGGCAAAAAGGAGCTTGTTGAGCTTTGCGCTTACAGAGCAACAACCCCCGGTCTCGGCAAAGAGGTTGGCTGCTCGCTTGACGAAAACAGAAATATGTTTATGGGGGTTTTCAACGCTCCGAATGTTGTCGGCAGCGCTCTTAAGGCTGCGGTTTTTGCAGCTGCAATGTTTGAGGATTTCGGCTTTGAGGTTACGCCTGCAAGCAACGAAAGCCGCCACGATATAATTCAGGCTCTTTGCCTTGAAAATCCTGAAAGACTTGTTGCTTTCTGTCAGGGAATCCAGTCAGGCGCACCCGTTGATGCCTATGTTGTTCCAGAGCCCTGGGATATGCCCGGCTATGACAGCAAGGTTATCATGGCTGCAGGTGCATTTATAATGGGTTCATCCATTGAGCTTTCTGCCGATGCTCCCCTGCGTGAGCCTTATGCTGTATGGCTGCAGGGCGGAATCAACTTCAGCAGCGCTAAGACAGCCATTATGCTTGCTGCTCAGAAGCTGCTCAGGGAGGGTCTGATTTAATGGAATTCAACGGCATAACAAGCGAAGCTCTCTTTATGATGGCGGATAACCGCTTCCGCAATTCAAAGGCATATTATGATGAGCACAAGGAAGAGCTGAAAGCAAAAATGACTGTGCCCATGCGCCAGATTGCAGGCATAATCGGCGAAGAACTGCTTTCCCTTGACCCTATGATGAACACCGTTCCGACAAAAATGGTTTCCCGAATCCGCAGAGATACAAGGTACACTAAGGATAAAAGCCTTTACAGAGAGAATATGTGGATAATGTTTATGCGTGACAAACATCAGTGGCGAGGCTATCCCTGCATGTGGTTTGAGGTCACACCCACGGCATATTCCTACGGCGTAGGCTTTTTCGGCGACGAACCGGGACTTATGGCTGAATACAGAAAATTTCTGCGTGAAGACAGCGAAGAATTTATTCGGGCAGCGATAAGCTGCGAGAATTCGGGTGCCCGTTTAAGCGCAAGGCACTATAAAAGACCTCAGCCTGATTGTCCGCTCGGTCTTGAGGAATACTATAACTGTAAAGATTTTTATTTTATCAATTTTTCGGGCAACCTCAGCGACCTTGAAAGCGATAAAATTATTGATGTTTTAAGAAAAGCTTACAAGGCTTATGCTCCGATGTACCGTTTCCTGCTCAAGGTTTCGGACAGCTATTACTCTAAGGAGGATTGAAATGGATTATTCACGTTTCAAAAGCGGAAGCGATATCAGAGGCTATGCGCTCGGTGACGAATCAAATCCCCTTTTCATGAGCGATATGATGGTTATGCGCTCCGCCTTTGCTTTTGCTGATTGGCTCAAGAAAAAAACAGGCAAGGAAAACCTTTATATTTCGGTAGGTCATGACAGCCGTCTTTCTGCCGACAGAATCAAAAATGCCGTTGTAAAAGCCCTTTGCTCAAACGGCGTGAATGTTGCGGATTGCAAACTCTGCTCAACACCTGCAATGTTTATGACTACGGTTGAAATGGGCTGTGACGGTGCGGTGCAGATAACCGCAAGCCACCACCCCAAGGACAGAAACGGGCTTAAATTCTTTACCCGTGACGGCGGACTTGACGGCAGCGATATTGCGGATATTCTGAAAAAAGCAGGCGAAACCGAAAACCCTCTCGGAAATCTTGACGGAGAGTGTACTCCCTGCGATTTTATGAAGCGCTATGCAGAAATTCTTCGCAATATGATTATTGACGGAGTCAACAGCAGCCTTGACCGTGAGCATCCGCTCAAGGGAATGAAGATTGTTGTTGATGCAGGCAACGGCGTAGGCGGTTTCTATGCAACGGATGTGCTTGCACCTCTCGGTGCAGATATCTCGGGCAGCGTTTATCTTGAGCCCGACGGTAATTTCCCCAACCACGCTCCCAACCCCGAAAACGCAGAGGCAATGGAATGCGTTTCAAACGCAGCAAGGCTTGCAAATGCAGATTTCGGAGTTATATTCGATACTGATGTTGACAGAGCGGCTTGCGTTGGCAAGGGCGGATTTGAAATAAACCGCAACCGCCTTGTTGCTCTTGCATCAAAGGTTGCGCTTGATTCCTGCAAGGGCGGCACAATTGTTACCGACAGCGTAACATCCGACGGTCTTGCTGAATTTATCAAGGCTAACGGCGGTGAGCATCTCCGTTTTAAAAGAGGCTACAGAAACGTTATCAACAAACAGCTTGAGCTTTGCAAAAACGGCATCCCCTGCCCGCTTGCAATGGAAACCTCGGGGCACGCAGCATTTGCGGAAAACTATTTCCTTGATGACGGCGCATATCTGATAACAAAGCTTATTATTGAAGCTGCCGCGCTTGCCGAAAAAGGCATGAGCCTTGAGGATCTGATTTCAAATCTCCGTGAGCCTGCTGAGGAAAAAGAGCTTCGCTTTAAGATTCTCTGCGACGATTTCAGACCCGAAGGCGAGAAAATCATCGCTCTGTTTGAAAAGGAAGCAGAATCCCATATCGGCTGGAATGCCTGCACGGATAACCATGAGGGAATCCGCATCAATGCCGATGAATCAAACGGAAACGGTTGGTTTCTGCTTCGTCTGAGCGTTCACGACCCGATAATCGTGCTCAACTCCGAGAGCAACGAAAAAGGCGGCACACTCACAATGGCAAAGGACATTCTGAAGGTTATTTCAACTGCGGAAAACATTGATATTATTGATATTTCTGCTCTTGAAAACTTCTGTAAATAAAAAAACGGAAAGGACAATAAAAATGATTGACAAAATTATCGCAGCGTTTTTCAGCATAGTCACATTCTTTCTCTCATTCTTTTATACCCCCACTCCCGTAACCCCCGTTAACCCTGAAAATATTCCCGAAGCAAAGCTTGAACAGACCGTTACCGTTATGACCTATAACATCTATATGGGCGGTAGCGGCGAAAAAACTCCCGAAAACAGGGCCCCCCTTATTCTTCAGAATGTTGAAAAGTATAACCCTGATTCATTCGGAATGCAGGAAGTTACCGTTGAGTGGTACGAAATGCTCAAGGGCATGTTTCCCGCTTACGGCTATGTTGGAGTAGGCAGAAACAAGGATCTGTCAGGCGAAGCAAGCCCCATTTTCTATAAGAAAGATAAATATGAGCTTATTGAAGGCGGCACTTTCTGGCTTTCAAAAACTCCCGAAAAGCCTTCCAAGGGCTGGGATGCTATGTTCAACAGAGTTTGCACCTATGCCGTTCTCAAGAACAAGGAAACAGGCTTCACCTACGCGCATTTCAACGCACATTTTGACCATCTCGGCGTTATCGCAAGGCAGGAATCTGTTGCTGTTGTTACGGCAAAGGTTGCCGAAATTGCACCCGATATGCCCGTTGTTTTCACGGGTGACCTCAACGAAAATATGGAAAGCGATATGTATTCATCCGTTCTTGCAAGCGGATTCAAGGATTCAAGAGTTCTTTCAGGCTCGCAGGATAACGGCGGAACATTCCACAGCTATTCCGACCTCACAGCAAAAGAGCTTCCCATCGACTTCATTTTTGTTAACGGTTTTGTTAAATCCGTTGAAAAATACGCTGTTGACCGTGAGATGCTCAGCGGAATTTATCCTTCAGACCACCATCCCGTTGTTTCAACACTCACCCTTTTTAACTGAAAGGAGAACGCACAATGTACTTTAAATTAATGCAAACCGTTGTTGCCTTTTTCACCGCAATAATCTCGTTGCTTATTCCGCAGACTCCCTCAACGGGCACGCAGCCCACTCTCCCCCTCACCAATGTAAATCCTAACCCCATTGCCGATTCTGTTCTGACACAGGATCTCACGGTTATGACCTATAACCTCAAAATCAACGGTGACGGCATCAGAACGGTTGAAAAGAGACTGCCTCACATCGTTAACACCATAAAAGAAAAGGCACCCGATTCTTTCGGTGTTCAGGAAGCAGATAAAAACTGGGGTGAAAACCTTGCTGCAGAACTGCCTGAATACGCTCACATTGAAAAATACAGGGATGACGGCGTTTCCGAGGGTGAATCCAGCGCAATTTTCTATCTTAAAGATAAGTATGACCTTGTTGAATCGGGTCATTTCTGGCTTTCGGAAACTCCCGATAAGCCCTCGCTTGGTTGGGATGCGGCTTGCAACAGAATTTGCTCATATGCGATTCTCAAGGACAAATCAACAGGCTTTGTTTATGCTCATTTCAACGCTCATTTTGACCATGTGGGAACAGTTGCACCGGCTGAATCCGTTGCACTTGTCAGCGGCAAAATTGCTGAAATCGCTCCCGATATTCCCGTTGTTCTGACCGGCGACTTCAACTTCTCCGAGGGTTCAGACAACTATAACAACCTTCTCAAATGCGGACTTAAGGACACAAAATATCTCGCAGAGGAATATGATGACCACGCTACATACCACGGCTACCATGTTATTATGCCCGACACTAAGCCTATTGACTATGTTATGGTTAACGGCTATGTAAAATCCGTTAAGTCAAGCAAAATCGATTCCGGATTTGTTGACCATGTTCTTGCATCAGACCATTTCCCCATCACCGTAGAACTCACACTTTTTAACGGAGGCGTAAAATAATGTTCAGAATCATGTCGTTCAATCTCCTCTGCTGGGGAGAAGGTCACAGAAACTATGTTCACAGAATTCCTCTTGTTTGCCGGATTATCCGAGAAATCAAGCCCTCATCCTTCGGCGTTCAGGAGGCTCACATTGAATGGATGACCGCCCTCAAAGAAAACCTGCCTGAATATGCCTATGTCGGCGTTGGCAGAGATGACGGCAAAGAGGAAGGCGAATTCTCAGCCGTTTTCTATCTCAAGGATGAATTCACGGCAAGCGACAGCGGCAACTTCTGGATTTCGGAAACTCCCGATGTGCCCTCAAAGGGCTGGGATTCCGCCTGCACAAGAATCGCTACATATGTTAAACTTACCCACAAGGAAAGCGGCAAGGAATACATTCATTTCAACACTCATCTTGACCATGTCGGCAGAATTGCTCAAATCAACGGCGCAAAAATGATTCAGGAAAAAGCTGCTTCATTCGGCGGCGTTCCCGTTGTATGCACAGGCGATTTCAACGTGCTTCAGGGCTCGGATTGCTATGAAACCATGGTAAGCGCAAACATGGGCGATGCAAGAATGCTTGCCCCCGACAGCGACGATTGCTACACCTACCACGGCTTCAGACCCGAAGAAATCCAGCACATCATCGATTTTGTTTTTGTTGACAAAGCAACCGTAAAGCCCATAAAATTCAAGGTTGTCAACAAGCTTGTTGACGGCGAATTCTATTCCGACCATCATGCGGTTTATGCCGATATCGAGCTGATATAATATTTCTTATACATGCCAAAACGCCCGTACCGATTGGTACGGGCGTTTTTATAATCTGATTAAACCTTTTCCCTGTATTTCTTTCTTGCATATCTGAAAACTACATATGCAAGGCAAACGGCAGCAAAAATGCCGATATAAAGAACATATTTCCACGCTTCGGGAGTCATAACCGTGCCGCCCGAATTGCCGAGCTCACCGTCTTCAAAGAAGAAATCGTAGTTGCTCGAATCGGAATTCGGAACATGGTTTTTAACATCATCCCAGAGCGAGCTCATAAGAGCAAGAGTTTCGGGAGAGAGGTTGAGGAAATTCTGCGTTTTGAATTTTCCGTCCTCAGGATAGAGAATTTCATTCTCATAATAGCTGTATTCGGGGTTTGAATAAACCTCTGTATGGGGGCTTGCATAGCAGATATATTCCGCATTTGCAAGAGCAATTTCAGGCTCAAGCATATAATTTATGAAAAGCTCTGCTGCAAGCTTATTCTGTGAGCCTTTGAGAATGCACATCGAATCAACGAAGAAGTTGACGCCTTCCTTGGGATAAACAAGGTTAAGGTCGGGGTTGTTTTCCTGCATTGAAAGGAAATCGCCTGCATAATATGGCGCAAACGCCGCTTCGCCTGCTTCCATCATGTTGAAAACCTCATCGCTGACATAGCTCGGAGAAACCAGCTTCTGCTCCTTGAGAAGCTCTGCAGCCACTTTCCATGCAGCCTCCGACTCGGTGTTGTAATCCATGCCGAGGATGCTCTGGGCAATTGCAAACGAATCTCTGGGGTTATTGAACATCAGTATGCTGCCTGCATAATTCTTATCCCAAAGGGCATTCCAGCTTGTGGGAGCTTCGTCAACCATGGTTGTATTATAGATAAGACCTACCATGCCGACTGTGTAAGGCACGGAGTATTCGTCTGTCGGGTCATGGCCGAGAGCACGGTATTTTTCGGGGATATACTTATAATTGGGAATGTTTGAATAATCAATCTTTTCAAGCATATCCTCGGCAATCATTCTTTCAATCATGTAATCCGAAGGAATTACAATATCGTAAGAAACTCCGCCACCCTTGAGCTTTGAATACATCGTTTCGTTATTATCAAAGGTATCATAAACAACGTTGATACCGTATCTGTTTTCAAATTCCTTGATAACGTCAAGAGAATCATCAGCACCGTCAGAAATATATTCGCCCCAGTTATAAACATAGAGCGTTGAGCCTCTGAGAGCCTCAATTTCTTCGGCACCGGCCGCAAAGCCCGTTATAACGGGAAGCGTTGCCGCAATAATTGCAAGAAGCAATGCGAAAAGCTTTTTCAATACTTTGCAACTCCTTTCGTGGGAAGAGTGGCGGATTTAACCTTTCTTTTTGGTTTTATCTTCACTCTTCTGCTGTGCGATATTATAGATAATGAGAAGCACAAGAATGCTCACAAAAATCAGAGCAGAAAGCGCATACATATCCGGCTTTACCCTCTTCTTTGTCATTGAGAAAATGGCAATGGGAAGAGTCTGGAAACCGGGACCGCTTGTGAAATAACTGATAATGAAATCATCAAGCGACAGAGTGAAAGCCATAATCATGCCTGTTATAACGCCGGGCATAATTGACGGCAGAACAACCTTAAAAAACGCCGAAACAGGTTTGCATCCCAAATCCTGCGCCGCCTCCGCAAGGTTTCTGTCCGTTTGCCTGAGTTTAGGCAAAACATTAAGGATAACATAAGGCAGGTTAAAGGTTACGTGGGCAATCAGCATTGTGCCGAAGCCTAAAACCGCACTTTCGCTTATAAGCTTACCTGCAAAAACAAACAGAAGCATCATTGAAATACCTGTTACGATTTCCGGATTCATCATGGGAATATTTGTAACAGCCATGATTCCTGAACGAACAGGTCCTTTTTTGAGCTTGTCTATGCCCACCGCAGCTGCTGTGCCGAGGACCGTTGCGATAACGGATGAGCAGACCGCAAGCACAAGAGTGTTGCGCAATGCGGCGAGCGTCGCTTCGTCTTCAAGCAGTGCCTTGTACCATTGGAGCGAAAAACCCGAAAGCGTGCTCGTGCTTGATGTTGAATTGAATGAAAAAACAACAAGAACAATAATCGGAGCATAGAGAAAAAGGAAAACGAGAACGGAATAGAGCTTTGAAAAAACCTTCATATCACCATTCCCTCCTCTTCCTCCGTGAATCGGTTCATAACCGCCATGCTCACGAGAATGAGAACCATAAGAACGAGCGAAATTGCTGCTCCGAGGTTATAGTTATATGACTGCTGGAACTGCCTTTCGATAACGTCACCGATAAGGTCAAACGAACCGCCGCCGAGCTTCTGGGATATATAGAATGTGCTCACGGATGGAACAAAAACCATTGTGATGCCAGAAACTACGCCTGGCATACTCATAGGAATTATGCATCTTCTGATAACCGTAAGCCTGTTGCCGCCTAAATCCTGGCAGGCTTCAACCATTGAATAGTCAAGCTTTGCCATAACGGAATAAATAGGCATTATCATATAGGGCAAAAAGTTATAAACCATGCCGAGGATAACCGCACCCGGAGTGTTAATCATATGCACGGGATCAATGCCGAGCTTTGAAAGAAAGCTGTTGATTATGCCCGTATCCTGCAAAAGAGCCATCCATGAATATGTTCTTATCAGAAAGCTCATCCACATTGGCAGCATAACAAGCATAACGAGCGTGCGCTGCACTTTATCCGTTTTTTGCGAAATGAAATATGCCAGCGGAAAAGCTATTATAAGGCAAATAATTGTTGCAACGATTCCGAACCAGATTGAGCGCAGAAAGGTTGGCGCATATTTGCCGAGCTCTGCCATGTTATCAAGAGTAAAGCTGCCGTCAGCATTCGTGAAGGAATAATAAACAACAAAAACCAACGGCGCAATGATAAACAGCACTGACCACACAATATACGGTGCAGCAATGAGCTTTGAGCCGAGAGTTGAGCGGTTGCTCATTCTTCCTCCACCTCCTCGGGGTCGGAAAGCTCATCAAACTCTTCGCTGAACGAGCTGTAGTCACCGTAAATGCCTGAATATTCGGATTTTTTCATAATGTGAATGGCATCGGGTTCAATAAACAAACCGATTTTGCTGCCCTCGGGATGGTAATCGGTTGTCTGAATCATCCATTTGAAGCCGCCGATATCAACAATAATCTCAAAATGAACGCCCTTGAAGGTTACGGATGTAACCTCGCCCTTGAGCATTCCCTTTTCGGGAGCAACAACATCAACATCTTCGGGGCGAACAACAACATCAATTGCCTCATTTTTGGCAAATCCCTTGTCAAGGCACTCAAATCTTGCACCCGAGAATTCAACGAGGCAGTCATCAAGCATGATGCCGTCAAGAATATTACTTTCGCCGATGAAATCCGCAACAAATGCGTTTTTGGGTTCGTTATATATATCAAGAGGTGTGCCGATCTGCTGGATAACGCCGCTGTCCATAACAACAACGGTATCGCTCATCGAAAGAGCCTCCTCCTGGTCATGTGTAACATAAATAAAGGTTATGCCGAGCCTCTGCTGAATGTTTTTAAGCTCATGCTGCATATCCTTGCGCAGCTTTAAATCGAGCGCACCGAGCGGTTCATCAAGAAGCAGAACTCTGGGCTTGACCGCAAGAGCTCTTGCAATGGCAACTCTCTGCTGCTGACCGCCAGAAAGCGAATTTATGTTGCGCTTATTAAAGCCCTTGAGGTTAACAAGAGCGAGCATTTCTTCAACTGTTTCTTTAATCTGCTTTTCGGGAACCTTCTTTATACGCAGACCAAAGGCAACGTTTTCATAAACATTGAGGTGAGGAAAAAGAGCATAACGCTGAAAAATGGTGTTAACCTGTCTCTTGTGAGGCGGTACACCATTGATTTTTTTGCCCTCAAAAATAACCTCGCCTTCATCGGGAGCGATGAAGCCCGCAATAATGCGCAGAGTTGTTGTTTTTCCGCAGCCCGAAGGGCCCAGAAAGGTTATGAACTCCTTATCGCGGATATAAAGGTTAAGATCCTTGAGCACCTGATTATCTCCGAATTTAACGGAAATGTTTTTCAAATCGATAATAACGTTTTCTTTCAATTATGCATCCCCTCTCTGCCCTTGCCGAACAAGCGGACAAAAAACGGCTAATCATATCACTTTTTAACGGCAAAACCACTAATGCTTTACCATAACGTGCCGAGCATATTCCGAACCTGCCCGAAAACGAGTCTTTTCAGCGCTTTTTGTGGTTTCGGATTTGAAAGGCGTCAGCCCGTCGGCACTCTCAACCGCCAAAAATCATCTGAAAATCCTTCGCTTTCGGGTCGAAGATTTTTTATCGAGAGAATTTTTGGCAATCCGAGGTATAAATCGCAGCAAATCCTTTGTGGATTTGCGAGTATTTTAACAAAGAAGTGACGGAAATTATCCGATAAAAAACATGGTTCGGATTATGTTCGTCACGTTAGAAAAGTATAATATAAAATATAGAGCAAAAACCTGCAAATGTCAACAATTTTTTTAATAAATCCGTGAAAAATCCGTTTCGGTTCGGAAAATTCAAATATTTTGCTTCGTTTTTCTCTGAAATACTCTTTTATTCTCTGTTTTGCTCGATTTTTTGTTTTAAAAAAATTTTTTAAAATTTATTCGGATTTATCCCTGTTCGCAGCTGATAACCCTGCCAGAATCAGGCAATACTGTTATTGCAAGAAAAACATTTGAGGTGATTATTTGCAATTCAACAAGGTTGAAATCTGCGGCATCAACACAGCAAAGCTTAAAGTGCTTAAGGAGAGTGAAAAAACAGAGCTTCTGAAAAAAGCACGCGCAGGCGATAAAAAAGCCCGTGAGGATCTGGTTATGGGCAATTTAAAGCTTGTTCTGAGCGTTATTCAGCGATTCTCAAACAGAGGCGAAAACCCCGATGATCTTTTTCAGGTTGGCTGCATAGGGCTGATTAAAGCGATTGACAATTTTGATTTGAGCCTTGACGTGCGTTTCAGCACCTACGCCTGCCCGATGATAATCGGTGAAGTGCGCCGCCATCTTCGTGATAACAATCCCGTGAGAGTCAGCCGTTCCGTCAGGGATACCGCTTACCACGCAATGCAGGTGCGGGAAAGGCTGATGAACGAGCTTGAAAGAGACCCCACTCCCGAAGAAATCGCTAAAGAGCTCGGCACGGACAGAGAGAGCGTTGTTATTGCGCTCGATGCGATTGTTGAACCCGTTTCGCTCAACGAGCCCGTTTATTCCGATGGCGGCGACACAATTTACGTTATGGACCAGATAGGCTCATCGGAAACTGACGAAAGCTGGCTTGATGAGATTCTTCTCAAGCAGGCAATCAGCGAGCTGAACCCGAGGGAGAAAAAGATTCTGTGGCTTCGGTTTATGGCAGGCAAAACACAGATGGAGGTTGCAAGCGAAATCGGCATTTCGCAGGCTCAGGTTTCTCGCCTCGAAAAAGGCGCAATCAGGAAGATTAAAGAGAATAACAGGGCATGAAAAAGCAGGGTGCACATAAGAGTGCACCCTGCTTTTATTGAATAACGAATAGTTAATGGCGAATAGTTTCGGAAGGGCTTCGCCCTTACCTGTTTTTTGTTTAATTTGTGTATAGGGTTGATTCACGAACCACCTGAAAATTCGAAAACCATTCGGGCGGATAATATCCGCCCTACCCGTAAAACCGCAAATCCTTTTACCATTTTTTATCTTCATAAGGCGTATCTGCAAAACCGTTCGCATTCAAAGATGAAACCATATTGTCAAGCCTGTTTTTCCAAAGTTTTTTAAAGCATCCCGTATGACCAAACCATTTTACAAGATTCGGGCTGATAGCATAATAGGTATATATAAACACTTTTCCGTACCATGTTTTTGCCAAAACATTGTCACGATAACGACGGAGTGTCCATACCTGAGGACAATCATATGAACCGTAAACAGCAGTTGCAACATAACATCCGCTTTTTTCTTGAGTTCGATCTAATTTTTTCAGATAATCTCTATACTCATTCGCTTTATTTTTTGAATCTTTGTAAAAATGTATAGATTCAAGTTTATCAATTGAATCTTCAATCATAAGTCGCTTTACTTTTATTGCAAAAAAATCATTCTTGTAGTGTTCTGCTGTTTCAATTGCTTTGTCATAAACAGACTTACATTCTAAAGCTTCAGTTTCTATGGCCTGGTTATATTTTTTCAGACACATATCAGCAAAGGCGGCTGAATCTTTATATTTACCTAAGGCAACAAATTGCTCTGCAACAAATTTATATTCATCTGAAGTTTTTGCTTTTTTCATTGTTGCCATAGCTTCTTTGTATTTTTCATGTAAAACAACAGTCTCATAGTATGTGTTGATTTTGTTGAGATAGCTTTTCAGTTTTTCTTTGAGTTCACTATCTGCAAATCGAATTACCTTCTGATAGTTGCCGTTGTTTTCAAAAGACTCACTGCATTTCTCTAAATCAGAAATTTCTCTGACCTTCAGCTCTGCCATGAGCTTGCCGAGATATGCCTGCGCATTCTTCGGCTCAAGGTCAAGCACCTTTTCGCAATATTCATCCGCGCTTTTCCAATCGCCGTCTTCAAGGAACATAAATGCTCTTTCAAGAAGTGCATCTGTGTTTGCGTTGCTCTGAACAATTGTTGCAGTTTCCTTTACAACCTTTGTTTGCGGTTTTTCGCTTTTGATAATCTTCTCCACACCACGGACCAAATCCTGCATGAAGCCGATTTTGCCCATATCCTGCGCCTGCAATGCCTTGAATTCATCGGGCATATCGTAGGCATCCATATCCTTGTAGCAGGGAATAAGAGCCTTCGACTTATCCTTTGCCATGATTTTCAGGAATCTTGACCACTCGTTCTTTACCCATACCGCATGGAAATGCTCATATTTCGTGCCGATTGCAAGCATTACCTTTGCGCTGTTGAGCGCCGCAAATATATAGGGCTCATACATCTTGCCGAGTTTATCCTCAAGCGATATTCTTGCAAAAAAGACCTTTAAGCCCTTTGCGGCAAGTGCATCATAAACATCCTGTGCAAGAACGCTGTCT